>CP000876.1 GCA_000018565.1 Herpetosiphon aurantiacus DSM 785
CCGATGAATTCTCCACGGGAACCGCACGCATGCGGCCATCCCGTAGGGGATGGTCGGCGCAGGGCGTTCTCGCTATTAACAGGAGTCCCTGCCATGACCACCCCAACCACCAAACCTGCCTTTACCACCATCGTTGCTGGCCCGATTCACCTTGTGGGCACGTCCGAGCAAGTCGCGGCCTACTACACCCATGGCACGGGCGATTTGCCGCCATGGTGGGCCGAATGGGATCAACTCTTAGGCGACACATGGGCGATGGATATTCTGGAATCACCCAGTGATGTCTCGCGCTTTATGCGGGCCGCCGAAGTGCATCCCACCCTGCCGCGTGTGGGCTTTATCTCGAACTCCAAACTCAAATTGGAGTCGGGCTATGTCCTTGGCGCGGAGGATCGCGACTATAAAAATACGGCCCAGCGCCTGCACCGCTACTGGCAGTCCTTGCCGGAAGCCATGCAACAGCGCTATGCCCGTTTTGGCTCGCCTGCGACCATTGCAGGCTTGCTCATGCGCCGTGAGGAGTGGGTCGATAGCCGCTGGGGCAGCAGTGTCCACGAGGCCGATACCCGCAGCGCCTTGGCCAAACAGGCCAAAGCCACCACCGAAGGCCGCATTGCCGCCGACGCATCCGCACCCGACCGCCCCAACCAACGGGCGATCCCGCTGATGCGCTATGGTGGCCTTGCCTGCCCGCGCTGTGGCTGGCTGCAACGCAAAACCGATGGGGCCGTGCTTGATGCCAAGCAACTCAAGCAACGCGGCCTCGCCAGCGTGACCTGCCCCCAGTGTCACGACCACCTCGGCCAACAATGCCGCGAACGGGACAATGTGCAGGATCGCAGCCTCCCAATCTTCCAGTCTGACGACTGGCAGACCTACGCCGTCGATGCCAACGGTCGTCGCGCCATCCCGTGGGGCCAGCGTCCACGCTCGAATCCGCGGATGGCCCTCGCCTCCTTCATCCAGCGCCGCTACCCCCAACGGGTCGATCTCTACGTCCATGATGAGATCCACGAGGCCAAAGGGGCACGCACCGCACTGGGCAATGCCTTTGGGGCCATGGTCGCTGCCAGCCGCACCACGGTTGGCATGACCGGAACCGCCTACGGCGGCATGGCCTCGACGCTCTACGACCTCTTGCTCCGCCTTGGCAACACCGTCATTCGGGATCGCTGGGGCTGGAACAACCGCAGCGCCTTTGTGCGCGACGTGGGGGTCGTCGATGTGATGGATAAGGAGATCACGCGCGCTGCCACCGCTGGCCATTACGACGGGAAAACCCGCACCAGCACCGAGGTTCAGGAACGCGCAGGCATTACCGCCGACCTGATCACCATCGTCCAAAACTGCACCTATACCGTCCTGCTCAAGGACATGGGCTTTCAGTTGCCCGACTACCGTGAGGATGTCGTGCTCTTGAAACTGCCCATGGACATGCAGGCGCAGTATCGGCAGATCGAGGACGAGGGCAAAGCGATCATTGGCAATGGCGGCTACGATGCCCTGTCGGCCTACCTCCAAGCCACCTTGTCATGGCCCTACCAGCCATGGCGACCCAAAACCATCAGTTCGCAGCTGGTCAACGAAACAGTCAGAACGCCCGAACTGCCTGCCGAGCGCATCCTGCCCCACCATACGTGGTTGGCCCAGTATTGCGCCGCGCAGATTCAGCAAGGACGACGCGTGTTGCTGTTTGCTGAGCATACGGGCAACGATGACATTGCCGTCGATCTGGCGGAAAAAGTCACCGCCCTCGCTCACGAGCAGCACCAGACCACGCTCAAGGTGGCCATCCTCCGCGCCACCACCGTGGCTCCGGGGGAACGCAATGCCTGGTTTACCGAACAGGTCAACAACGGCGCGAATGTCGTCGTGTGCAACCCGCGCTTGGTCAAAACTGGCCTCAACTTAATCGCGTGGCCCAGCATTGTGGTCGTCGAGCCGCTGTATAGCCTCTATGATCTCTTTCAGGCCAAACGCCGCGCCTTCCGTCCCACTCAAACCATGGGCTGTGAGGTGACCTTCTTGGGCTACGAGCACACGATGAGTCACCGCGCCTTGGGGGTGGTGGGCCGCAAAGCCGCTGCCGCGACCATGTTGAGTGGCGATGACAGCGAGGGCGGCATGCTGGAATTCGATCCGGGCATGAGTTTGCTCCAAGAGTTGGCCAAGCAATTACGCAACGCCAACCCCATGGACGATGCCCGTGCCCTGCGCGATCAATTTCGCAGCGTCGGACAGACCCTCAAGGCCGAGGCCGAACGCCCCAGCCTGATCCTGCCGACTGACCCAACCCCACCACCCAGCGACACCGCCGCGCAGCCCATCCGTTGGGACGAGCTGTTCACGGTCGTCGATGTGCCGACCCGCCACACGGCGCAGGTCGCCCACCAGTTCGCTATGGTGCTGTAAGCACCCATCGGCCATGCCCCCACGACGATTTGGGACACACCCAGTGTGCGGTTCCGCGTCGTGGCGGAATGGCACCGGAGCCGTCACCATGACGAACCACCATACCCCATGGGCAGGTGACCGATGAAGCACCATACCCGCCACCATCGCCACCGTCGCCGCAGCCGTGGCCAGCACTGGCCCAACCGCCACCGCTATCGCGCTCAACGACGACGGAACCAGCAGCGCATCCAAACCCTGCGCATGATCACGAGCCTCGTCGCCGTCAAGATCCTCGTTGCCCCGATCATCTCCGATGTGATTGGCAATTATGTCTATGACGGTCTTGGCGTGATCATCCGCTGGTTGCAGCGCTAACCACCCTCTTCTTCTTCCCCGTTTGGGGAGTAGCGCACCGCTGCTCCCCAGCGGTGAAGGAGTCTACCCATGGCTATTGATGCCATTCCCACCCTGCTTGCCCTGTTCAATCCCTCCCGCCCAACCGCTCGCGATCAGGCGTGTGCCGCCGCGCTCTGGCAGGCTGCTGACCAGTCGTGGAATACCCTCGCTCGCATGAGCGAGGAGGAGTTAACCCCACTCGTTGGCCGCGCCCATGCCATTCGGCTGCGCACCGCCTTCGCGATTGGCCACGCCAAACTGGCCGAAGCCGTGACGGGCGAACCGATCACCACACCCATGCAGGTCGTGGCCTTGCTCCAAGCCGAAATGAGTCACTTGGAACAGGAAGAACTGCGGGTCATCTCGTTGTCAACCCAAGCGCACATCATCGGCATGCACACCGTTGTGGTTGGAACCCTCAATACCGCCTATTGCCGCATGGCCGACCTCTTTCGCGAGCCGCTGCGCCGCAATGCCGCCTCGGTCATCCTGGCGCACAACCACCCGTCGGGGATGGTGTGGGCATCGCCCGAGGACATCCTGCTCACCAAGCAGGCCATTCAGGCAGGCCAACTCTTAGAGATTGAGCTACTGGATCATCTGATCATCGGCAAAGGCGGCTATACCAGCATGCGCGAGCGACGGCTTGCGTGGAGTCATTAATCGAAAGGAATCCCCATGCAGACCGTCATCCAAACCGCCATGCTCACCCACTTCGGCCAACTCACCGCTGCCATCACCATGGCCGCACCCACGCCTGCGCTGCACCATTCGGCGGCACTGTTGCTGGCCCGCTGTGACGAGATTGTGCCCAATCATTGCGCACCGACCTCGATCACGGCCACGGCCCTCAAACCGATTCCGCCCAGCAGCCCCTTGGCCACCTTGCTCCAGAGCGACACGACAGCGGATGACCGCTGGTGCTTTCGGGTGCAACAAGCGCTCTTGATTGCCGGAGATTGTTCGCGTCGCCAACTCTATGAGGCGGTGGTGCTTGTCCTCGGCCAGCAGGTCTCACGCAGCGATGCGACCACGTTCACGGTGCAGGGGTCAAAAGCCTACACCGTCACACTGGCGAATGGCATCGACCATACCGAGGGCTTTACCTGTCAATGCAAAGGCTTTTGGAGCCATGGGGGTGGGCAACTCTGCAAGCATGTCTTGGCTGCCGCGCTGATTGCGCTTGATCCGGAGGAAGGCGGATGCTGACCTTCGACGAGCGGGTCAAACGGCGGGTCACGCGCAAAAACAACCGCCTGCGCAAACGCTACCCCCTGTTCGCTGCCGAATGACACCTCGGCGGCGCATTGGCCGATTGGCTGGTAACCGAGCAGCAAGCAACCAGCGATCTCGCGGCGATTATCCAGTCAAAAGACGCGATGCTGGCGCGGGTCGCGGCCAACGATCAGCGACGCGAGGTCAAAGGATTAATCCTTCGCAGCCTCGTGGCGGAGGTCATTGATGCAGCGACGTTGGCAACGCTTGATCGCCAGCGGGCAAAAATCCCCATGGCAGGCGCATATACCGCTGAGTTCTGGTTTGCCCAGCTTCGAGCGCATCGTCCACATGAGGCCTATGCTCGCTGCGAACATCGGGAAAGCCATCCGGTATTTGCCGAATGGGATGCACGATGCCCGCGCTGCCATCTGCCACTGACCAAACCGCCGACGGTGATCCCACCGCAGGCGGAACAAACCATGCTCCCGTTCTCAACGCCAACAGGCCCGTGATCGCTGAGATCACGGGCCTGTTGGCGTTGGTGGGATTGGTTAATAGTATTCGATGTAAGTTATTAGTTTCCTCGTTCAAAATGAGCAGCAAATACAGAAAGCTCGGAATCTTGTGCAATTGACGATCACAGGTGACGGTATTGACACGTTCCGCATACGCTTCATACGATAGAACGATCATATCGTTTGGATGCCGAGAACGATCAGCGCCTGTGCTTATAATCGGAATCATTGCAGCATGATAATCCAGATCGCTGCACTAGCGTGATCGGGGATTCGCTAGAAAATGTCCTTGATGAGCTTCTCGACTTCTTTTTCTCCTAAGTCAAAGACCTTTTGGAGCGAATCCGAGACATCCTTACTGGCATAACCGAGTTCCTTGAGCACGTTGCCAGCCTCCTTGGCTACTTTATCATAGACGTGGCGCAAAACCTTGGCCAGATCGTGGATCGGGTAATTCAGTTCCTTGAGAATCCGCGATGCCTCGTTGGCATTTTTGTCGAAGGTATGCTGTAACGCGCGTCCGACCGCCTTCACGTCATAGCCTGACTGTCCGAGCAGCGTCACCACAGCCCGGCTATCCAAGGCCAAGGCCTGATGTAAGCCACGGGCGGCCTCTTCGACTTCGTAGCCGGCCGCTTTGAGCAGTGCCACCGTGTCCGCCGCCGACTGCTGGAAGACCCCCACGGTGACACCCGTCACCTCGCGGGCATCGTAGCCTACCTCGCGCAGCACTTGGATCGCCCGCGTTCGATCGTTCTCGAACTTCTGGAGGAGCGCCCGTGCCACCGCATCCGCCGAGTAACCAACCTCCTTGAGGATCGCCGCTGCCTCACGGTGGCTTTTGTCGAATTCCGTACGCAGCGCCCGCGTCACATCCTCGACCGCGTAGCCGGTGTCATGCAGCAAGCGTGCCAGCCCACGGCTATCCAGTTCGAAGGTGCTGCGCAGAGCATCGGCGATTGGCTCAACACCTTGGACGAGCAACTCCTTAAGCAGCGTCGCGACGGCGTGCTTGTCTTGGCCGAAGTGCTGGCGCAACACGTGGATAATCTGGCCCATCCCGCTGATGCCTTGGATTAGGTTCTGTTTGACCAACTCGAACCATCCTCGCAGGTCGTGCATCACGTGATGGAAAACTGCCTCGAGATGGTGTGCCACGGTCTCACCCAGTTCGGCGAGGGCCGCACGGCTGATGTCGAGTGTAATCGGGCCAACCCTGTACGCGTTCGTGCCGAACTGGAATCCACCTTGGAAGGTAGCACTGCTCACACCATCTTGGTGGGCGATCGTTAGCTGTCCGTTGATACCGACATTGAGGCTGAGTGACCCCAGCGGCCCGAAGTCGAGCATGCGACTGACCCCCAGCACCACCGATCCGCTTGCACTGAAACTGTGCAGGCTGGTGAAACTCGCGTGCAGGTCAAAGGTCATCCCCGGGAGCAGCTCACCGCGCAGGTCGAAGAGCAGACCGGCTTGCGCAATGCTGATCTGTACGCCGACACCAATGATACCGAGCAACTGAATGTCGCCACTCAGGAAAAAGTGCTCTGGAGCCGCCGTCGAAAGTGAGAGATGGGGGCCAGCCTTGCCGCCTAGACTGGTGATTGTGAGCAGCGATCCGCCAATCGCGATCGGGCTTAGCTGTGCCTCAGCACTGATGCCCTGCCCTCGGCTAATTGTGAACGACAGGCTGACTTCTAGGCCAAAGAAGACGATCGTACCACTCAGCAGAAAGCCGCTCGGAAAGTAGGTCTGACCAATGTAGGCACCACGTGAACCTGGTACCCAGTAGAGTTGTGCCTCCAACGCACCCACGATCTGGTTGCCCTGGCGCTCAAACTCAAAGTGACGCATGGTCGTCAGATCGGTCAGGTGCCAGACATGGCCGGGCGTGTTCACGACCAACAGCGCGGATTGACCCTGCTGGGGAAAAGTCACGCCGACCGCTTGGAGGGCCGCCGCGACCGCCGTCATGTCGTAGCTGTCCAAGGCTGTGGACAAGTCGCCCGACAGGAGAAATTGCCCTGTTCCCGTGAGTCCGACTTGGGCTAGTGCCTCGCCAAGCGACACTGGTAGCACTCCACCAACAAGCACCTCCACCGCGTCGCGCAGCGTGAGGTCGCTGACCGCGCCGGCGAGCATGCTATTGGCCGGGTCGGTTGAGTCGAAGAAGATCGCCAGCGAACTTTCGAAGGTCGGCGTGTCGATCGTCGCCGCAAAGCCAACGCTGGGTACGCCCTCGAAATCCACGCCCAGCTCCAGCGCGAGATTGCTGATTTGTAGGCTGTGATAGTTCACCGGGCCGCCCTTGAGGTTCCCGGCGATCAGTGCACCGTCATCGACGAGGAGCATCGCCATGTCAAACTCCAGCGGCTGATCAGCGAGCACGACCAGTGCCTGGCCTTGGAGAAATAGCCCAGTTTCACTGCCTTGGAGTGTGGCACCGAACTCAGCCACGATGCGCAGGGTGGTGAGCACGCGAACGTCAACGCTGGCGAACAGCCGTGCATTCTGCATCGGATTCTCACCCAAGAGCATGGTGATACCGATGTCGCCCGAGATCTTAAGAAAGGTCTGGAGCATCGTCAGTGTCGGAGAGTTGCTCAGTGTGATATCTGCATAGAGCGTGAGGCCAGACCGCAGCCCGCCGGCTTGGCTGGGCAGCACGATCTGACGACCCCCACTGCCGCTGGACCCGAGGTGGCTCATGTCGGGGAAGGTAAAGGCTGGGCTCGCGATGCTTGAGATAACCAAGAGTAGGTTGCTGAACTGGAACAGATCGTCGAACGGCTTGAACGCTGCCAAGCCAGGCACATCTGAAACGCGGTCGGCGATCAGGTCTACGCCAGCGGCGAAGCCCCAGCTGCCCCGCTCGCGTAGCACCTGTAAGCCCAGTGTGCCGAGTCCCGCTGGCTCAGCCTGGAGCAGCAGCGTAAAGATCGACTGCTCGCCATCGCGATCGCGCTCGACCGCGAGGTACGTCTGCGGCAGGGTAAAATCTGGCAGCCAGCTAGGCGGCACCCAATCGCTGCCAGCCAATTCGCTGGCGATGCGTTTCAGGTTAACGTCAAAGGCTGGGATGTGGGCGCTGATGCGAAACGAGCCAGGAAGCTGGTAGAAGCAACTGGTCTGGGCTCCCAAGATAGTAAGCTGGCCGTCGATCAGGCCGCCCATGCTGTCGCCGTTGCTAAAGTTATCCAAGGCAATAGTGATGAACTGAACTTGGAGTGGCTCCAGTCCGCCCAACGGCAGCATCCACGGGGTGTCTTGCTCGATCGTCGTCTCGAAGGTCAGACGGTTCTTTGGACTAGCGAACTCAACCGCCAGCCCAAGCTCCTCCAGCAGAAACTCCGGCGCGTCTGTGACCTGCGGCAGATACACGGCGAGCAGGTCGGTTAGCTTAACTGTCGTGCCTTCGACCAGCGCGGCCTGAATGCGGTAGTTGGGCGCATACGCATGCACCTCCATCGAAAAGAGTGGATTAGCACTGGGTACGTCGAGCTCGGCGAAGATGGCGGTTTGGGCGCTGCGCGTACTTTCGAGCGGGTTATTGACGGTAAACCATGCTCGCACCCGTTTCAGCGTCAGGTCGCCCGGGATGATCTCCCAGCCCTCCCCTTCGAGGGCGGCGAGCTGGAGCCAGAGATTGACCGGCTGGAGCGTAGCCAAGCTGATACCAAAGCCGAAGCCGCTGAGCCGCACCGTGTCGGGGTTCTGGTAGCGCTCAGGTAACGAGCCAACCAACTCGTCACCGCCCAGCAGCGCCACCAGTTGGCCAGGTGCTGGCAATGGCAAATTGTCGATGCTGGCACGCAATTTGAGCACACCGATCCGGGTACCCGTCAGCATGGTGGCCAGTCGGATCGAGCCAGTACCAAGATCGAAGGTCGTGCTAAGCTCAAGCCCGACCATAGAGCGCGGTGCGGTCGGCGGCATGCTCTGGTCAAAGGCGCTCAGCAGCCGCAGTTCCACCGGTAATTCTTGGCTCAAACTGGGAAAATATTTGTTGAAGCTCGATGCCAAGTCTAGCGCAAGGTTAATAGTTGGACCGTTGGGCAGCGGGATGATCGGGCCAGTTGCGATCTCGCTGGCCAGTGTCCCCAGCACCGCAGTGACATAGCCGAAACTGGGGCCGCCCGGCGTGAGTGCGCCATAAAAGCTCAGACCAGCAGCGAAGCTAGTACCGGAATCGTCGCAGGGTGCCGAGGCGAAGAGCAGGAACGGCATCGTTCCAGGAGAAAGGGTGACATCATCGAAGATTGTGCCCGCCAACTGGGGGAAGCTATCAGCGAAGCGCCAAGCCGTAGCCGATGTGCCGTCTGGTAGCAGCAGCTTGAGGGCGAGCTGGGGTATTGCTTGGTCGTCAAGCGTGAAGCTGGCTGCGACCTGGACCAAGGTGAAACCAAACAGGGTGCTCAGGCCGCTCACCACGACAGCGCTACCATCGGTGAGAGGGCCATCCGTGTCTGTAATCTCCAGTGTCTGGATTTGGAGATAGGGTTGGCCTAACAGTTCCGCGATCGGGGCCGAACCAAGCGTTGCGGAAACCAAGCGCAAGCTGCGGGCGGTGGAGTCATAGGCCGACAGCAGATGCTGCTGCAAGGTGTCGAGAGTCATGGTTGGGCTCCTCGGGTCAGCGCTGCACGCTAGAAGCTAATTTCTACCACTATAGGCACATGGTCGCTGACATACAGTCGATAGTCGTGAAACACGTCCGCCGGGTTGGTATAGATCGGTTTCATCCCATTGAGTTGGCCTTCAATCTCTTCCAGGGAACCAGAAAGATTGCCGTTCAGACTTTCTTCGAGCAACTCATCGATGCCCTCCCCTAGCGAGGCAATGTTGTTGGTGTTCTTGCGGAGAAAGATCGTGTCGTAGGGCTGGCTATAGGCATCGGCGATGGTCATACCGATGGTCGCACTCTTGAGTTTGATCAGGCTGCTCAGGACATCCTCCAGCAGCTGGGTGAAGGTACCCGCTGCTCCGGCAAGCGGCCCATAAGCCTGTTCCCCAAAGCTACCAGCAACACTGACGCTGTTGTCACTCTTGACGTTAAAATCGCCCATGATCACGAGGCTGTGTCCTTGGGTAGCGAACTCGGTAACTTGGGCTAAGTTTTTGCAGGCATCGCGCACACCAATCCAGTAGCCCGGCCCGGGCGCGTGAAAGACGGCCACAGGGATCTGGACATTCGGTGCCTGCACCGTCTGAAAGTAGGCTAGATAGGGTGGCCGATTACTAGCGATCTGCTTCGGAAAGCCCAGCCACTGCGGCTGGTTCGGCTGACCAAAGTTGGGGTTCGCATATTGGTATTGGAAGCTGCCCGGCGTTCCGTTGATCGCCACGCTATAGAGATCAACTTTGCGGGTATCCCACAGGAACACGTACTGCTCCAAACGCTGGTTACAAAACTGCGGACTCTCCTGCCCCTTCCAGACGTTCGGACTCGTATATCCGTCAAGCTCGGCTGCTAGGCGCTGGACCAAATCGGCACCCATGTTTGAGCGAACTTCCTGGATCGCGACGATGTCCGCTTCATTGTACGAGACCACGTTGGCGATATAGTCAACCAGTGCATCACCAGCTCTGTTCGGGTCAAGTTTGACATCACCAAGGTTCTCGATGTTCCATGCCATCACCGTGATTGTCGGCATAATGGGGAACTCCATTCTCCTGCACGCAGCAGGATCAGGCCGCCGCATGGCCGTGTGGCGACCAGGTTCTTCTATGCATAGGGTATGTGCTAGCTTGGCGCAGCGACGCGGGGATGAGGAGAATCGTGGGACAGGCGGTAACGCGCCGCGACTCTATTTTAGCTGCCTTTGATCGGCTTTGCAACTAGGAATAACCAATGATCTCAGGCCATGGGCAATGGCTATGTTGACAGCCACCAAGATAGGGGTGACCAGCACTTCCTGCCATCCACGCACGCCACCCCACCGCAGCGCGATGACAGATGTCACGAGGCGCGCAGGCCCCTGATCTTAGTGATCACGGGCCTGTTGACGTTTAGCCTGAATAATGGATAGACGAGCGTCATTTGGCTTTCGCCCCTCGAAGCTTATACCTCGACCCGCGTGCCGATCTCAATAGTTGCCGTTGGTGGAAGGCTAAAAAAGTCAGCGGCACTCGTCGAATTTTGGAGCATCACGGCATATAACCGTTCACGCCACAGGGCCATACCGGGCAGTTCTTTGGTCGCGATGACCTTGGTACGGTTCACAAAATAGGTAGTGTGCTCAGGATCAAACGGCAAATCAGGAATCGTGGCTTCGGCCAAGGCCATTGGGACATTGGGATCTTCCATAAAGCCAAAGTAGATCGTCAATGTTCGGAAACCATGCCCCTCCTCGCCCACAAGAAAACGTTCCTGAGCATGCACATGGGGAACTTGGCGGTAGACCACCGTCACCAACAAGATATGCTCGTGCAAAACCCCATTATGGCGGATATTGGCTAAGAGTGCCTCCGGTGCTCCATCACGGCGGGCACTTAAAAAGATCGCCGTACCTGGAACACGCACGGGCGGATTGTGTTGAATCCGATCCGTTAATTCCGACAAGAGGTGATCGCTACTTGCCCGCTCGGCAACCAAGCGCTGCCCCCGTTTCCACGTGGTCATAATGGTAAATAAGACAACGGCGACAACTAATGGAAACCAGCCACCATGGGGAATCTTGATAGCATTGGCAATCAAGAATGCCATATCAATCACTAAGAAAAAGCCTATTAAGAGTCCTGCCTTCAATCCGCTCCACCCCCACCGATCACGGGCAACCACATAAAAAATAATCGAGGTGATTGCCATCGTCGAGGTCACTGCGATGCCGTAGGCCGCTGCCAGATTCGATGATGTTTGGAACGCAATCACCACCAGAATACACGCCACCATCAGCAGCCAATTGACTGCAGGGATATAGATCTGCCCATATTCAGTCCGTGACGTATGAAAGGTGCGTGTGCGGGGCAGAAATCCAAGTTGACTCGCCTGCATGGTTATCGAGAACGCACCAGAGATCAGGGCTTGTGAGGCAATCACCGTCGCCAACGTCGCTAAGATCACCAGCGGATACAGTGCCCACGTTGGAGCCATCCGAAAAAAGGAATTTTCAACTGCTTCTGGTTCGCGGATCAGGAGGGCAGCCTGCCCCATATAATTTAATAGGAGGGCGGGCAACACCACGACATACCAGGCAACCCGAATGGGACGACGGCCAAAATGACCCATATCGGCATACAAGGCCTCGCCGCCGGTGACGACCAAAAAGACGCTCCCTAAGACTAAGAACCCCTTCCAGCCATTGGCTTGAAAAAATGCTAGCCCATAGAGCGGATTGATCGCACGAATGACACTTGGCTCATGCAGCAGATTGACAATACCCAGTAACGCCAAGACCGTAAACCAGAGCAAGGTGATGGGGCCAAACAGCTTCCCAACCAAGGCTGTTCCAAACCGCTGGATGAGAAAGAGGCCAACAAGGATCACAATGGTCAAGGGAATAATATACGGCTGAAAAAAGGGAGTTGCAACGTTTAAGCCTTCAACCGAACTCAAGACTGAGATCGCAGGCGTAATGATACCATCACCGTATAACAGCGCAGCACCAAACACACCGAGGAGCACGATCCATTTGCGTTCGGTGGTTCCAACCTGTTTGATCGGGGTTGCCAATGCGGTTAGTGCCAGAATCCCACCCTCGCCTTGGTTATCCGCCCGAACGATGAAAATCAGATACTTAATCGTGACCACAATGACGAGTGCCCAAAAAATGAGCGATACCACGCCAAGGATATTAGCTGGAGTCAGCGCCAAGCCATGGCCTGCATGAAAACTTTCACGCATGGCATAGAGGGGGGAGGTTCCGATATCTCCATACACGATACCAAGGGCTGATAGCGATAGCAAGGCCAGATAGCGCCCTCGTGGGATAGCAGTGTGCTGTGTATGGTGTCCATCAGCGTCAGAATCTCCCGATGGAATGTGGTCGTTCACCGTCTGTGCCATATGTGATCACCTACCTTTATGCGAGTGTTCCAATGCGATAGCATAGCATATGCCAATATCTCCACAAGAGGGAAAGTGGCCTGCCAGCGTAGTCTGTTCATAACGACCGATCAGTATGCGAACGACACTTCATCGTTGGATTCATCGCAAGCATTGGCAGTCTTGGAGCAACACCCAGTACCCCTGTTGCGGCAGCAACGAACTATCTTCAGTTTATTTCGAATCCAGAACGCCAACTGACCCGTGATCGAGATTGATCACGTGCCTATTGGTGTTAAATGTGCTTGGTTAATAGTATTCAAACTACGATCAAATTATTAATACAATCATTGTATTTTAGAACATATTGACCAAATTTTATTGACCTGCTATGCTTACGCCACCATGAATAGAAAAAAACCCCGCAACGCGCTCACGTTCGGGGTTATGGGCGCAATTGCAAACCCAATCACGCCGCGCGTATTCTATCATATCTCTCTGGCGCGGCCTAGTAGATCCGAGGATGTATGGAAAATATTCTTACGGGCCAACGAGGCACACAGCCCACACCAGTAGCAACAATTCCTATGCCTGCCTCATCATCGGCTACGACAACCGCAGCACCAGTCAGCGTCGTTGAATCAAGTGTTAGTCCAAGCACCCCTATTACTGTGCCACGACGAACACCATCTAAACAGTCGCGGGTGATGGCAAAAACATTTGCCCAAAGCGCTTACGATAAACTGGGTTACACCATTGCCTGTCTTGCGGGCTTGGTACTTGCTATCGGTTTATGGATAGCTGGGGGCTATTTTACCCTACAAGCGGTGCGATCAATTACCACGATTAATACCTCCACCTGGTGGTGGTCATTGCCACTCGCTATTACCGCCGTTGAGCTGTGGCTCATGCCAAAACGCGGAGTCGCGCCTGCCAGTATCATTATTTTCCTCGTCGTCCTCGCGTTGGATATTTTGACGAGCTGGCATGGATTGACAACGACCCTCTCAGGGCGCATGCTGCCTTTAGGTGCAGGCTGGCAGATTCCCAGCACGGGCATGACCCTTCATGGTATTGCCATTATTATTAGCTTTGTCTTTGCTTTCGCCCCTGAAAAAATGGCCCGATGGGCAACACGTGAACTATGGGAGTTATGGGCATGAATGAATTGGTTGTGATTGGTGTTTTGTTCCTTGCAATGGGACTCTGGGGAGGTTTAGCGATCTGGAAGATGCGTCGCGAACTCCAGAGTCTTAGGGTGCTTGTGGCCAATGCAGGGTTACAATCGCCCCCACCGCTCCATATCAATAAACCGACCGAGCAACCAGTCATTCAAACCCCAATCCTTGATCCAACTCCCTTATCAGGGGCAGGGAGCGCTTTAGCCAATCCCCCACGCGAAGCTCGCATTCTGCTTGACGAACTTCAAGGAAAAGGGACTGATGCCTATCGGTTCCCCTTGGGCTGGTATTCTTCTTTTAAAGGGGCAACTCTGCAAACAGCGCAGTTTGTCCGTGATGTCAATCACATCCTCTTGACAGGACAAAGCGATAGCGGCAAAGACAATGCCGCATTAGGTATGCTGCTCTCGTTAGCGCTTACCAAAACCCCGCAACAATGCCAATTTGCCATTGTTGATGGCAAAGGACTGGATTGGTTGGCATGGGAAAAGAAAGACCATACATGGCTGCTTGCTACTGACCCTGAACATATTGAACAGGCCATGATGAAATTGACCGCTGAGCGGCAGCGTCGTCGGGCAATTTTGGCAGACGCAGGGGTCACCAAATGGGATAAATATACTGGAAAAGATTTGCCGCTTCTCGTAGTATTTATCAGCGAGTTATTACTGCTCGAAAATGCTGTTGGAAAAAGCCAACTCACCGGATGGCTGAATGCAGAACTCACCGCAGCACGGGCATTCGGGATACGGTATATCATTGCAACGCAAACCGCCAGTAACTTCAGTACCCAATGGCGAAGCCAAATTAGTTTATTTATGGCAGGATTCCAACCCAGCCCATCACAAGATGCGCCCAATGTTGGATTGACTACCAATGAACTCGATGCATTGCATGTGGTAGCGCCAAGTAGCCTACCATCTCCTAACAACCAAGCCGGAGGGGTCTTTTGTGTGGTCCAAGGCAACCAAGCCCTCAATGTCCGAACAACCTTAATCGATGATCGTGACCTTGACTATCTGATGGAATGCCTTCCCAATCGCGTAGCACTAGCACAAAAATCACACGATGAACTGCTTACATCAATGCTCGCTATAGCGCATCAGAATGGGGTAAAAGCGCTCTCGACTCATCCAGAAGCGCTACAGACCGCTACGCAACAATCGAGCGTCACCCATCCCTCAGAAGCGCTTCCCGTAGCGACCCACTTGGTTCCCGCTGACGAACAACGGCGGATTCTCGCGGTCGCTGCACGGGCCACATCTCGACGGGCTGTTTGTCGAGAAGTATACAATGCGGTCGGTGGAACAGGGTATAACAATGTCCGTTTGGTATGTGATGCCGCAGGATTACTCATGCCAACCCCGACAGCGATGCCGACCGCAAGCGCAGCATAAGCAAGGTTGATTAAACAACAAAGGCGATGGTTAGAGACCATCGCCTTTGTTGTTTAATCACGCAAATAGCTACTCATCGTCATCCAAAAAACCACCACTAAAAGCCAAGACGGCCCCGCTGGCTTCACGCTGAATGCCCGCAGGGGGCGGGGTCGGTGCAACCGTTGTCGGAACGACACCCGTTGAATGCATCCCTTGGCTTTGGAGTAACGCAGGCAGCGCATCTCGACGCATTAAGAACTCCAGCACTGGCAAGAGATCAGCCTGTAACCGCTGCGCTAACACCTGCGGATCATACCCGCCATACTGTCCCTCGCCCGCTGCCCATGCCTCCGCTGATAAGATCCGAATCCCCAACCGCATGGCCTTCAGCATCAACTCCGATTCGCTCTCATCATCGTCCCGATGCACTCGCAACAGCCGATTTCGTTCTAAATCATCCTCGGTACAGCGAATCCCTTTAACACGCACCGCCATGCTTAGGCTCCTTTCCCTGCCGCCGCATAGACCACCGCCAGCAGTGCCCCCGTCGCATTCAGGATATCTGCGACGCTCGGATCAATGATCGTGTAGTTGCGGGGAGCCGTTTTGCCGGATGCCTCGGCCCGTTCTTCAATCAAGCGCCGCAACCCTTGCAATTTCACCCCACCTCCGGTAATGATCACGTAGGCGCTCGGCTGCTGGAGTACCTTCAGCATCCGGCCAACTAAGTCTTGTCCGGCACTTTGAATCGCCGCATTGACTTCGCTTTCAATCGGAAATTCGCGTCCCGACTCCTCTAACAACTGCGTTTCGAGCGCATATTGGGCTTGGGCATCACTCAACCGCAACCGATGAAACTTCGCCGCCAACTCCCGGGCAATACTGATGGTGCCCGCACCCAAGCGTTCGGCACTCATGCGGTAGGGATTCAGTTCCACTTCGGTCAGTTGGGTATCACCTCCACCGATATCGACAATCGAGACGCGACGAATCCCGTCGGCCTCTAACGAGCCATCAACGGTGCGTGACCACGCATACAACGTCCCGATCGACTGGGCTTGCGGGATGATCTTTTCATAGCGCAGCGTCCAGTTGGTTACCACGCCCAAGGCATCGGTGCGCTCCACAACAAAGGTTTGCCCATTCAAATGGGTCTTGAGGGCCGTGCGGGTCTCGGGATTCACCCCCATTTTGTCATTGTCCCGCGACTCAATTTCTTCATTCGGGATGGCGAAGCCCACGGCTAAGGGGTAGACACCCGGCTTATACCGCGCTTTGATCAGGGTTTCGACCATACAGGCCGCATTAAACGAGCGCTGGCGGGTATCGGAGAGGCGTTGGCTGGTGCCACCAATGGGCAACGCATCGCCATCAAAGCGTAAGGCATCATCGCCAATCCAAAAACTATCGCCGCCATTGACCCGATAGGTGATCACCCCTTGACCCGCCCGAATGGCCTTGGCCAATTTATAGGCGGTGGGCGTGCGGGTCGTAATCAACCGCGATTTGGCATCCAACACCGCAATCTTTTTGGCCCCATTACCATTGTCATCGCCCACTGCAAGGTAGGGTTGGTCAGCAATCGTGATCCACGCAGGCAGTTGGTAGTGGAGATCACGCAGGGGTTGGTTCACCCGCACATGGTCATAGACGGTTGCACGTTTGCGTTCTAAGAGAGTCATAGCATGCTCCTTCATCGAATCAGCATCAAAACGACAACAAAACGACAATAAACCAACAACATTTGTTGTCTGCTACCAGTCAGTATAGCAGATGAATGTTAACGAAGCAACAATAAAGCGCGAACAAAGCGACAATAAATATTGTCGCTTTCACGCATCATGGAAGGCTATCGAGCAATAAGCAACAACAAAGCGACAATAAACCAACAATATTTATTGTCGCTTTGTTAACACTATAGCGCTATGACATGCTGATAGCGACAACAAAGCGACAATAAACCAACAACATTTATTATCGTTTTAGAGGTATAGAACCAATGCATCAGCGGTATGGGAGCACTGCTACAATTTACCTATCGCTATCTATCAGAAGGAGGGCCAAACGGGTGATAGACGATCTCGCTCAATCGTCGCCGAATGAGTATATTACGCTCCGTGAAGCAGCCTATGAGTATGATATGGAATACAACAGCATTCTTAAGTATGTGCTTGCAGGACGTATTGCCTCCCGGATTCTTTTACCAGAGGAAATTCCTGATGTACTGTGGCAACGGCTAGAGCCTCGTGTTCAAGCGAATGTCAAAAAGCATCAAGGATTACGGGTCACAACAACCCAGGCGATGGAAGAGTACATGCGGACACGACAAAAACGAGGAAAAAAGAGGCGTTCGATTTAGACGTGATTTAATTATTATGCTATACTGCTCATGGCGTTCGTAGCGATGCGTTTGAGCGGCCATCGCTACGAACTCTCCCCTTCCTAAGTCGCGTTAGGAAGGGGCTTTTTATTTTAACGGGTTATAGCTATTCCGTCGAATCAACCTCAACGGATGGGAATTGTCGCAACATGAAGTCTAGGGTGTAGCCACGAGGACACGTCCTTGCCATGGCTGATTCCCATAGGTTTCCCCAAATCCATACCCTTCTTGAACCAGATCTGCTTGGAAGGTGTGATAGCCAAGTGTCGCATTCGCAGGAATGGTCAACATCAGGTTCACCGTGGTCGTTGCACCTGGAGCAATTGTTGTTCCAAAATCAATCCGATTTCCCGATGGATAGGTAACGGTTGGAATCGCACCTGGTCCAGTCGGAATAATGGGATTGGTTGGCGGTTGGAATGTCCAAACAAAGCGATCACATCCTTTATATGCCAGCCCACTCCCATCACAATCGGTTGCGCCTGAGGGCTTTGGTCGCCAGATATCCCATCCATCATTCCGAATCGTGACCTGGACGGCATACGATTGACCAGTGTACATCACCTGCGGCAGGGTATCACTGACCATACTCATCCGTAAGCGTGGATACAGTCCATGCTGGCTCTTATACAAACCAAAGAAACTCATCGGATCAAGGGCGGCAAATCGATTCGCAAACTGAAGGTTTTTTGTCTTCGCGGTGGACACGACGTGCGAAATGAAGTTTGATGAGACAAAAATACTTCGATAGACTTGAAATTGTGCGGCTTGTGGTGCGAGGACGTGTGCAATTAAGCGATCAGCACCATCTGTGTCTGTGGTTGCATGATCCACTAAATCGGTTGTTTTGCGTAAAATCGCCGCATGTCCATCATAGGTTGCAACCGACGGATCAGTTGGCCCGATTGGTGGAACATTGCTATTGTGAATATAGCCATCGGGGGTAGCAATCTTAAAAATACTCCGCACCGTGGGATCACTGTAACTGAGATGACTTTCTGCACCATCCAAGACCCATCCCACGCGATACCCCACCTCGCGATTGAGGGTTGCCGTTTGCTGTTTGAAAGGCCCAACCCGTGGGCGACCACTCGCTAGGCTATCAAAATGCAGGGGATTGGTATAATTTGGCCCTGAGTTGGGCATCATGAAGTAATCATATGGCCCTTTGGTTTTTGCAAGATAGGCATAGGCACTGGGATAGGCATCACGAAAGCTCGGTGCAATTGCCCACGCAACGGGAACGGTGGTCGTTATTTTGCTCGTCCAAATCAGTTCATTATAACTTTTCTCATCGTTCACATCGGCCATCAAGGTACTGTAAGCCGCACCAGGTCCATCATAATCGCCCATGTAGAATAAGCCAAAGGTCTTCGTCGGATTCACGCGCAAGGTATTCGGACCAAGGAAGGTGATCGCATCAAAATCATAGTTCTTATCCGGTGTATAAAGGGCAATTTGAAGTCGTATCCCATGGAGTCCATCTTCACGAATATCGGTATCACATGCAATGGGAACCCATGATCCACTTGTAAGCGTGAAGGGACAGTGATTGAGTTGGGTATAACTTCCATTAGCGCGTTTCCCCCACAAGGCAATTCCACCTTGGATACTACCCACCTCGCTCGGATTCCGCCGAGCACTAAGCCGGAGTTGATACCGTGATCCGCGTAAGAGCGCAATCGGCACATCTTGATACAGCGTATTCTTCCCATTCTGCCAGTCAGTCGTACTGGTATTCATTTCAAGAAACGTTGATCCGTGGGGGAGATTTGTTCCAGCGTAGGTGGCATAATTAGTCGTCCACATCGTCCATTGACTTACGCCACCTTTTTCAAATGAAAAATTGAGGGGATAGCCATCAGCATAATCATTTCTGAGCAAGGTTTCAGGAGTCATTGCTGGGGATTGGGGGATATACCGCACACCAGGACTATGACGAAAAAATGATCCATTCGCAGCATCAGCTGGACCAATCCCACCAACCGTCATCATGCCACCATACTGGGAAATCACTTTTGCAAATGGATGCTCTAACGCTGTCACAACATTTTGTAACCGTCGCTGCTCATCCGTTGGATGGGGCTGACCATTGCCTTCACAATAGATATAGCGAAAATCTAAAAATCCCATCACTTCGATAGGCTGGGTTCCTTTGCGATTACGAACATTCTGAAGCAAGGTCGTCAACGTTGTATAATCACTACTTGGTGCTTGACACTGCTCTTCTGGCGATCCCAGATCGGCATTAGGGGAAAGATCAAAAATTAATGCCTTTCGAGCAATGGCAGCATCCATTTCCAGACTAATCCATCGGCCAAAATAAAGGGTATTCATTGCCCGATTTTTGAGGGCATAGCCATCTTTGAGGCTTGCGAGCGTTGGTTCCAGTCGATGCGGGTTCGCAGAATTCAACAGGTACTCTTGGAGGAGCCATTGATACGCACTCGATTTCGTCGTCATAAAACCCTGAATCGGATCCGTCGTTAAATCAACCACGACAGGATAGTGTGCGGTAAGCGTCGCATAGATCGGGCTTTGCTTGCGGACAATAGCGAGATTTCGAGCACCAGCAATTGATGCGGCAATATTCAATGTCCAAGGACGATCCTTATCCCATACGACACTTCCATCAATGCCATAGGATGATGCCGCGAAGGTGGTAATAACCTGATTAATATCGGTTAACACTGTTTCCTGATACTGTCGCGGGTTAAGCCAAATGAATGAACTTTGGATAGCGTTTTTCCATAGTGTATCAGGGCTATAATCACTTCCTTTCACGCTGATCATCTGTGGTTGCTTAATGAAGAGTCGAGGACTTTCTCGATTCACATTCCCTTGTACCGATAACAAAAAGGCGACTTTATCAAAATTCTCATCAGATTGATTCATCAATAACGAATGTGCATCAAACGTATAGTAGACCGCTGATTGGGCAGAGGTATCCTGCGGCACTACCGACAACCCAATGCCAATAACCAAACATAGAAGTATCCAACGTCGAAGCATAGCGTCCTTCCTTCATCACACCGGAATAACACGAGTATTCCGTTCCATCGATCAAAAGCAACAACCATAGAATGCTGGCTGATTACTATCGTTAGTCTATCAATGAAGGACTCCGAAAAGTCGAGATCTGCTCCGAATCTGCTCTGAATCTGCTCCAAGGCATCACTACACGCATAGGATTGCGTCAAGAGGGTATACGACGACGGGAGAGCTATAATCAACCCATCCATGAATACCAAAGTGGGGCTATAGGGCTATCACTCTAGCGCATAACACCGTACCTCACACATTGCGCTCCCAAACTCAGAAGTAATCCTTCATCTGATGGAAGCAGTCGTCCACAATAGCTCAATGATCTCCCAAATCATCCTTGACTCTCGGGTTACCCGAGGGAGTATAACCATCCTATGTTACGAATTGGCGCATTCTCGCGCATCGCGCACATGACCATCGATACCTTACGTCACTATGACGCAGTCGGATTACTCAAGCCTGCGGTGATCGACCCCACCACGGGCTATCGCTACTACACGGCAGACCAATTGCAGGCAGTCAATCAGATTGTGACATTAAAGGAGCTGGGCTTTTCGTTAGAGGAAATTGCCCACATCCAGAAAGGACATTCGAGCAGCGCTGACCTTCACGCCCTATTACAGCACCAACTCAGAGTGACGGAACAGACAATTACGGCAGCCGAACAGCGCCGTTCCCGGATTCAGGCGCATCTCCATGCGGTTGAAGCCCAGCAACGCCTACCGCCCTATGCGATTCAGCTGAAATCGATGGACTCGACGATGGTTGCAACGATGCGAGCCACGGTTCCCACGATGGCGCAGATTCCTGAATATTGGCAGGTGTGGTTTCAGACGGTTGCTGCGTGGCTCCACACACAGCAGATCCCAATTGGGGTTCCGATTGCCTTCCATCACGATGAGGGGTTTCAGCCCGAACAGATCGATACCGAATGTGGATTCATCATTCCAACCATCCACCGCCGAGCGATAGCACCGCCTACCCCAATCGTTCTGCGACAACTTGAAGCACATGCACATATCGCCACGGTGGCGGTTGCCAATCCCGATCCCCATACAGGAGGATTAAAGAATGCCTATGCCGCCCTTGGGCAGTGGATCAGCACACAGGGCTATACGCTCTACGGTGCTCCACGCGAAGTGTATTATGGCGCACCCGAAACAGGCGATGTAACCGTCGAAATCCAATTTCCGGTTGAACAATCGCAAGGAATCCAGCCCGCTGTGTCCCGGTCGGAGCCGTGATCACGCTGACCATGCATCTACGCTATCGTTGGAGGTACTATGTCCGTTCCGCCGTATCACCCGTTTCGGTCAGCTGCCGCGCAAGCGGTATATTATGCACACGATGCGCAGGCATCCCAACGCTGGCCTGTCCCTACGGAAACAACCATGGTCGAAACCACCTATGGGCAAACATTCGTGCGCATCAGTGGGCCAGTTGATGCACCACCCCTGGTCTTGCTGCCTGGTGCGGGTTCGTGTTCACGCATGTGGACATTCACCATCGCACCCTTGGCCCAACACTACCGAACTTATGCCTTGGATAGTCTCATTCACACGGGCTGCCTTGGCCGCAGCATCCCTACGCGAGCCATTGCTACTGCCACCGATGCCACGTCGTGGCTCGATCAGCTCATTGATGGTCTTCGGCTCACCACGGGCATTCATCTTCTGGGCGCATCATTCGGAGGCTGGCTCGCAAGCCAATACGCCCTCCAATTCCAGCAGCGGCTCGCCACAATGGCACTCATTGCCCCAGCCGGAACCATCATGCCATTTCAAAAGACCTATCTGCAGCGGACTATCCTCACCAGCCTTATCCCGTTTCGGTGGATGCAGCAACGCTTTTTTCGCTGGTGTTGCGCGGATCTTGCACGTCAAGCACCAGCCGTGCTCGAAGCCATGGTCGATGAGGCAATGCTGTGCAAACGCTGTTTTGTGCCACCGCACTACAAGCACCTCCCAACCCTCACGGCCATGACCGATCACGAATTACAGCACCTCACCATCCCCATCGCCGTTTTTGTTGGGGAAAACGAGGTCTTGTATTCGGCCCATGCAGCACTTCGACGGCTGAGGCAAGTTGCCCCTCAGATCCACGCCGAAATCATTCCTCATGCCGGGCATGATCTGCTGTTGGCACAAAAAGCGATCGTCAATCAAAAACTCGTCACCTTTTTTCGCACAGCACTTGGTCGTGCCGTGCAGGAAACCACAACACGCGAGTGATTCCAAGACAGGGCTATCTCTTGTTACAATAGAGGGATAGCAGCACACCATAGTACGGAGGATCGTGGCGTGACGGACGACGCTCACTCGTCACCCCAAGACTATGTGACCTTAACCGAAGCCGCAGCCCACTATGGGTTTAACTACAATGCCTTATATAAATATGTCTTTGTGGGGCGGCTTGCGGCCACATGGCTCGAACCAGATCAGATTCCTGTCAGCATCTGGCAACGGATGGATGTTTATGCGCAGGCGAATGTCACCAAAAAAGGGGGGGTATGGGTCACAACGCATGCCCAGATGCAAACCTATTTGGAGAGTCGAAAAAAAGGACGGCGCACGGATCTCGAAGTTTGACCATACTATGTATATGTGGTAGACTAGCAATGGACGCAAGAAGGAATGGAATTGAGCGGCCATTCCCCCTTGCTACCCCCTTCCTCTGGTCGAGAGAGGAAGGGGCTTTTTATTTTAACCGTTTCTGGCGATTCCGTCGAATCACATCCCCTGTATATGAGGCCCATCGTGGATAGACGATGGGCCTCATACGCCGATGATTGGTCTACCCGGGATTTCCAACCAGCAGGCGTTCGTGCAGGCCCATCTGGTTCTCCTCCGTATCGGCAATAATCGCCATCCAGCCTTGGGGCCAAATCGCGGTTCGTGGCAGCACTACCGTGCCACCATGATCCGCAACGAGGATGAGCGCCTCATCGCCTCATCGAGCTGACCCGTCGTATCGAGCGAGATCAACACCCCATCCCGTGACGGTGTGGCCGTCGCCGACTGCACAATCGACCCAATCCCGTGGCCATCAGCAATCATTAAGATCGCGTTGGGAATAGCTATAAACAGTGCGATACGGAGGCACGCCACCGCACCGCGATCACAACACCTGATATGGTGATGACTACCAGCACGGTGTATCAGGCTCAGCGCGGGATTCAATCAAAAACGCGTCAAACGCCTCAGCCGATTCCTCATCCGGCCACCATGGCGCGGCGAAATCATCCAACGACTGAATCACCCGTGGCGATTGTTCCGCAATGAGATCGGCTACCGTTGGCGCACGCCAGAACTGGGCATTTAACCGCATCAACGCTGCGTCATCAATCATCGATCCTCCTTCGGCAGGAACCACCGCTGTGGTAAATCGGGGTATACTGGCAGGAGCATGAATACCAGAAAGGACCCGTATCATGAAGGCATCCTATCAATCCCGCATGACCCTCGAGCCAGGCAAACGCAGTGGGCATCCCTGTATTCGCGGTCTCCGCATCACGGTCTCCGATGTTCTTGGCTATCTCGCCGCTGGCATGACAATCACAGAAGTCCTTGAGGACTTTCCCATGCTGACCCATGAAGATATTGTGGCCTGTCTTCAGTATGCGGCAGATAATCAGGATGCGCCATCGATCGCCTGATCCGTTGCCAATCGCAGCAAGCCCGTTACCCCCAGTGACTCCGCCCACGCCAGAAGATACTCCCAATCCACCGTCGCCTGTTGAATCGCCAACATCCCGACAATATCCCCCCATTGACGATCCGATGTCCGGTTCCCTGCCTCATACCAGAGCAACTTGGTGAGAATCATATCTTCCACCGTCGCCACACGGACTATCGTTGCGGGGGTCTGCTCATCCAACGCAATCGCCACCGACCGTGCGAGGCGCGACTCCAGATACGGGCTAGGCGGTGGCACAAACACGTCGATCTTGACCCCCATCGTGCGATGAATCAGATTAAACGAGGGAAACATCATCTCATGGGCCAGCGCCTCCTGCATTTCCGTTTCTGAACAATAGAACTGGGGGGAGAGTTCAGCCACCAACACCGGGATATGGGCTGGTTCAAGTTGGGCCACAAGATCAATACCTAAGGTCGCCCGTGGCATGCCATGGAGCGAACTGGCCAGTGATCCGCCAAGATGATAGACGACCTGCAAGCGTTCAAACAGGGCCATCACGGGCTGGACAGCCTCGGCCAATAACGGATCAGCAAGCATTGATGCACTCCATGCCACCAGCGGCAGTGCTGGGACAGCATAATTAATCCGCACGGCCTGCGCAAGCACCTCATGGGGCGCTGCCTGTGGATAGCGCAGCACAATCCCCCGACGCGATGCCAGAAGGACGGTACGACTCAAGGCCAAGGCCAAAGCTCCCCGACGAGACGGTGATAGCTGGCGCAGAATTGCATACTGCATCGCTTGCGCACGCCGCGAGGTATCACTGAATCCATGAGCCATCACTGATCCTCCTAGTCCCCTTAAGCATACCACCTGCTTACTCGGCGGCAAGTGGTGCAGCATCCTCATCGGGAGTCCACACAAAGAGTTCCCCAGGTTGAATCTGGAGAAATGCACAGAGTTTATCAATCGTTTCAATATCAATCCGGGTAATCGGCTTGGTTGCCAAATTGTACACCGTGGGATAGGTCAACCCCGTCCCCTTGGCCACCGCATACATGGATAACGCACGGTCGTCAAGCACGTGGCGTAAGCGAATCTGAATAGCCATAGTCACCCCAATCGTAAGAGAGCATAATGCCATTATAGCATAGAAGATTAGGCTATCTCAAAAATATATATTGACATTTTTACATAACATCAGTAATATATAAATATACTCACCTTGGTATGAGGTATCGCGTATGCCACTCCCATCCACAACTGTTCGCTATCTGCCCGAGCAAAACCGCTACGAAGCACTCCTTGAAGGCGCGTCATTGGGCACGTTTCCCAAGGAAATCGAGGCCACCATGGCCGGACACCGCGCTCGGTTGCAGGATCTCGACGACGCACCACCACCCCTCGCCGTGCTCGGGGCCGACCTGCATCTGGCGTTCCAGATCACCGACCTCCGCCCGATGCCCGCGCCCGTCCCCCAGCAATACATCGCCACCCCGCTCGAAGCGCTAACCGCAACTCTGATTCTGCTCAATCGCAACTGGCTCCGTGCCACCCTTGCAGGTCGCCACGCCGATGCCCAACAGATTGAAGCCCATGAGCAGTGTGTTCGTGCCCAAATCCATGCCCGCCTGTCGGCCAACAACAAATAAACCCTTCATCCCTCGTCAAAGGGATAAAGGGCCGTACACGGGTGAGGCGACGAATTGGAACGCAGAACCTCACCCGCAGAAGGATGATAGTCATGACTCCACTCGATGTCAACATGACCCGCCGCGTCCGCCTCGCCCAAGTCAGTCGCATCTTGCAACTAGCGGTCATCATTCGCGAAGAAGAAAGCGTGGACGACGACGAAGCCTATACCATGGCCGAAGCGTTACTGGACGAGGTTAACGCGACCGCCGACGACTGGGGCAGCCATCAACCTGCCAGTCCCTTGGGTGTGATCGCCACCGCGTGGGGTTTGGCCTTACGCCGCAATGGCACGGTGTTAACCTTGGTTCCAGCTGATCTGACGTTGCTGCGTGAGGCTATCACTGCGTGGGAACAGCAGTATCACGCTGCCTAAAACGAAACAGGCCATGTCCCTAAAAGGCATGGCCTGTTTTTAACGGATACGCCTCCGAAATGCATGCCGATCCAATGCTCCACACGAAGCCATTGCCTTGGTAACACATACCGATCATTGTGTATGGCAATAGGAGCCAAGGATTCGGCGATTTTTTAGTATCAATTGAGATGTGTTTATGGCATGGCAATGGGTAAAAATGCTCTGCCAACGGGAGTGTTCGGTCTATGTTACCCACTTATTCACGGAGTGCGCAACCCACCATCCCCATCAGGCCACCAGTTACAAAGCGCTGCGGATGACGAAGAGCATGAAAACGCGCTCTAATTCAGGAACGCAAGAGTTTGCCAAACTCATGCATCAGCAGCCAACTCAATGGCCCGCCAATCAAGAGGAGTGCACCGAGGTAGAGTCTCCACGGTGGTTTGCGCCACAACCGTCTCGCCCGGATATCCATAACCATGGCCACGACGAGCACGAGGAGTCCGATCATTATTGGAGCCACGGCATACAATTCTGGACGATAGCTGGCCACACGCAGAAAGGTTGATCCCCGTGCATGCTGTTTCAGAAAATAGGTGACGTGATAGTGCACGAATGCGGCACTCCCGACCCAGCTGACGACTGACACCATCATTCTCAGCAGCAGCCATCCATCCCCTCGGGTATGCCGAGGTACATGATAATCTGGTTCCATCTCGGTAGTCCTCACCATCTATCAGCAGCCGACGGGCTTTATCGTCGTGGCTCGACGTGCTACGGCCCATCCGCACGCTGTCAGTGCCAGCATGATCAGTCCACTGATTCATCCTCATCGTAGCCCCTGCGATGATCAAGGCTCTTGGTCTTGGGTTATGGCAGGAGCATCACGATGACGACTCGTTGGTTTGCCGATCGCATGACGCGCTATCAGTTGCTGCATACCCACCCCGATTGGTCGAATCGCCAGTTTGCGGCGGCCACCCAGCGCTCACGGGCATGGGTCAAAAAATGGAAAGCACGCCTTGGTTCCCCACCCCGGGTAGGGTGTCCATTCGGCGAAAAACGGCCTCAGCCTTAAAATTTGTTAATTTTCAGCAGAGAAATACACGTCAACAGCGGATAATCCTCGTTATCGGCGGTAGAAGGCGTGGGAACGACTGCCCATCGGTGATTGTTGCGCCATTTTTGACCCAGAATACAACCGATAAAGGGAGGGCGGTATCAGTTATGGCCGTTGATTGGGATTGCAATGCCCACGGCGGCGGCATATCGAGCAGTACGGTGAGCGATAATACTCCATTGTTTCCCTTTATTAATCCTAGGGCCGTTTTTCGCCGAATGGACACCCTATCCGATGAGCAGGGAGGCGGAAATTGCGAATTGAGATTACAGGATCTCTCCTGATCCGACCTCTTTCGCACTTTTGCCCGGTTGTCAACAATCTGTCAACAGAGAGCAGCTATGATTCTGGAATAGTGGTCACCAGTTCGTACAGAGGCTGACCAGCTATAAGAGGTGTGGTGCAGGAGTGTGTCGCTGGTCAGCGGCGCAGATGCACTGACACAGAGTAAACTAGTTTGCCGCTAGGGCGCACTAGATTTAATTATAAAGGAGGATTCTTCCGATGAACACCCACGTAACCACTACGATGATGGATCTGCCCGAAACTGGCTACGAACTCGCTGAGGATGACCTACATGCGTTGGCCGGCAATGCCCCTCTGGAATCCCTGATGGCGGAGCCATGTACCTGCACCCCTTGGGGTGGTATCGATGTCGACTAGATAGCTGGCTGCGCTGGGGAGTGCCTCTCTGGGTACTCCCCAATACAATGAGGAGCCATTTCAACGATGATTCTTGTTCTCACCAGTCCAGATGATACTCATGCTGATCGGGTCTGTGATCTGCTGGACCAAGCCGATGCTCCTTGGTTTCGGTTCGATCCGGCCGCCTTTCCCCACTCTGCCCAGTTGACCGTGACCACGGGCGCAACGGGCTTGGTCCAGCGTCTCCTTGTTACGAGAGATCATAGCCTAGATTTGGCGCAGGTCACAGCGCTCTGGTACCGCCGTCCCCAAGCACCAGTGGTGGAAGTGCCAGGGATCGACCCATCTCATAATGCGGCGTTGGCGGAAGAATGCCAACACTTGGTTCGTGATCTATGGGAGACATTGGCGTGCTTGATGGTGCCGGCATCGTACTGGGTTATCCAGCGAGCACAACACAAGATCTCCCAACTTCAGTTGGCCACAGCCCTGGGGTTTGAACTCCCGCCAACAATGGTCACCAATGACCCATCGGCACTGATCGCTTTCTCTCGCGCCCACAATGGGCAAATCATTAGCAAACCGTGTATGGGACTCGCCCTGCAACGGACGGGCTACTATCAATACACACGTCCCGTCACCCGCCGAGACCTTGCTGCAGCCGAGACCATTCACGCATCGCCCATGATTTTCCAGAAACTGGTGCCTAAGGCGGTTGAGGTACGCATCACCGTTGTCGGCGATCAGGTATTTGCCGTCGCGATCCACTCCCAGGTCTCCCATCATACCCGCTATGACTGGCGGCGCTACGACCATGATCATACGCCGCTTACACCGCATACCCTGCCCCCCGCACTGGCGGCCCAGTGTGTGGCACTGGTGGCTCGCATGGGCCTGACCTACGGAGCCATTGATATGATTCTTACGCCTAACGGACGATATATCTTTTTGGAAATCAATCCTAATGGACAGTATCTTTGGGTTGAATCCCGCACCGGCGTTCCTATCAGCGCGGCCATCGCCCGTCTGCTCCAGACCGGCACCCACCGCACTGTCGCCAATCTAGTCGTGTCCGAGGGAGGAATAGCATGCCTCCTGGAGTAACAGCACTGCTGGTGCCCATGCTAACGGTTCTGGAGGAGCTGCACCATACACGTTGCACGCCTGCTCTGGCTCAGAAGCGGATTCAGCACATCAAGGCTATCCACCCGACGGCGCAGCTAGAATTGGTATGGGAATATGATGCCTATAATCAGGCCTGGGACTACACGCTGCTGGCGCACGGCCTAGTGGCCGGTGTAGTGGCTCTGAGCTACGCGCCGCCCGACCGCGCCCCATGGGCTTTTCGGGGAACTGAATCCTGGAGTGAGCATGCCGTGGTGCGGGTCAACGCAATTACCCTCTATGTGGGCGATGTGCTGACGTATCTGGACAGTATATGGAATCATGCACCCGTTCTGGAGCGCTTGATTGCCAAGGGACTCATTGATGATGCCATCCGTCGTGATTCTATCGAGTTATCAGCCACTGAGCTTCAGGAGGCAATGGATGGCTTCCGTCGGGCTCGCGGTTTGCTGACGGCCACTGCGACCGAGGCATGGCTGACCGCCAAAGGTCTATCTTATCAGCGCTTTGAGCAGTTGGTGGAACGCGAGGCCCAACTAGCGCGGCTAAAGGATCGCGTTATAGCTAGTCGTATGGCGGACTGGTTTACGGCTGAGTTGGCTGGGTTTGATCAGGTGCGGCTGATGATCTTAAGCTTTGCCGATGTAGAGCATGCCCAAGAGATCTGGCGCACCGCGATACAGGACCCTGATCGGCTTGCATACCAAGCAGAAGAAGCCTGGACTAGGGGGGTTCTGAATGAGACCATAGGTGTGTTTCAAACCTGGCTCCGGCATGAGCGCCCCACTTGGCTTCCGGAAACAGCTTTTGGATGCCCCGCAGGGACGATACTTCCACTTCAGCCGCTGCCAGACGGTGGCATAGCACTGATCAAAGTGCTGAGCTACCAGCACGCCCAGCGTGATCAGGCCACTCAACATGCCTTTCGCCAGAAGCTCTTCACTGCCTGGTTGGATGAGCAACGCGCCCAAGCAACCATCACATGGAATTGGGGCACACACGAGCTACAGTCTCAGACACCCACTGTGGGAGACTAAACTGAGACAGGGTGTCTCTACTCTGGAACATTCTCGGTGCAACGGCTGTTGACGAGAGGTTATGGGGGCATGGAGATGGAGTGCAGAGGATACCATTATAGTGGCTGTGTAAAATAGTATGGTTGTCCTTATGTATGGAATCTCGCTATGGCACAAGCAAGCTTCCCATTTGATCCCTAACACCCTGGACTTCGGTGGCAGATGGCACGGCGTAATTGCTTGTATTGCCCTGATGACGATGGTTTGCGCCGAACCTCGTTCGGCAATGCGCTGGAGATCTGTAATCGGTATTGTTAAAATGTTGCCACGCACGGCATCTCGCCTGATGTGCTGTTTCCGCATATTGTCTTGTCGGTGGCACTAGATGCATTGTTTGATGCCGGACGAGATCCTTGTCCACACTCTGGAGGAAACTCAGCAACGACATAGTATCCCTATGTCTGTTGTGCTGTTCACGCACATCGTGACCCGGTTCATCCTCATCGTGTCCAGCGTTTGCGGGGACGGGCTGGCTGGCGGTTACGCAACCGGACGCGTTCCTGCCGACATTGTTCGCATAGCTGGTTTACCAGCTGCTCAAAGGACATCATGCCACCCAGCAAGCCTTTGATCCGCAGCCGTTTGATCACGGTTTCTCCACTCCGGACGACCAACTCGGCGGTCGTCGCCTCCAGGGTCACGGCGACCTCTTGGCCTGCGGAGCGTGTCCCAATGTGATAGTGCTGCGTATCAATCGTGATTGCGCCATGGCGATTCACCTGCCGAACAACCGTCCAGCCATCCCGCGCACGCAACCAGCCATCGGCATCGACCATGGCTGGCACAGCGGGCAGCACCGGGCGATCGGGATACGCCGCAGCAGGCGGACGGTTGGCACATCCACGGCCTTGGTGGGGTCGTTCGGTCGTGTACCACGTACAGTACGTATCCAAGTGCGCTTGGGCCTCAGCCTCGGTGGTTGGCCAGTGTTTAACGATACATTCTTCTTGATAGGTCTTGTGAAAGCGTTCGACGACCCCCTTCTTGTCGGGTCGTTGCGGCGGACAGAGGTCAATCTGAATGCCTAAGTTCAGCAACAGGCGCATGAAGGGGGATGGGAAGTCCGCTTTGGCCGTACTGCCAACAAAGCGCGGGTTACGATCCATCCGAATCAGCGGGGGCACGCCATGGGTTTGCAGAATCTGCGCGGTCGTGCGGATAACCGAGGCCATATGAAAATTACCATCAACGACCACCGCGAAGGGAATCGCGGTACCTGCGTCGATCCACGCAAAGGCTTCGACCGCATGGCGGGGCTTGCCGGTTGGATCAGGGGGAATGGTCGTGACATCGGTAAAGTCAATCTCGATTTCCTGCATGGGTGCGGGACAGCAGGGCGGTTTCCGGGGTGGCGTGTGGCGCTGAGTGATCCGCTCACGCTAAGCCACGACATGGTGGACACATAGGGATCACTTAGCCCTTTTTTGCCTGAAGCGAACACATGTTGGTCTTGCGACGCTGGGCCAGAGTCGCTAGGATAGGAGGGGCATCGACCTATCGGGTTCACCAGCGAGGCCGCTATGCCCAAACGTGCCGCTGCGCCTGCGTGGCAACAACTCCAAATGCAGATTACCTGCCCCAAACAGTATCTCTATGAACTCATTCGCCCCATTGTCTTAACCGAAGAGTCGGTGGCCGACCGCGCTAGCGAAACCGCCGTGCCCGATCACATCATCACCTATCATCTTGACCATTTTCGCACCAATGGCTTACCTGGCTTGGTTGCCGCTCCCACGCCCCTCCAACGCGCTGCCCGCTTTCCCGAAGAATTGGTCGCCTTTGTGCTGGCGCTCAAAGCGGAGCATCCGCCGCTCACCGCCCATGAACTGGCTACGATTTGTTTTATCAAACACGGTCGGCGGCCCAGTATCAAAACCATTCGGCGCGTGCTCGCCCATCACCCGCTCCCGCAGCTCACCACGCGGCGGTTCCCTCCGTTCCATGACAATCCTGATCCCATCCAACGCCGCCACGCCATCCTGGTCTTAAGCCTTGAGGGCTGGACGAAAAAACGGATTGCGACCTATCTTCAGATTAGCCGTTCCACCGTGTACAACACCTTTGCACGCTGGCACAAGGAGGGCTTCGCAGGGTTACAAGCAAAGTCCCGTGCGCCGCGCCGTCGCCATCCCAAAGTCACCATCGCTATCCAGCAGCGGGTTCGCCGCTTACAGCGCAACCACTTGTTGGGTGCGTGGCGCATGCATGCCGCTCTGCGCCGTGAGGGCATCCGCCTCAGTCCGCGCACCTGTGGGCGCATTATGGCGGTCAATCGCGACCTCTGCCCCGAATTGCCCAAACGGCAGCGATCACGGAAGCATGAACCGCGTGCCATGCCCTTTGCTGCCCAGTACCGACATCAGTACTGGACGATTGACATCCGCTATCTCGATATGCACCGCTTGGGTGGCGGCCATATTTACTGTATCTCGATTGTCGAAAATTACAGCCGCGCCATTCTTTCCAGCGCGATCAGTCGGATTCAGGACACCACTGCCGTGTTGAAAGTGCTCTATGATGCGGTGGCAAAGTACGGCTGTCCTGATGGGATTGTGAGCGATTCAGGCAGTGTGTTCCGCTCGCATCGGCTCCAGGAGGTGTGTCAGCACCTGCGGATTCAGCAGTGCCCGATTGAGAAGCGCCAACCCTGGCAATCCTACATCGAGACGACCTTCGGTATCCAACGGCGTATGGCTGACGAAGCAGAGGAGGGGTTTCGGGCCGCGCAGAGTTGGGATGCGCTCTGGCACGCGCATCGCACATGGCTACTCCACTACAACACCGAAGTGCATTGGGCACATCGGCAGCGCCAAGATGGGCGAGAAACGCCAGCCGAAGTCCTGACGTGGATTCGCGGTCGCCCCTATCCGGAACGGCTGCTCCAGCGCATTTTTGCCGCAACACGGGTGAAACGGCGTTTGGATCGGGTGGGCTTTCTGCGGGTGCGCCGCTGGCGGATCTACAGTGAAATTGGCTTGGCCAAGGAAGCCGTTGAGGTATGGCTGGAGGCGCAGCATGTCACGATTACCTATGCGGATCACCACCTGCGGTCGTATCCGGCGACGATTGATACCGATGGGTGGATACGGACGATGGAGACGGGCACGCGCTACGAGCATCCCTTTGGGAGTCGGCAGTTAATGCTGTGGGATGTGATTGAAGACGACTGGGGCAAGACCCAGTATGTCGGCAGTACGCCGCGCCGAAAGTCCACCATCCCCCTCGCAGAGCAGTTGCGCTTCGCTCTTGGGTAAGCCTCTTCGCTAAGTGATCCCTATGTGTCCACCATGTCGTGGCTTAGCGTGATCCGCTGATGCTGGCGCAGAATCTTCCAGATCGTAACCGGGGAAGCCGTACGTTGCTCGTTCGCGAGATCAGGATCACGCTGGAGATAGGCCAGAATGGTTTTGGCCCCAACGACGCGGTTGTACTGGGCTGACAGCGTATCGCGTAACGCCAAAATACGGGTGATCACGCGCTCCGTCCAGGGGGATGCGGGGGTTTTGCGTGCTCGCGACTGGCTTTGGCAGACCATCTGCGGATCGGGATGGGGTGGGGAACCAAGGCGTGCTTTCCATTTTTTGACCCATGCCCGTGAGCGCTGGGTGGTCGCCGCAAACTGGCGATTCGACCAATCGGGATGGGTATGCAGCAACTGATAGCGCGTCATGCGATCGGCAAACCAACGAGTCGTCATCGTGATGCTCCTGCCATAACCCAAGACCAAGAGCCTTGATCATCGCAGGGGCTACGATGAGAATGAACCGGGTCACGATGTGCGTGAACAGCACATCTGTTGTGTACTGTTTAGCAAGGTCGTCACCCGATTCATTCACCTCGTGCATGCCCTTTGTCCCCATGTGTTGAATCCTGCGGTTGCCCACGCCGCTCCCACAGACAGTGAGCGGCACCCAGCAGCGCTGTGGTTGGCCCCAATCCTTACCGACGGCGACGACGCTGGCGATCGCGGATACGAGCATCCTCTCACCCCGTGTCGCCGCGCGCAATTGGTCGATGAACGGCTCGAATGGGAGAATGGTCAGCTTGCGGATGCGGCGACGGCGGTATTCGTGTTCCGCGTGGTACACCACCAGTTCCTGCGTTGGAGCATCCATCCGCACCACCACCTCCTGTCCCGCTAGCGCCCGACTGACGTAGGAGTCATTGCTGCCAATCGTGATGCTGCCTTGGGTCGAGACGCGCCGTACCCAGGTTTTTCCATGCAGCTACGCAAACCAGCGATTGGGATCAAGGGTGGCGGGAACACGCGGCCACGCGGGTGGGTCAGGATACACCACCGCTGGTGGCTGGTTCTGGCAGGCATGGCCCTGATGCGGGCATTCATCGCGATATAAAACGCGTGGGACGCACCGCACAGACGCAACCCATGTGTTCGCATCCGTGCGCACCCTCCATCAGATCGAATGTGTCCTTAAAACCATGCATTGGGTGCTCAATACCTTAACGGATCATGATCCGGCATGGGTGGAGGCGCATGTCCCACCCGCATGGTTTGAGCGGTATGGCCTGAGCCATGTGCATTAGCCAAGTCCACCACCGACAATGTGAGGAACCAGCACAATAACATCGTCGTTGCACCGAGAATGTTCCAGAACCACCATTGTCATGGCTAAACTTGCTATGATTAACATGCAACGTGCTCGGTCGATCCCTTGATGATCAGGGATCGACCGAGCAGAATCTAAGGTTTACAGCAAGAGATTAGCTGGGATTTGCCCAGAATGTGCAGTGATTATTGGTTTCCTTCGTTTCAATTACTGTTCCCTGGTTGATGCCGTTGTTGTCAAGAAAAACGCCCCATGTTCGGTTGTCGACCACCCGCTTCGTAATATAGAAGCTTCCGATAGTACGCTGTTCTCCGGGAGCCAAGGAGCTTGCGGTGATCACCGCGCGGGCTTCATTGGACTGCTGGCCGGAAAACATATCCTGTCCCCACACAGGGTCGGCGACATACGTAAACGCCCCTGATGCGGCAGTGCCCTTGTTTGTGATTCGAACATGGAGTCGATACCAATCGATGCCATCACCATAGTTGATTGGATCATCGGTCACGCTACAGCTCACGACATCCAAGTCTGGCCGTCCGGACGCTTGAGCGGTTGACTGGGGCAATACCCCGCTCGCTACTAATCCTAATACCAGCAGGATAGGAGTCACAAACCGTCCAATCAGCGGGTGTCGCGGATTTTTGTCGTTTGCGAGAATCAGATTCGAACGTGCTGAGCGGAAAATAGACGACATTAGGATAGTCCTCCATAGATATCAAAGAAGCGTTGATGTTGATAGTAACGGACTCGCTACGTTCTAGGATAATCAGGCAGCCTCCTTTCCGAACTTTAGGTAGGTGCGACATCCCCGTCGCCGACCACCACAAGGAGACTATAGGGATAGGCTGGCGACAGATTGTTGACAATCAGCATCGGATATCCTGGCGATGGGTGGTATGAAAAGTCAAACTGATCCGGACATGACACGTTGTTTTCCAATGAACTGATAGTTCATTGGAAAACAACGTGTCATGTCCGGCGGGTATGGGGCTGGTGGGGATTGACGTGGTGGCGGTGAGGCCTATCGGCGGCAACCGTTCAAACATTGATTACGGAAATTGACACCGACAAGAGTCGATTCCCAACGGTGAAGCAGTTCTGCTCGTGGTTTTGATAGACGGGCGCGGCTGCGTGAAACATCAGCGATTTTCATGTGCGCATGCGTGATAGCTAGCGACTTGACATTGTCATACATTGGATGCCGAACCCCAGATTAAGAGATATGTCTCCCCTTTCTTGACACAGAGGACAGGCGCGACCGCTTCGCTCAAGAACCCGAAAAACAACATATTGGCAACATCTTGTCACCAACTACTTGGTAGCTTGTACATACTAACGTGCCAAGCATTCTTACCAAACAAGCTTGGTAATGACAGTAGATAGGCCGATCTGTTCACCTAGTCTTAGTAACGAGGAACATATCTATGTCCATCCCTCATTCATTGTTTCACGTACGTCGTTTGATTGTTCTCTTGGTTCTGCTGATGATGATTATTGGACAAAAACCTTCGCATGCGCAGGACAATGCTCCTGCCCCACATGATCCGCATACGCCGGTTACCAATACTGGATCGCTGCCGCCTAAATTCGCCCTAGCCCCGGATGCCGTCATTTCCCCCTCAACAGGCAGCGAACTCCCAAGCACCGACGAGCCACAAGAGGAGGTCAGCATCAACAGCATCATCGGTCCCGATTCGCGCAAACGAATCCTCAATACGCTCCCTTATCCATATGGGACGATCGTACACCTCTACGTATCATACCCTCTTGCTGAGGGAGAATGCAGCGGGGTTCTGATCAGCCCCGACACCGTCCTGACCGCCGGCCATTGCGTCTTTACAAAGGAGCATGGTGGCTGGGCGGATTTCATAATAGCTTCGCCGGGACGAAATGGTAGTAATACCTTTCCCCATCCTCCTTGTCCCGATAAACAGCTGTTTAGCACGACTGGCTGGATACACGACCTTAATCCGAGTTACGACTATGGTGTGATTAAGTTGACTTGCTCATATACTGCTACAGGATGGATGGGCGTGAGGGCGGCTCCTGATGCGGGACTTAGGGGACAAACCACAATCCTGACTGGATATCCGAGCGATAAACCGTTGGGTACGATGTGGAACTCACAGGATAGTGTGCGGAACTACAGTTCCAGTCAGGTATTTTATCAGAACGATGCCACCCAAGGACAAAGTGGTTCGCCAGTATGGAATAGGAACGACATCACCTGTAATCCGTGTGTTTTCGCCATACATACGGATGGAGTGAGTCCAGGTACTGGGGGCAACAATGGAGGCGTGAGGATAGATGCCGAAATTATGGAGAACCTTTGGAGTTGGATTGCTCCATAAAAGTAAACTGAAGTGCATGTCAAAGCAGTAACGCTCCTTGAAAAAGATAGCGTATCCCGGTGATCTACGATGCATCCAGATACACGACGATCACTGGGATGCACCAATCTCTCGAACTATTTAGGAAATGTAACCTATTTCAACCTTTCCGATCCTACCGACAAACCCATCTTTTGCGGGGGAATCTATGCCTAAAACAGCTAATTATAAAGCGGGCGATGTCGTCGTGAACCCCATCACCGGTGAGCGTGGAGTTGTCCGCCTAGGAGCGAGCGAGTCTCATGACGGGAGCGGCGTGTATGATCTCTACGTTCAACCAGGCGGTGCTGTAGCTGGCGAGCATATCCATCCCAATATGCTAGAAAGCTTTACCGTGCTGCGGGGCAGGGTTGGGTTTCGGATCGATGGCAAAGAATCGATCGTGGAGTTGGGTGCAAAAATGACTGTGCCGATCGGTGTGGCCCACGATTGGTGGAACGTCGGCGACGAAGAAGCCCACGTGCTAGTCGAGGTCTATCCAGCAGCCAGGTTTGAGGAGGCTATCACCGATCTATTCGGATTGGCACGGAACGGCAAGACCAACACCAATGGGATGCCGAAGCTGCTCCAGGGGGCGCTCTTCGCCCGTGAGTACAAGGATGTGCTCTACTTCACGAAACCGCCGCTCTGGGTGCAAAACATTCTCTTCGCAGTGTTAGCACCTATCGCCAAACTGCTGGGCTATCAGGGCAGTTACCCAGAATACCGCACCCAGCCGCGTGGATGGGTCGAGGTGGAGCCTTGGCCACTCACGGATAAAGAGAACGGGCGAGCACGTTAAATCAATAGGGGGTATTGCACCAATGTATGACAATGTCAAGTCGCTATGCTATCGCGCATGCGTGCAGGAAAATCGCTGATGTTTCTCGTAGCCACGCCCGTCTGCACGCTGCGGTGCGGATGCATCGCGGATCATTGACTTGCGCGTTAATCGCGATGATGCCGTCCAGGTGGATCGGTCGTCTGACCTGGCGGCGGTAAGGAGGCGAGACGGCTCGAAAAACCAATGTCGGCATCACCATGGTGATCCAATCCACGGTGGACTTCGTAAGCATATGCCAAACGACAACCACGAATTTATAGGCAATGGCAACAATCGTCTCTTGCGCCTCATTGCGCTTGGCTGAGCCGCGTGAACCCATCCTTCCAGTGAGGATTAAACGCACCGCCAAGATGATTGCGAACATTTATTCTGTTCAGGCGAGTGCTAATTGTCATTCATAGGAGTACGAATCACTTAGGGTATCTTGATAAATGCGTTTCCTAAATATCTATTTAGATATAGCTAATTAGGGGTAAGGCAACGATTCAAGCAATCGTCGTAATGGTCAGAGCACTGTTGCACGGTCACTTAATCTTCGTCGTCCATCAAACGGTGGCACGAACAACCGCCGATCGAGGGCTGACCGCCTCATCGTGAATCACGCGGAGTGTGCAAAGGGCATTTGACTATTACAGTAGCTGATCGAATCGTTGCCATACCTCAATTAGCTTTATTCATGCTCTATTACAGCTATGTACTCACCGTCGTTTTGTTATGACGTTGCCTTGGAGATTGCATAATGAGCACCATTATCTATCTGCTTCCACCAGCCCACGGTCATGTAAATCCTACCCTGCCAGTCATCCAAGAATTAGTGACCCGTGGTGAAACCATCATTTGCTACAACACGGCGGAGTTTCGTGTGCAGATTGAACAGACTGGTGCCCACTTTCGGGCCTATCCTCCCATGGAGATGACCCCGGTCGCGCTCTCGAGACTCCTCCAGGACGGCAATCTCGCCAGGATAACGGGGTTAATCCTCCGCACCACTGAACACCTGTTGCCCTTCTTGCTTGATGCGTTTGCGCATGAAAAACCTGATCTGATCGTCTTTGATTCGATTGCGCTCTGGGGGAAAATGGCAGCAACCATCTTAGGGGTGCATGCCGTAGCGTCGATTAGTCATTTCGTCATGGATGAACATCAGTTACCATTTCTCGATATCGTGCGCCTGTTGGGCCAGGTACTCCCCCAGATGCCAGCGATCCTTTTCGCGCGTCGTCGCCTGATGAATACCTATGGAACCGCGTATCCCTCAGCCCGTCCCTTGTTTCCTATGCGCGGTGACTTAAACATTGTCTTTACGTCACAGGAATTACAGCCCTCCATCCCATTAATTGATGCGACATTCCGGTTTGTTGGTCCTGCGATCAATCCACAGACACGCAGCGGTACGTCCATGGCCGATGAACTCGGGCAGGAGAAGGTAATCTATATTTCCTTGGGAACGATTCACACACCACAATCATCGTTCGTGCGGACGTGTTTTGCAGCCTTTGCTGACTATCCAACCCGCGTCATCATGTCCGTGGGATCCCAAGTGGCTAGCAGTGCGATTGGTTCAATCCCCGCAAACTTCATCGTGCGGCCATCCGTCCCGCAACTTGATGTCCTTCAGCAGACGGCGGTTTTTATTACGCATGGTGGTATGAATAGTATCCATGAAGGGTTATACTATGGTGTTCCCCTCATCCTTATCCCGCACCAAGTCGAGCAATTGCTCAATGCGCGGATCGTGACAGCCCGCGGGGCAGGATACCTTCTTACGCATCAGCTCACTCATACGCAGATCACCGTACCCATCCTCCGTCAAGCCGTAGACACTGTGATGGCTGATCCGCACTATCGCGTAGCGGCACAGTCTCTCCAGGGTTCCTTGCGTGCAACGGGTGGCTATTATCAGGCAGCAGATGCCATTCAGTCCTACATCAGTGAATCAAGAATGATAGTCGTAACGCCTGTATAGAATTAGACCATTCATCCACATAATGAAATGATGTGGTCTCGGACGTACAGATGAGTATACTATCATGCCCTTACGGAAAAAGAACCAAACCTATCAATGACCCTGCAAAAACCTTGCACCTTTACGCCGGAATTTCACCAAATGGCCATTGATCTGGACTTGCATGCCGAACAAGACGCGACATCAAATAGCTGGAGCAGGAGAATACCATTCTAAAAAAAGCCGTGGCTATCTTCGTGCATCCATCACTGAGTGGTATCGGTTCGCCCATTAGGCCTGCCCCGATTATTCAGCAGATTAACGTATCTGCTGAATAATCGGGGCAGGGGGCTTATGCATGCCAGATTGAGCGTTCTCTCGGCTTCCAAGCCGGCTGGGGCGGTGTCTCCTGCTATGAGGTTTCAAGAGGATTTGCCTGTGCCCGTGCGGTAATCTCGTCCGTCAAGGGAACTAGTGTCTGGTCATCACATAGCATCGTATACAGATAGGCATAGAAATTGCGCTCCAGCTTGGCGGTGGTCGCCGCAAGCGTCTGAACCGTATCCCACGCCTGTGTTCAAATTTAGGTTATCAAACGTCCGCAATGATTGAAGCGGCGTGGAGCGGATAAGAGCGATTCTCCATCCAAACACATCACTGTGAGCTGGCAGTGCTGCGCCTGCGTCGTGATCGTATCAATGGTTATCCCACCATCGCTGACCAACAGGGAACAGGGCTTGCAGGGCCGTTTGGGATTCATGCATACGCCAAGCAGAGCATGGCCGTTGCACCGAGAATGTTCCAGAGCCTGTCGTGGCTTAGCGTGATCAGTACACGCTAATTACCCTTGTTTTTCTCCAGTATCAGTGCGTGCTGCTGCTAGGGCCTGCTCTACAGTCCAGTCCTGACCCTGATACCATGCTATCGAGAACTCTTCGTCGCCAAGCTCGTGTCGCAAGTCAGCGAGGACTTGGGCACGATGCCGCTGTTCGATGGGTTCGATCTGCATATCCAGCGCCGTACGTGCCGCGCTGGTTGCGGCCAGCAGCTGAATAGCCAGGCGCGGATGTTTTTCCGCAGCCACTTCGGCGAGTCCTTCAATATTCATGACTGTATTCATGGGTGCCGAGATTCCATTGATGAGCTGCTGGCTGTCCAGAAAGTAGCGGCACGCTGTTGCGCGGTCACTCTGCAGCAACGCAAGAAACCCCAAACTTCCCAGGGCGTTGACTCTGGCGATAGCATGATCGTTCTGCTCGGCCAACGCCAAGGCTTCGGCGAGGAGCATCGCCGCGCGTGTGTGCTGGTTTGTCAACGCCAGATAAGATCCAAAATCAATGAGGAAGATCGCTAGGGTAACCTGACTGTAGGCACCGCTATCGACTGTTGCACGTGCAATGATTAATCCTTCTTCAAACAGGGCCATGCCACGTTCAATATTGACCAATCCTCCGCAGAGCGCGGCTGCAAGGTTGCGAATCGTCCTGACGAGATGCAGTGGGTCTTCTGTCTTACGACTGAGGACGAGGGCTGCTTCAGAGAGTGCACAGCCGTGCACAAAATCTCCACGATAGCAATAGATTCGCCCCATGTTGATCAGCAAATCTGACTCAATGAGCGGAGCTGCAACGTCGCGGCACAGATCAAGACCCTCAGTGAACCAGTCCAGCGCCGTATCCCGATCACCATAAAACGCAGCAGCACTCCCAGCAATCATGAGCAGATGGATATGTTTCTCCGATGCCAATCCCCGACTGTGATCAAGCACCTGTGGTATCCAATGGCGGGCTTCATGGTACTCACCGCGCCAGCGCCAAAGCACTTGCAATATGTTAGTGATATCGATAGCGCCGGCACCGCCATCGGGTTGCCCGAGAAACCATGCCAGTGCCACGCGCAAATTATCATGATCCAGTGCAAGCATAGTCAGCCAGGCCGTACTCTGTTCGCCCTGGATGTGGAGTGTGGCACGAAGCGCGAGCTCACGATAAAACGTGGCATGCGCCTCGTCCGCCGTGCCAGCACCACCGCGTGCTTTCAGTTGCTCCTGGGCGTACTCGCGCAGGGTATCCAACATGTCAAAACGCGGCTCCTCCCCCGGAATTGAAAAAATCATGTTGTGCTCAAGCAATCCATGCATCAGATCTAACACGGCGATCTCGTCAGGCACCGGCGCAGCGGCTGGCATCTGGTGCTGCATCACGGCTGCGGCAGCAGCCAATGACCACCCACCGGCGAAGACTGCTAGGTTGGCAAACATCGCCTGCGCCGACAGATCAAGCAATCGATGGCTCCAGTCAATCGTGGCCCGTAAGGTTTGCTGGCGCTCTGGAAGAATGTGTGGCCCGCGCGTGAGCAACGTCAGGCGATGGTTCAGTCGTGCAAGCACGGCACCTGGTGTAAGGGTGATAAGCCGGGTGGAGGCCAGTTCAAGGGCCAGCGGCAGTCCATCCAAGCGCACGCAGATGGCGGCGATATCTGCTGCATTTTCCTCACTTAACATGAACCAAGGCTGGCGTTCGCGTACGCGATGAATCAGCAGGGCTACGGCTGGCTGGAGCGCCAGTTGCTCGATCGGTGGCAATGTGGCTAGGGATGGGACGGGCAGTGGCGGCACAGGAACTAGTTGCTCCCCTGGCAAATTTAATGCGACCCTGCTGGTCACCAGAACCCGTAGGTTTGGTGCTGCCACCAACAACTCCGCGATCACGCCTGTCCCGTCTAGGAGATGTTCAGCGTTGTCGAGCACCAAAAGCATGTGTTTGGGCTGGAGCGCTGTATGTAGCTGATCTGCCACAGCCGCACTGGCTGCGCTCCAGCCAGTGGTGCGAACCCCGCAGGCGTAGGCGATGGCATCGCGAAGTAATCCCGGTACGCGCAGAGATCCAAGCGCGACCCAGACCACCCCATCCGGGAAATCGACGCTGGCGGCGATTTGCTGTGCGAGGTGGGTTTTGCCACTGCCGCCGGGACCGTTCAGTGTGATCAGGCGAGGCATCGCACTCGCGAGCATGGTTGTTATGATCGCTACCTCGGCATCGCGGCCATACAATGGTTTAGTAACCAACATCTGGCCCTTTTCAGTGACATCAGGTGCCCAGACGGGGGCCTCGTCCGCCGAATCGGGGTTGATCACTGATTCGGGACGAGCAGGGAAATCGACTGGGTGAGTCACCGCGTTTCCCGCTAGGATCAGGCCTCGTTGACCCGCCGTTTCAGAGGGAAAGGGACTCTGGCCCGCACGAACCTGCTCGTAGATGGCCAACGTTTCGGGTAGAGGCGTGACACCAAGCTCCTGCTCAAGTAAGGTGCGGCAGTGCTCAAAGTGCCGCACGGCAGCACCGCGATCACCGATGGTTGCATATAGGCCGATCAGGTGTCGATGGACATCTTCGGCCAACGGGTTCAAGGCTAGGGATTGTTGGGCAGTACGGATAGCCAGCGGATAGTTGCGTACCACAGTGGCCTGCTCAAGTAGGGTGTCAAGCACAGCCAACGTGCGGTTCTCCCAGTTGCTGCGTTCCTGGGCCAGCCACAGCTCAAATTCCGGGGCATCGGCGAGGGCCACCCCATGGAGAAAGGGGCCGCGTACCAGGGTTACTGCATGATCAAGGGCTTCCAGTCGGTGCTCAGGATCAGTGGTGGCAACCGCATGCATGAAAACGGAGCTATCAATCCAGACGCGTTCAGGATCAAGGGTAACATGATCAGGTGTGGCGATGAGTATGCGAGGATCGGGGATGTCCTGGCGAAGACGGGTCAGCAGATGGGTCAGATGGCGGCGTGCGGTCAGATCGGGCATGTCGGGCCAGAAAAGGTAAACTAGCTCGGTGCGTGCCACTGGGTTCAGATCTGAGGCCAAACGATACAGCAGCGCGCGGGCTTGGCGCCGAGCAATCGAGAAGGGAGTATTGGCCCAAAGCAAGACGGGAGTGCCAAGCACGTACACCCGAAAGTCGGCGGCGGCAGAAGTGTCCGGCGGCAAATAGGGTATGGGTAATTGTCGCAACATACATATCCTTCGTGCAGCAGTGTGATCGGGATTCAGCCCGAAGTGCTATCCAGCCGAGGGTGATGCCAACTGGATTGGGGCGAACATGAGTCGGAGTATACTCCGACTCATCATATCACTGAATCGGTCGATTGGACTAGCAGGTGATTTGTAAAGAAGTGTGCAAAATCAATTTAGCTAGGCATGCATATTTTCGAGAGACTGTCCAATAGCGTGCCTATTCGGTTCCCAACCCAAAGACACTTCTTTCCAGAAGAGGCTTGTAAGGTGATACCATGCCACGAGCGAAACACAAACCAGCAGCAGCGATTGCTGACCAACTAGCCATGCCCTCGGTTGAGCGCATGCATCAGGAACTGGCGACGGACACCTCGATCGAGGATTTCTTCGGCAAAGAAGGGATTTTTGCCCGCCTGTTCGCGACACCATGGAGCAGATGCTCGACGCAGAACTGACCGCGCATCTCGGCTATGAACCCTATGCTCCAGAAGGCCGGAATTCTGGTAATACCCGCGATGGCAGCCGTCCCCGCCGCCTGCGCACCTCGGCGGGCGACCACACCATTCAGGTGCCGCGTGACCGCAACAGCACCTTCCAACCAGCGCTCCTCGACCCCTACCAGACGAGTACGAACGAACTGGAGGAGAAGATTATTGCGCTCTATTTCAAAGGCGTATCAGCGTGCGACATTCAACAAACCCTGCATGAGTTGACTCTGTTGGGTAAGGGTGGGTAAGGCATGGCTTGACCCCTCCCTTACGATGGTGATGCCGCATCCCATCGTTTGTCAGCAAGGATGGTCAGATGACCTTATACCCTCAGTCCATTCTGCCCGTTCCTGCGTCCACCGCCCACGCACTCCATGCCGCGTTTCCCAACGGCAATCGTTATATCGATCTCCGCGCAGAATTTGGGACGCTCTTTACTGATGACCATTTTTGTGCGTTGTATCCGGCGACTGGTCGCCCCGTGGTGGTTGCCCCCTGGCGCTTAGCCCTCGTCTGTGTCCTCCAATTTATGGAAGGACTGACCGATCGCCAAGCAGCGGATGCCGTTCGTCGGTGTATGGACTGGAAGTACGTGCTCAGTCTTGACTTGACCGATCCGGGCTTTGATTTCACCGTGCTGCATGATTTCCGTGAACGCATCATTGCCGCTGATGCAACACACGACCTCTTGACCCGCTTCCTTACGGCTTGTCAAGCCCGTGGCTTGATTAAAACGCGTGGGACGCATCGCACGGACGCAACCCATATGTTCGCATCCGTGCGCACCCTCCATCAGATCGAATGTGTCCTTGAAACCATGCATTGGGTGCTCAATACCATGCCGGATCATGATCCGGCATGGGTGGAGGCACATGTCCCACCCGCATGGTTTGAGCGGTATGGCCTGCGGGCTGATCGCATGCGGTTTCCAAAGGACACCAGTAAACGCACGGCATTGGCAACGACCATTGGTCAGGATGGAGCAACCCTGCTTGATTGGCTTGCCCAGCCAGCAACGCCCCATGTTCTGCGCGATCTTCACTGCATCGCCGTCATGCGCATGATTTGGATGCAACAATTTTATCGCTGTACGATTCCTGGTGCCGAGCAGCTCCGGCTGCGTACCATGGATGAAAAGCCCGCAACCGCGCACCTGATCCAATCACCCTATGATGTTGAGGCTCGCTATAGCAGTAAACGGGACACCGTGTGGAATGGCTACAAAGTGCATCTCACCGAAAGCTGTGATGATGGGTATCCCGATCTGATTGTGCATGTGGCGACGACGAGCGCGACGACGCAAGACTTCCGCATGGGTGCATCCATTCAGGATGCGGTTGCCGCACACGGCCTCACGCCAGCGATCCATTTGATGGACGGCGGGTATGTGGATTCCCACCTGCTGGTCCATGCGCAACAGTATGACACGATGGTGATCGGGCCAACCTTTGGCTCATATAGTCGTCAGCGACGCGAGGATCACGGATTTGCCCTTGCCGCCTTTGCGATTCATTGGGAGGCGCAAACCGTTCAATGCCCACAAGGCCAGATGAGCGTGAAATGGACACCAGGCCAGACCACCCACCATGGCAAAGCGGCCTGTCGTGCCTGTTCGGTGCGGGCACACTGTACGGCAGCGAAGGATGAGCCACGCCAACGAACCCTCCGTCCCCAGCAACAACATCATGCCTTATACGATGCCCGTGCGCGTGAGCAAACAGCGGTATTCAAACACCAGTTGCGGGCAGGGGTTGAAAGTACGATGGCCCAAGGAGCGCTTCGCTTTGGGATACGCCGGAGCCGCTGGGATGGACTTGGCCAATGCATATGGGTTCATGCGGTCTTTTGGTGAGGTTCATGCGGTCTTTTGGTGAGGTTCATGCGGTCTTTTGGTGATCATACCGAATACGGCAGCAATTTTTGTGGAGACCGCCCCGTCAACAGAACACGCCGGACCAGCAAATCAAGGTTTGCCCGTCCATACATTTGGCGCTTGACGAGTTTCAATCGATGAATGGTTCCTTCTACTGGTCCTTGACTCCATCGCATGGTCAGCGCGGCCTCAATCGCCGCCGCATCAGCCTCAAAGCTGCGGGCTAGCCGCACAAACGCAGCACATCCGCTCTGGTGTGCTTGCGCGAGCCATGGCGCAAATCCTGTTGGTTCCCGATTCCGAATCATAGCGTAAAACGATTCCATCAGCGTTATCGCGCTATCGAGCTGGGGATGGCGCGTGCGGAGGTCTTCGGTGAGCGGCCTCAGCCATGCTGCCTGTTTCGTGGGCTGGCGCACCAATTCCCACACCAACTGGGTGAGACTGCCACACGGCCATGCCTGTCCCACATGTCCGCGCCGCGCCGCACCATCACGACTCCATGCGGGTAGGCCACTGGCTTTCCGAAGTTGGGTGACATAGCGTCGCACCGTGTGTGCAGTTCCCTGATACCCTTGCGCTTGAATCTCTAAACAGAGCTGTGCGGCATTCAGGCATCCCGTATTCCATCGTTCAATCAGGTACGGCTTGAAGCGATCAAGCACACTGCGACGATGCGCGTGATGCTGCGGTGGTGGCCCATCGTGAATGGCGTGATAGCGTGCCACGGTTTGCCGTGTGAGTCCAAGCTCGTGGGCAATGGCTCGATGCGTCCAGCCACGTGCGACCAATTCCTGAATCTGTTCGAACTGCCGTTGGCGACGAGCGTGGATGGCATCGCTCCGATGCCGAACCTGCGCCGGAATGGGTTGGGGCGGTAATGGGTCATCAACCATGAGGGTTCGTTGTGCGTCCGGATGGGGTGCGGCGGTCAGGGGCGTTGGCTGACTCAGCACGGCCTCGACCAGCGTGCGATGGGCCACCAACGTTTGAAGCAGTGCTTCTCGCACATTGACCATTAAGTGAAAACGATCCGCAACCTGTATTGCGTGAGGTGCCCCTGCCGCAGCTCCCTCAGCAAAGGCACTGCTGCGATCACGGCTAATGATGGCAACACTGGGATGGGCATGGAGCCAGGTGGTCAACGTACTCGCTTGGCGATCAGGCAACACGGCCAATGGACGATGCGTATCCAGATCCACAATGATGGTTCCATACCGCTGGCCTTTTCGCCATGCCCAGTCATCGACCCCAATATGGATGGGCTTCCCGATCGCGGGGAGGGGCATCTGACGCACGATACGTAACAGACGATCACGGCCTGCGGCAAAGCGGAGGAGCGTCGTGAGCTGTGCACCACCGACACCGCCAGTAGCAAGACCTACGTGTCGTTGCGCGTGGGTACAGCGCAGTGTAACGCGTGCCGAGGGCTGGAGGATCGTTGGGATGCGTTCGGTAAAAATTCGTCGATTGCAGGTCGGCAGGTCACAGAAAAATTTCCGAACCCGGAGCGACAATTTAATGGTGTACGTCGCCCACGGGAGGTCGGTGAGGGTACGGACATACCGACTATGGACGCGAACAGCGGGCGTGGAACAGATCGGGCATGGCAGCGTGCGTGGCGTGGTGTGCGCGAAGGGTGATCTGCTGATGGGTCGTATCCACCGTCCAGTCATCGACCTGCATGACAGTCGCATCAGGAAGCAGCAACGTTGCAAGATCCATAGAACCTCCATCGAGGGTGTGTCCTATGAATCATACCAACATATGCATGATCACCAAAAGACCGCATGAACCGATCACCAAAAGACCGCATGAACCTGTGCATTGGCCAAGTCCAATCGGGGACTCGCGCGAACCCATCTCCAGCATATCTTCAGTGCGATTGCGATGAATCTGACCCGGGTCGTTGCCTGGTTATGGGATGAACCACTCGATAGGCGCGGCGTGCAGCTGGCCCTTTGCGACGTTGTCACCCTATCGCCTGTCGCGACGAACTGTCGTGTCTTGAGCAGCAGCCTTACCCAACAGAGTCTGAGTTGTATGGGATTACCATTTCGGCGGCGACCGTGAGCGCGATCACGGACAAGGTTTGGAGCCTGGTGGAGGCATGGCAGAACCGACCGTTCGAGGCGGTGTACCCGATTCTGTATTTGGATGCCATCCATATGAAAATCCGGCGGGATGGAAAAGTCCAGAATACGGCGGTGTATGTGGTGTTAGGCCTTACCTGCACGGGTCAGCGGGACGTGTTGAGGCACTGGGTGGGGGATGGCAGCGAAGGCGCGAGCTTTTGGCTGAGTGTCCTGAGTGACCTGCAAGCGTGCGGGGTGGAGGATGTCTTTATCGCCTGTGTCGATGGGTTGGTGGGGTTCAGCGAGGCGATTCGGGCGATCTTCCCGCGCACGGTGGTACAGCGCTGCGTGATCCACCACGTCCGACAAAGCCTGACCTATGTGGGGTAGAATCACCCCAAAGCGTTTGTGGCAGGGCTGTGGCAGGTGTACCAAGCGCCGACGCGCGAACTGGCCGAAACCAAACTGCTGGAACTGGGCGAACGCTGGGGCGGGCAGTTCGCCATGGCGGTGCGGTGTTGGGAGCGGGCGTGGGAGGAGCTGGCGACGATGTTTGATTATCCGCCCGATATCCGGCGGCTCATGTATACCACCAATGCCGTCGAGGGCTATAACCGCCAGCTGCGCAAACTGCTGTACCTGGTCAATCGCGATATCACCGCGAACTGGGTGACGCTGCCGAACTGGGTACGCATTCGCAACCAAATTGGCCATTCGCGTTGATGGACGCTTTCCGGGGGAATGGGGCGAAATACACAATCTACTGACAGGTCCCCTACCTACCCTTTGAACCCTCTTTCCACCCTGTGTCGAGAGCTGAATTGATACAGTCAGAAACTGCGCCCTATGCTTTCTTGACACCGGCATTCACTCGGTTTTGCAGAACTATGCGTTGCCAGAATTGCCCAGTACAATGAGCAAAAATGCGTACCGTTGTGCTCATAAATGGTTTGTTTGACTATGTTGCATGCCGAGGCCAATGATGTCGTGGCACAGTTTCATACAGTCGCTCCAATCTGCAAGCAACAGTCTTCATGAATGCTGCCACAGCCAAAAAGGAATGCCATCTTGTTCGCTGTCTTGTCAACAATTTGTCAACAGAGCGTTGCTATAGTTTCCTTTGATCGGCACGCCATTCGCGCCGATGTACTCCAGCGTACCAAGGAGCGATCACGCCCGAAGCACCCGGATCCAATAGTCCAATTGGTGATGCCGAATCTGAGAGTAGTCGCTGACACAACCATCGGTGATCAGAGAACGCTTTCTCTGTATGCCGCTTTGCCAAGGCAGATGCCATTTGTGCGTTGTTCAGCTACTACATTGTTGTTATTTGAGGTCATCGATGATATTGCTTTATTGGATAGAGACGCGGCCAATATAGTTAATTGCAGTGCTATGCTTATTTCCTATTAGAGCAGTGGGGTTGCTGGATTCTGCGACCAGACCAAGGCTGTCGGTTCTAATCCTTTACCCTCTTCCTATTATGGCTGCTACCTGGAAATACGGTCGTATCCTTGGGCATGGAGTCATTGGCAGGCTGTTCGGCATGATCCTGCTAAGAATTTCTGAACGCGAGGCATCGATCATTCTTCATCGAATCCAAGCCGCGCTCTACTCTAGCAGACCGTTCTATAGTATCCACCATCGCTACAATGCTGCAACGGATTGGCTGTTCGCATACTTTTTTCCGGACAACCTTATGGGTGACCTCCTCATTATCTTTCTGAATCGAAGGAGACCTATGGCTTTCATTACATCTTCAGATCTTTGTTTGGTGCTGATTCATCGTTCACTCCGTGGCCGACTCTTGGTTTGGCAGGCAGCGATTATGGTGGCTATGGCGCTGCTCCCTGGGAATAGCCTCGCCGCTAGCCCGAATCAAAGCTACGAGGTTGGCCCTGGGCGGACATACGCCCGTCTTTCCGATCTGGTCAGCGCCGACGTGCTCGGCCCTGGCGATACAGTGCTGGTCTACCCGAATGGGACGGCATCCTACAATGACACTGTGATCTTCGACACCCATGGCACGGCTGATCGCCGGATCACGATCCGCGGGGTGCGAGTCAACGGACAGCGCCCTATCCTGTCCAGCAACAACAACTATGGAATCGTCTTTAAAGGTGACCATTATATCTTTGAGGGATTTGAAGTCACGGGTGCCGTCGGGAACCAGTATGTGATCATCCACCGTGCAGACCACATCCTCATCCGTGATACACTCATCCGTGACTGCCCCGGTACAGGACTGCTCGGCCACGACGAGGACGCAGGCTCCCTTACGCTCGATCACGTTGAGGTAACCAACTGCGGCAACGGCCTCTACCAGCATCCCATTTATATGACAACTGGCTTGCCCGGCGCGGTGTTTCGAATGCAATACTGCTACCTCCACAACCAGAAAGGCGGCAACGGTGTCAAGAGCCGTGCCAACCGCAACGAGATCTACTATAACTGGATCGAGGGCAGCTACTACCACGAGCTGGAGATGATCGGTCCCGACGATGGCACGGGCGGCTCGCCCGACTCGCCGCGCCACTCGGATGTGGTCGGCAATGTCTTTATCAAGAAGCAGGACTTTGCGACGCTCGTCCGTATTGGCGGCGACGGGACAGGACAAAGCTGGGGGCGCTATCGTTTCGTCAACAATACCCTAGTTGGTCGCAGTGATGGAGCCGTCGCCATCCGGGCCTTTGACGGGCTGCAAAGTATCGAACTGCACAACAATGTCTTCACCAACGCCAACGGCACGGGAATGCGTATCATTAGAGACACCGAGGCCACATGGCACAATGGCTTGCGGGTAGTTGCTGGGATCAATAACTGGATTCAAGCAGGCTCGGTCAGCGCCCCAGAACTCATCGGCACTATTCAGGGCACCGATCCTCAGTTCGTAAATCTGGCGACTGGCGATGTTCGCCCGTCTACGAATAGTCCGCTGATCAACGTTGGGACATCCAACCCCGCCAGCCCAACTGGCTACCCGTTCCCCTCGCCGCTCATGCTGCCGAAGCAACATCCGCCGCTCCGGACTATTGCGCCGGTAACAGTGGTCGATGCGCGGCCAGTCGTCGGTGCAATCGATGTTGGTGCCTACGAGATTGGGATACCGCCACTCTACACCAATCGCGTCTATATCCCGATCATAAAACGCTAAGGAGTACCCAAGATAACGCTAAACACTCGGGGCACTAGGGGTGCTGTTTCCCCACATCGTCAGTCAGTTTACCCTTATCATTGGCATCCTCCATTGGCTCCCATGACCCGAACGTCGCTGAGCATGTCCCGCTAACGGAGCATCATCAATGGATCAAGCAACATACCGTCAACCAAGGCAAACGCACTCGGTTCCTCGGTGGGACAATGCCATTTGATCAGCTGGTGGAGGCGCTGGGTGGCTGGCGAATGATAACCAATTAAACCTTAACTGAGCCCATCGAATCCATCCAAGTCACGAGCGGTTTTCGGTATGGCAGCCGTCGGATTCAGGCGAGCTTACGCCAGCAGGGTATCATTGGCCGCCATCGGGTCTGACACCTGATGCAGCGTGCCAGCCTCGACCCACGCCGCACGAAATGGGGCGGCAGACGACCGTGCGCACGTGCGACGCGGGTGTCGCCCCGAATAAGTTGCAGTGTCAGTTCACTATTACCGCCCTGCCTGCTGGTTTAGTGACATGATGACCATTCCACTGTGTAGCGGAACCGCCTATCTAGTGGGGTCTTGGATTTGGATATCCGCAACGTCGTTGATTTGGATGCTCGACGGGCGGATGGAGGTAACCTTGATGAACACGCTTTGCAAATGGCCGTGACCCAGGCCTAGCAGCGGCCAGTGCTGCATCATATGGATTAGAACAGCAGTTACTAGCGCGGCCTACTAAATGCTGGTGCGCCAGCATGGCATCGCGATGCGCATGAGCGATGTAAGCAAATGCTCCGATAAAGCGCCTATTAAACGCCTGTGTGCGACCCTGCAAACCAAATTGAGTATGACAGTATCGCCAACTTACGGCATGATCCGTTTGAATGCATGGAAATCTTTTATCATCGCCAACGCCTGCATTCGAATTTAGGTTATCAAACGTCCGCAATGATTGAAGCGGCGTGGATCGGATAAGAGCGATTGTCTATTCAATGGTGACCACATCAGACTCTAGAAGGAGTTCGTCAATGTCATACAGAACGTTTGTCCGCTTCAGTGGAATGACTTGCATGATCGCGGGTATCCTTCGGATCTGCACTGCAGTCATCCCTACACCACCCAATCCGCCCACCATTTCCCTAGAAATTGTGTATGCAATCATTGATTTGTGTATCCTCTTCGGCCTCTTGGGGGTTTATTCGACCCACTATGACCGTGCCGGACTTTGGGGTTTTGCAGGGTTTCTGCTAGCGGTCACGGGTGCCGCCAGCATCCTCGGTCCTGATGTTACAGTGGGATACTTGGATATATATATATTGGGCGCAGGGCTACTGACGATGGGTCTGAGTCTCTTTGCAATCAAGATCTGGAACACCGACCGCCTGCCCCGTATAGTGCCGTTGCTCTGGCTGGGATCGACGGGCTTCGGGATGGGCGGAATGATGAGTGGAATCGACATGGCCATACACTTTGCAGGAGTAGCCTTTGGTCTTGGGTTCCTCATTGCTGGGTGGCATTTCTGGCGACAAACCAAGAGCTGGCCGATAGATGTATGCCCACATAACTGGCCCACAGAAACAAGCAAACATAGACAATGAAAACCAGACGTTCAAGTAAAGCGAACAGGCCCATCGTGATTTTATGCCGCTGCTCGATGCAGTAAGTTATTGATGTGGTGGTTTGTCAAGAAGTGTGCAAAATCAATTTAGCCAGGCATGTGAATTTTGCGAAGCTGGAGTGTCCGATGGCATAGATAGATGCCTTCGTCGAGCAAGGTCGCGTAGATCTGGCGCGGCGTGCAGTCGGCAAAGCGATCATTGTTGATCACCGTGCGAATGTGGACGCCCTCATTGGGCGTGAGCGCACGGGTAGACCGATGACGCAGGGCCGATGCGGGAGCGGGCTGGGCGGCCCGATAGACGGCGCTGCGCGGGACACCGAGTGCCCGACAGGCGGCGGCAATGCCCACCGTGGGAGCCAGATCGGCCACCGCCGTGATTAATCCTATGCGTCGGGTGGTGGCGCTGGGAGCGTGATCCCCAACAGGGTTGCAAGCTTTTTTTGCACATCGATGATCACCTCGGCTTGGGCCAGTTTGGCCTGGAGCCGCTGGTTTTCGCGGCGGAGGCGAGCCAGTTCAGCGGTCTGGCGCTGGGCTTCGGGCGTGGGTGCGGCCTTCCGCTTGGGCGTGAGCGCGGCCAGTTCACCCTCGGCCCGTTGTCGTCGCCAGCGGGCGAGGTGCGAGGAGTAAATCCCCTCGCGGCGCAAGGCTCCGAGTTCGCCCGGAGCACAGGCATCGGCAGCGGCCAGAATGCGCAGGCGGTCGCGTGCACTCCAGTGGGTGCGAGCCGCTTTGGGCCGCACTTCGGGGTCATGGGTCGATTGGTCGGGCGTTGGTTTTTTGCTGGCCATGGAAGCTCCTTCCGGCCCTCGACTTAAGATGGATACACCAGATCTGTTTCACCCATGGTAGCACAGAGGGGAGTGGGAAACCGGCAAGACCTATCTGGCGTTTGATGCCGCTTAACACCGACGGATTTCAAGGAGTCTATGGCAATTTACAGAAGAAAGCTTGCATTATCTCCCGGGCGGCAATATAATGATCAGGCTAAGAATACCTTTTTAACCGCACCCACCACGAATACGGCTTCTCCCACCCGGATCTCACATCGCGGGGTATCCCTGCATACGTATGAAAAGCCCGCTCCTCGCGCTCGCATCGTGATTCGCGCGGTCTCCGGCTATCCTCCGTAACCACATCGTTTTGCCAATCCGTGCATCTTGATTTTTTAAGGAGAAAACGATGCCTCACTTTACCGTCTACCGCGACGGCCCCTGGTGGGTCGGCGTGCTGGAGTGGCATGAGGATGGAATGCACTACGCCGCTAGGCATACCTTCGATTCTGAGCCAAGCAGTCCAACGATCCTTGCCTTTGTGCTCCATGGGGGCTGGCTCAGACTCTTTGCGCACCACCTCGTCGGTGTTCGCAACCACCAGCCCGCCGCGTTGCCAAGCAACGCCAAACGGCGCCAGCGCACCGTATCACGCCAAGCCCAACACTGCGGGATTTCACCGCTGACCCAGACTGCCCTCGATCAGTCGCGAGCAGCCTATCGCACCACCGACCGGACTCGGGAAGACTCGTCCGCGGCCAGCGATACATCTTTGTAACACTTAATCACTTGATTCAATGAAAGGATCCGTATGAAAAACTTTCATACCCTGCAGGCACGCGGGCAGCTCAATCGCCTCCGTCAGCTCGCGCGTGCGGCACTGGCTGACTACGCCATCGTGAATCCCACATTTCTGCCGCTCCGCCATGAGACGAATACGACCTTCCGGGTTCAGACACCCGATGGAAGCACATATGTCCTCCGCATTCATCGGCCCCAAGGACATACGTTTGAGCAGATTCGCTCGGAGCTGCAATGGCTCAGCGCCCTTCGGCACGATCTGAAGGCAGCGGTTCCGGAACCGATTCCGACTCGCGATGGCGCGCTCCTTACCATCGCGTCGGCTCAGGGCGTTCCGGAGCCACGGATCTGCGTGCTCTTTCGCTGGCTCCCAGGGCGCTTCTTCAACGACACCATCACGCCGGGGCGAATGGCGCATATAGGGCGGCTGACCGCGCTGTTCCACACCCATACTAGCCACTGGCAGGCCCCAAGCGATTTTCGCCGTGGCCGCGCAGATGCCCTCACGGAGGAAGGGCGTCAGCGCGATTGGCGTGCGCCTGCGGCGGACCAGCCCGCCACGGACGTTCACCCTGGTGGATACGATGCGGCCCAGGCCATTGCCGTGGTGACCACACTATGTTCGTCCAGTGATGCGGCGATTGTGACAGCGGCGCTTGAGCGTATCCGCGCCGTGTTCCACGAGCTTGGCGAGAGCAGAGAGGTCTTCGGGCTCATTCATGGCGACCTTCACCAGGAGAATTATTTCTTCCATGGAGGTTCGGCGGGGGCAATCGATTTTGACGACTGCGGATGGGGCCATTTTCTCTTCGATCTTAGTATTACCCTGCGCGAGATCCAGGACCTCCCATCCTATCCGGCACTTCGAGCGGCCCTCTTGCGCGGGTATCGCGCCGTCCGCCCGCTCCCCAGCGACCACGAACGCCATCTTGAGGCGTTCTTCGCCCTCCGGCATATCCAGATCTTAATGTGGATCCTCGAATCACATGACCATCCGGCCTTCCGCGACGACTGGGTGGCACAAGCACACTATGAGATAGAGCAACTCCGCCAGTTCGTCATCAGGGGGCCGATCAGCTGAGGCGATACCGCGTGAAGGCCAGTCGGTGGCCCTGGGCGGGGAGAACACGATCAGGGGCGGCGAACGCGCCGCCCCTGATCTGACAAGGCAGATGCGGCGAGAGCACTAGGGTTAAACCCAAGACCACTCAAATAAGGGTTATGGTAGCTGGTAACACTGCATCCGAGGGCATCGCGACCATCCATGGGATACTGTGCTGATCAGGTACATCATCACCCAGATTGTGCTATTCATGTACATCGTGACCCTGTTCAGCCTCATCGTGTCCACCGTTTGTGAGGGCGGCGCGGCTGGCGTGACTGAAGGCGTAGCTGCTCCTGCGGACACTGGCGGCATAACATTTCCACCATCTGGTCAAACGGCATGACACCACCCAGCAAACCCTTGATTCGCAGGCGTTTGAGCATCGTTTCTCCACCATACACCACGAGTTCCGCTGCCTCTGCATCGATCGTTACGGCCACTTCCTGTCCGGCATACCGTGTCCCGACGTGATACCGCTGCTCATCAATTGTGATTGCCCCTTGTGCATTAACACGGGGTGCGGCACCGATTCGTGTTTTTTCGGGCCATTTGTCGATTCACATCTGCTAATATCTTAAGGCTTCATGCGGCGCTGTGTGCGTCCGGCGTGATCACACGACCCGTCGAAAACGACGCGCTGGACGATGGCGTGAATGCCGCCGCATAAGCCAATATCTTAAGGCTTCATGCGGCGCTGTGTGCGTCCGGCGTGATCACACGACCCGTCGAAAACGACGCGCTGGACGATGGCGTGAATGCCGCCGCATAAGCCGCCTTGAACGAAGCCGATAGAGGGCCGTTTGGGGTTTGCTGGGGGGCCTTTCCTGGGTCAAACAACCCCGAATACCGTAGCATCAAGGGTGTCTAGGCTGGATCATGAAACGTGGGCTGGCATGACACGATGTCGGATGCGTTTTGCGATCTCTGACAAGAGTACATCGTCGGCAAAACCAGCATTGCTGCTGATCGCGGCCAACACGCTGCTACCAGCATGTCAATCAGTCATGCTGTGCCGATCACGCTAGGCCAGGAGCGTTCACGCTCTGTGGTGGCGCACGTGCCGAGCGGGGCGCGAGATGCCGACCCTGCATCTGAATGCCACAGACCGGACATGGCGTGATCTGCGCTCCACGCGCCAGCGCAGCTGGCTGGGGGATGCCTGGGTCAAACTGACCGTGTCTGCGGAGTAACCACAGTTGGGCTTGGATGCGCCGCAGGTCGGCACGCACCGCTGGTCGGAAAAACCCGTAATAGCGCACTTTGACGAACCCTTTGGGCAGGATATGGGCCATAAAGCGGTCAAGGAAGGTGTTCACCGGGAGCGTGCTCGTCCGGTTCTCGCCACTGTCGCTGTGACGATAGCGAAAGGTGACCTGGTCATCATCGGCGCTGAGCAGGCGGTTATTACTGAGCGCCACGCGGAAGATATACGGTGCCAAATACTTCAAGGCCGTTTCGCCGGTGCCGACGGGGCGACAGTCAATCACCCAGTCGTGCTCCCACACTGCTGCTGGGATGACGGTACCATGGGGTATTTGGCGCAGAGCAGCCCGCAGTTTGGCGCGGAAGAGGACTGCCAATGGTCGCATCGGCAGGAGGAAATTCTCCGCTGGCGGGAACACGAGTTGTCCCGTGGCGGTGCGACCAACTCCAGGAATCAGATAGTGGATGTGCGGATGGTAGCGGAGATCACGGGTCCAGGTCTGCAAGACCCCCAGCATGCCTAACTGTCCACCAAGATGGCGCGGATCAGCGGCGACCTGCTGGAGCGCCGCTGCTGAGGCCCGAAACATGGCGGCATAGACTTGGGCTTGATTCGCGCGGGCGACCGGACGCAGCTCGGCAGGGATCGTAAACGTGACAAGGAAATACGGCACCGCCAGTAATAATGCCTGCTGATCCGTCAGCCACGCCGCGCCAGCATCCTGTTGACAGGTGGGGCAATGGCGATTGCGGCACGAATGGTAGCTATAGCGGAGGGTCTGACAGGCAGGACACGTGAAGACTTGGCCGCCGAGCGCCTCAGTGCGACAGGCTTCGATCGCGTGCATAACGCGGCGCTGGTGATCGGAGAGCCGTGTCCCACACTGGGCGCGATACGCCGCACCAGAGCGTTGGACGATGGCGTTGAGCGTGATCATAGAACGGCATCAAGCAATCGTTGGCTCGTGGTGGCCGCCGCAGCCTCGGCCTGCGGGGTCAGATGGGTATACAAGGCGGTGGTGCGCGGCGAGCGATGGCCAAGCCAGTCTTGAATAATGCGCAGGTTGATACCCGCTTCGAGCAAATGGGTCGCCCAAGAATGGCGGAGGGTATGGACGGTTGCGGGTTTCTGGATGCCGCTCTCTTGGAGCGCCACCTGAAAGGCGCGGGCAACGCTGCGCTGTGCCATCGGCTGATCGAGACTGTCCCGATAGCGGGCAGGAAAGAGCCAGATAGGGTGACGATGGGTGCGCCAATGAGTCCGTAAGCGCACGAGTGCAGGCAGGGGAAGCGGCACCCTGCGATCCTTGTTGCCTTTGCCAGCGTGGATATGGAGCACCATGCGGGCGCTGTCAATGTGTGAGACCTGCAAGGAGACACCTTCCTGAATGCGCAAACCACAGGCATAGATGACCACGAGACACTGTGCTGATCAGGTACATCATCGGTCGGATCACTGTGCTGTTTCTCCACATCGTCGGGCGGGTTCCCCACATGGTCAGCGGCTCGATGTCCATCAGTCCATCCGCGGGTGGATGTGCTTGTTTTGCATTCAACCACGCCACTCAGCGTCTCCACCCGTTGCTTAAACGACATCGTCCCGCTCAGGAATGGTGTGATTTGCCTTGATTGACGGTGTGTTCTTTGCTATCTCCATGACACTCCCGCAGTAGGACACGCTCGGCGACCGTTGGGTCATGGGGCCGATGGGGGTGCCGACGATGACGGGAACCCGCCCGACGATGTGGAGAAACAGCACAGTGATCCGACCGATGATGTACCTGATCAGCACACAGTGGCCCGTTTATCTTGAATCCTTACTATACTCCATGGAGCAATGGCCCAGTCGAAGAGCAGATTCATCGATTGAAATTGCTCACGATGTATGGCCGAGCAACGCTCGGCCTCTTGAAGCTGCGCGTCGTTCATCGACACTGATTTACACGACTTGCGGAAGCGCCAAATATATTGACATGTTCCGGGTCGCTCATTGTCCTAATCCTTTTAATCGATCCGAGCATAGGCGCGAACTGGAAAGGTGCCAAAGTGTTTAACTTTAACCGGAACTGCCGAAAAATGAAAGCCGCTGGTTGGCAATTGATCAAGCTGGCAAAGATGTTCAACAATTGGGATATTGTTGCCAAGTAAGATAGTGTGCACAGGGCGTGTATTCGTATCAGTGTTATCAATATTATAAGAATCGATGCCAACCAGGGTAGCGTGCGCTTGAACTAAATATTCGGCTGCTGCCGCCGTGAGGTAGGGATGACCCTCGAAATACTGGTCGGTGCGCCAGTGTTGCGACCAGTTGGTATTAACTAAAACGGCCTTGCCTTTGAGATCCACGCCAGCAAAAACCTCAGCCTCGATTGCCCGTCCGTTGGCGAGATCATGACGAATGAGCACCGCCTCAAGTTCGGCAATTTGAGTTAACGTTAATTCCGATAAATCCTTGCCATCGGCAAACCGATGAAACGGGCTGTCAAGGTAGGTTCCGGTATTCGCAACCAGCTCAATTTTGCCAATATGAAATTCAGTTCCCTCAGCGTAGTTGTTGCGTGATGCCTCGCGACTGAGAAAATCGCAAATAATGGGGGCTGGAATACCCTTATAGGTAATCATGCCAGCTTCGACAATATGGCTAAGATCGATAAATTGGGCCATGGAATTATCCTCACAAATCTTGAATGCGTATAGGATAGCATGGGCGAACGCGGAACGTGTCAATCCATTTGGCGCTTCCGCAAGTCGCGTGAAAACGGGCGGCAAGGAACCGGACGTGGTATGCTGAACGATGCGATGATCGTGGCATCTGATGTGGTCATGATTGAATGGACAATCGTTCGTATCTGCTCCACGCCGCTTGAATCGTTGCGGGCGTCTGGTAGCCCAGCCCCGAATGCAGTCGTTGACGATTGGAAAACGGATAGGGTGTCCATTCGGCGAAAAACGGCCCTAGGATTAATAAAGGGAAACAATGGAGTATTATCGCTCACCGTACTGCTCGATATGCCGCCGCCGTGGGCATTGCAATCCCAATCAACGGCCATAACTGATACCGCCCTCCCTTTATCGGTTGTATTCTGGGTCAAAAATGGCGCAACAATCACCGATGGGCAGTCGTTCCCACGCCTTCTACCGCCGATAACGAGGATTATCCGCTGTTGACGTGTATTTCTCTGCTGAAAATTAACAAATTTTAAGGCTGAGGCCGTTTTTCGCCGAATGGACACCCTACCCGCTCATGGCCCATGGGAGGCATAGTCCGCCGACATGTACCCTGTCATCTAGATCAGGCTAGGTAGCGTGGATCACCTGAACAGGCGATCCACGCTGACCGTTAGTGCTGCTTCAACGCTACATCAATTGTTGAAGTTGATAATAGTCCAGTCGTAAGCCGGGCCGTGATAATTCCACAGATCCGTATAGTGCTTGGTTCCCCAAGGGAAAGTTGGCCATACGCAAACGCCAAAGAGCTTCTTCTTGCACTTGAACGTCCGCCACTGATAGAAGATAAAAATATGAGCGTTGATCGGCTCAAAATGACCGGTTACGTTGATCGAGAGACCCAGCCCTGGATTGGGTGCCAGCGCTGCCAAGACCATCGCGTTCATCGAGAGGCTGGTGTCGAATAGCTCCGCACCCACGCCAATGCCCGCGCGGAAGACAGCTAGGTCGACCGAGGCAGAACCCTCCACGTATGTTTTCACTTGGGGCGTTATGTTGCCCCACGCCTGGGCATGCAATGGGTTGCTGCAGTTCGTGACCCCGATCGTCCAAGGGACAGTCACCGATGCCGACGCGAGTGCCTCCAGCGTGATCGGAATACCGTAGACAAAAATGGTTTGCTCTAAGTGGAAGAAGGTCAGCGACTCGTTGAACATATTGCCACTGGTTGAGGACTGGCAGGGCAGGGTCTTGTTGAAGTCATAGACCTTGAAGCCCAGCAGATAGAATTGCGCACGATAATAGCGCGTCGTGGCTGTTGCCGAGGTCATATAACTCCATGCTTTTGCCCGTGCTACCGAGACGGTTTGCGACCAGAAGCGGGCTTTCATGTGCGATTCCGTGGACATCCAGCCCGGATTGAAGGGATCATTGGGCCAGAAGTGAAGATTCGCCAGCAATTCGCCTTTAACATCGCCACCGCCGATGAAGTTCTGCCACTCCTTGTGATATTCCCCTGGCTGGGCGTTAACAGCCGAATCGTCCAGTGGCAAGATTACTCCTGAGGCAGCGGCAATCGCCGTTGCCTCAGCTCGCAGGGCGTGGTCTGGACTGACCAACACCTGATTAATCGTCGAGGCGATTTGCTCGTAGGGATAGCCGCGCAAGGCATCCAGCGCCGATTTGCGAACCTCGAACGCGGAGTTGTTCAGGTAGGGCGTGATCACACTCAGCTCAACCAGTGGTCCTGCGTTACCCAAGGCATCAAGGGCCAAGATGATCGTCTCCGGGGTCTGGGCAGTAGCTAGGCGGCCTTTGAGCACGGTCACAATCTGTGCGGCATCCTGGGGGCGGCTTGGCTCCACATTGGTAGCAAGCGCACCTAGGATCAGCGTCGCCTGTTCGGACAGCGGGCCGCTTTCGCTTAAACGTTGCACACCCTGAATCAGCTCGCTGGTGGGTACACTGATCCCTACGACGGCCATCAGTGCGCGATTCCGCACCGCCACGTCAAGCGCGGAGTTTGCCATAAAACGGTAAAGCAGAATCGACTGTGCCTGCGGATGGGACACGCCGCTCAAGGCCACGATGATCCCGGAATAGAGCACGGGTGCCACTGTGCCGTTGAGTAAGGCCATATCCAGCTCGGACAGGCGATTGACGTTAGCCTGCAAGGTCTCGCGCAGGGTACTCGTTGCGGCAAGGTCGTCGGGCTGAGCGGAGAGTACAGCCAGCGCCTCGTCTAGGGTTGCGACCTCATCGGTGGGCGGCGTCAGATCTGCAACGACACCGGCCATCGAGCTGCTGGCGAGTGTGACCCGGCGGAAGGTTTGGATCGCCGTAATCACGTCGTTGGTCGTGGCGGTCGCCGGAAAGGTCGGGAAAGCGCGTCCAGCGCGTGGGCTAATCGATTGCAGGGTGAGTATACCTTTTAGGGACGCTGCGGAGGTCATGGCGACACCCTCACCGCTGTAGCCATCAGTGGTACCAGCAACACTGCTTGTTACGGCGACAGAGCGAAGCACGCGCTCGTTACGATCAAACACAGCGGTGCTCTTGTCGCTAATCGCTAGATTCTCAGCGCGTGACGTAGCGGGTACTCCGAGGGCACTCGATGGTGCCGAACTGCCGTGCGCGGCGATTGAGGAATCAGCGAATACCTGATAGTTCTGCTGAGTGCGATCTTTGGTAATGGTGACCGTTGTCGCCTGATCGGTGGTACGGTATTGCGCCTCGTAGACACCCGAGGAGTCGTCTTCGGCAAGGCTCTCGGCGGGACCAGACAATTGCATTTGGAAGAGCGAGACTATGCCGCGCTTGAAATTGGCCGATTCACGGGATTCCTCGGTGTTGAGCAAGACCATAGTTACGCGGCCAGAGGGATTCTGGGCGAAGTAAAAGGGCAACTCCGGATGGATGGTGGTGCTAGGAACCTCGGTGGCCTCAATCAAGACACCTTCGGTGTTGGTCGTAAAGGCGCGGATATCGCTGGCTAATGCCTCAAGTACCATTGACCCATCGTCCTTGGGACCCAATGGAATAATGGTGACGCTGCCGACGATGCGCGATAAACGAGTTTGGGTCGTCTTTCCGGTTTGGTTCTGGCTAGTCCCACTGGTCGTGACATCCATGCTCCAAGTATAGTCGTATTGGCTGCCCACACGATAGCCGTATGACCGCAGTGCGGTTACGGACGCACGTGTGGAACTGGGAAACAAGACGAGCGAAAGCATAACAACATTGATCAGGGCCAATGATATCAGTCTGTTAACGATCCGTTGCATTGCATGAACTCCTTGTGCAGAAGAATATGGTGACTCGGCTATGACTAAGCGATGTCGTGAGTCGGGCACCTCCTTGCGTTGATAGTAGGATAATAGGCTGTAACACGATTCACCTCGTCAACGCGTGTTCTGGAAGACAGTCTATAGGTTCAGTGGCGACAAAAAGTCTACAGAATGCAAAGTACTGGAAGTACAGAGCATGCTAAGTCACCATGTCGTGGCTTAGCGTGTACAGAGCTAGACTTGTGGCCTCTCCTACCAGAGCGGAGGTCTTGACCTAGGAAAATGTCAACCTGCTGAGCATATGCTGCCCTTTGTGCTAACATAGGTAAGACAGATCTAGTCTATGAATCTTAAGTCGAGGGCCGCAAGGGATTTAAAACGTCGATTTGTCAATCGTGCTCAGTGCCGAAGCACTTTCGTCTGAATCATTGCCCCGAGGTTGAGGAGGGCTGGACGCATTCCTGCGGGGTTTTGGCAGGTTTTTTCGCTCATCCGCGCCGCCGCTGGCCGATTACCACGCAAAGCGTGGTCTTGTCTTGTCACCGCCATGTCGATATCCACATCACGACCACCCGCTCTACGGCGGGTGGTTTTTTATTCCCGCCCGACCAATGGCAGCCAGACCCGCTGCGGCGTAGGCGAAACCCGCAGTACCGTGGCCGGATTCCCCAAGAGCAACATTGTGCGCAGCGCATCAATACAACATTGTCCCGTGATCGCCAGTTCAAGCACTCCGGCCTCGGTCATCTGTCCCAACGTTGGCCGAGGCAGCGTCATGGCCGCCGTCACTAATCCATGCTGGAGGTGATCGTGCCCATGGGCCACTCCCAAACCACTTGATCCCCACGTTGCCAGCGCCCCGCCATCGGGATGCAGCACCAGCGCCTCATCGAGCGTGGTTCCGCGCGGGCTGGGCTGGTGGAAGGCACTGGTCAGGCAGGTCAAGGCCAGCAGCAGCGGCAGGCGCTCGCCATTGCGCAGATCTCCAACCGCATTCAGATCCAACAACCCACGCGGCTCGATGCGCGGATCAGTCACGGCCCACTGGTAGGCGTGACTATGACCCGTGTACTGCATCAGCACCGCCCCGGCCTGCCAGATTGCCAAGACCCGTTCACGCACGGCACGGGCATGCGCTTCATACCACGCCGGATCAGCGCTCGTGGCCTGCGGGTCGTAATAAGCCCGATGCAGGGTCATGGTGATGGGATAGACGGCCTCACTCTGCGCCGCCAGCTGCGGAAAATCGAGCGCTCCCTCGGCGTTATCGGCCACACTCCCGACGGTACTTTGCCACGCCCCCCACGGAGCTGTCGCATAGCGGTGCTGTTTGGCGATCAGGGCCGTCACGTCCTCCACCGTTTTGGCGGGCCAGCGGCCCACGGGCAGATCGGGCAGCAGGTCGGCGAGCGGATCAGCGCCGTCGAGTTGGCCATAACAGGCTTCACAGGCGGTGTCGCCCAGCCATAAGTCAACCTCGGCCAAGAAGGGCGGGATCAGCGGTGGCTGGCCATAGCCAAGCACATCACGCGGGTCAGCCGACCCATCGCCAACCAGGGCTAGCACCAACATTCACACTGGTGGCGAATTCCCTATGGGTGCCTGTGGGTGCATTGTATGCCGCTGTGATGCCCCAGATGCGGTATGATCCTCTTTAATGATCGTCAATGGAGGTAGGATTATGTCGCTTCAGGCTCAAACATGGTATCTCGTTCCCGAAGAAACCGGACGGGTGGCCCGTGCTGCCTTCCCGAAGGGGAATCGGTATGTACGAATGTACGATGAACTCGGCGTAATCTATGACGATCATCAGTTTGCCACGCTCTTTTCCTAACGGGGACAACCAGCGGTCTCGCCTGTCCGTTTGGCGCTTGCCACGATTTTGCAGTTTGCCGAAGGCCTTTCGGATCGGCAGGCCGCTGATGCCGTTCGTGGACGCATTGACTGGAAGTATCTCCTGTGCCTTGACTTAACCGATGCTGGCTTTGATCACACCGTGCTAAGTGAATTTCGGACACGCCTGCTGAACGGCAACGCAGAAACCCTGCTGCTCGATACCCTCTTAACCCACCTTCGCACGTGCGGATTGCTGAAAGCACGCGGGAATCAATGCACGGACAGTACCCATGTTGTCGCAGCCGTCCGATCACTCAATCGGCTTGAACGGGTCGGCGAAACGCTCCGCCATACCCTCAATGTTTTGGCAACGGTTGCGCCTGACTGGCTGCATAGCTGGCTTCCGCCCCGATGGCGGGCACAGTATGGCGCACGGATCGACAATTATCGCCTGCCGAAAACGGATGCTGAGCGTGAAGACCTCGCCGCCCAGATTGGTGTCGATGGCCAGACCGTCTTAATGCAGATTGACGCGGCGGTGCAGTTGCCATGGCTCACCGCCCTGCCCGCCGTCAAAACCCTGCGGCAGGTCTGGGCCGATCAGTATACCGACCCACCAGCGCCACCACGATGGCGAAATGTCCGCGATCTCCCCCCAACGCACGAACAAATTGTGTCGCCTTATGATCCTGATGCACGCTGGAGTAGCAAACGCGATATACAATGGGTCGGCTACAAAGTCCATATGACCGAAACATGCGATCCAGCACACCCACGCCTCATTCTGCATCGTGAAACGACGGTGGCAACCACACCCGACGATCAGGTTGGGATAGGGAAACGATTCGTGTTTTTAAAGGCCATATTCCATAACGCATAAAAATGAGCGTTAAATTCGTACTGAAGATTGCTCGAAAAGGGGTAGCAGACATCAATTTTCACCCTTTTGATTGGCATTAGCAGACATTAATTGACTAAATTTGTGAACCTGGTGTCCGCTAATGAGTATTGAACGAAGCGCTCCGCGCAGGGTCTGCTCCCCCAACCGTTTGCATTGATCTCCCCCATTTGTGATTATTCCTCCTATTGATTGGTTCATCATCAGGAGGTTGTGTCATGACGGCCTTACGTCAACGGATGCTGGAAGACATGTGCCTGCGCGGATTGTCTCCCGCCACGCAACGGTCTTATCTGGGAGCCATCACGGCGCTCGCCCGTCACTTCAATACCCCGCCAGACCAACTCACCGACGGCCAACTCCGCCAGTATTTTCTTTACCTCCGTATGGAAAAACAGGCGGCTAGGAGTACCAGCACAGTGGTGTTGTGTGCGATCAAGTTCCTCTTTGAGCAGACACTCCGTCGGCCCATCCCCTTCTTTGACCTCGTCCGCGCCCCCAAACAGCGCATTCTCCCCGTGATCCTGAGTTTGGATGAGGTCCGCCAGATCCTCGCTTGCCTCCGCACATCCCACCACCATGCGTGTCTGTGCTGATCAGGTACATCATCGGTCGGATCACTGTGCTGTTTCTCCACATCGTCGGGCGGGTTCCCCACATGGTCAGCGGCTTGATGTCCATCAGTCCATCCGCGGGTGGATGTGCTTGTTTTGCATTCAACCACGCCACTCAGCGTCTCCACCCGTTGCTTAAACGACATCGTCCCGCTCAGGAATGGTGTGATTTGCCTTGATTGACGGTGTGTTCTTTGCTATCTCCATGACACTCCCGCAGTAGGACACGCTCGGCGACCGTTGGGTCATGGGGCCGATGGGGGTGCCGACGATGACGGGAACCCGCCCGACGATGTGGAGAAACAGCACAATCACCCTCATCATCGGCGACCGATCCGCTATCATAGTGACCGTCCCCATTTTTTGGCTTGCGGAGGTCATCAATGGTCACGGATCGCTGGTTTGCTGCTCGCCGAACGTTGTACGAATTGCTCCACACGAACCCCGACTGGTCGAATCGCCAGTTTGCCACCGCGCTCAACGTCTCCCCCGATTGGGTTCGTCTCTGGAAACAGCGCATCGGTTCGCCACCCCATCCCGATCCTGATGTCGTCTGTCAGAGCCAATCACGGGCACGCAAAACACCACCACCAGCGTGGAGCGATCGCGTCATTCACCGGATTTTGACCTTGCGCCAGGAGTTGGCCGCGCAGTTCCATCGCACGGTTGGAGCCAAAACCATTCTGGCCTATCTCCAACGCGATCCTGATCTCGCCGATGACCGGATTCCCCGTTCACCCACTACCGTGAATCGCATCTTGCGCGATCATCAGCTGCTCGTAGACCCACCCACGCATCAGCGCCAACCCCGCACCCCTTGTCCGCCCATGCAGGAGATTGAAATCGATTTTACCGATGTCACGACGATTCCGACCAACCCCGATGGCAAACGTCAGCACGCCGCCGAAGCCTTTATGTGGGTCGATGCGGGCACATCCATCCGCGTTGCCGCGCGGATTAGCACCGATTTTCATATGGCCTCGGTGATCCGGACGACCGCCAGTATTCTCCAGCAGATCGGGTTGCCTGCGCGGATTCGGATGGATTGCGATGTGCGCTTGGTCAGCAACAAGCGCGTCGCCGATTTCCCATCGCCCTTCCAACGCTTGTTGCTCAATCTCGGCATTCAGGTTGACGTGTGTCCACCCCATCGACCCGACTTAAAGCCGTTCGTGGAGCGGTTTCATAAAAACTACAAGGGCGAATCGGTCTATCCAAACTGGCCGACGACCGAGGCCGAAGCCCAAGTCCAGGTCGATGCCTATTGCGATTGGTATCGTACCGAGCGCCCGCACCAAGGCCGGGCCTGTGGCAATCGCCCGCCTGCCGAGGCGTTTCCAGAATTACCCGTGTTACCACCGGTTCCGGCGCAGGTCGATGCGGATGGCTGGCTGAAGCAAATTGACGGCTGGACGTTTGTTCGGCGGGTCAATGCGCAAGGCAAGCTCATGCTGGATGGCGCAACGTATACGGCGGGGATCGCCTATGCAGGGCAGGAATTGGCGGTGCAGGTGGATGCTGCCGCGCGGGAATTGGTGCTGATCCAGCGTGAACGCGCGGTCAAGCGGGTCACGTTGAAGCGGCTCTTGGGTGGGATGATGCCGTTTGAGCAGATGGTTGAGGCATTGTGTGGCTTGGCTGCGCAGGAAACCAAACGGCTCAACCAACGCCAGCAGCGCCGCCGCCGATGATGAGGGTGATTGTGCTGTTTCTCCACATCGTCGGGCGGGTTCCCGTCATCGTCGGCACCCCCATCGGCCCCATGACCCAACGGTCGCCGAGCGTGTCCTACTGCGGGAGTGTCATGGAGATAGCAAAGAACACACCGTCAATCAAGGCAAATCACACCATTCCTGAGCGGGACGATGTCGTTTAAGCAACGGGTGGAGACGCTGAGTGGCGTGGTTGAATGCAAAACAAGCACATCCACCCGCGGATGGACTGATGGACATCGAGCCGCTGACCATGTGGGGAACCCGCCCGACGATGTGGAGAAACAGCACAGGGCGTGTATCCCCTAGGCTAAATACGCTTTGGTCGAACAAACTGGACAAATCCCATATTTCACATTACACCGAAGCTCAATACCACAGGTCGAACAGATGGCCCATTCAGAAAACCCATAATCAAAACCAAACCAATCAGGATCAGCGTCATAGGCTGACAGGTCGGGATAGGCAATCGCATGGATTTCCCACGGCTCCCACGCTTGACCGCCATCAGGGGTATTTTCATACAGACGGGTGGCATTGCCCAAGAAGAAATGCGACTCGACGATGGGAACTTCGGTTCCCAGTAAAGTACGATCCGCAAAGACGCGTTGTAAAACCCCTAATAACTCCTCATCCGCGAGGTCTCTTAATCGCGAAACCAACGAATCCCGATCGTCGTTATTGAGCGTCATGCTCGGTATCCTCCACGCCACGATGGAATGCCATTGGTGCCGTTCATCCATAGCTTCCATCAATACCCCATTAAATGTGCCCAGTCTCTGCCGTAGCGTCCCGTCGGGCTGCCAGTTCCAAAGAGCCGAAGCCCGCCGCGTCGTTATCGCCCATAACGATTCGCGTTCAGGCCACACGCGTTGTCGTCGATACCATACGCCAGTCCAACCCAAACCCGACGAGAATGCCAACCGCATAACTGACGATATCCCAGCCATTGAAGGTCGTTCCCAGCACCACCGCCAGCAGTCGGAGCAGGCCATGGTCAGCGCTTCGCAGCTGGAGCGGAATGCCGGTTAGTTGAAAGGCCTCAATCAGCACCACGATCACCAAGGCAACAAGCGCCGTCGTGGCGCGGGAACGCATCGGAGCGAACAGCAACAAGAGTACAAACACCATCGCCGCATAGAGTGCGTCGCCAAGATAGTGATCGACCACCACGAAGCCCGTGGACACGAGCCGCGATAGAATGCCACCCAGCACAATTCCGCCAAGCATGATGCTGCGTCGTTGGATAACCTGCATACCCATTGCTCCACGAGGTTGCGTATCAAGCCTGCTCTATAAAACCCGACCAGAACGGAATCACTTTAAAGGGTCCTTGAATGTCAGCGCCAATAAGATGTGATCGCGGCACAAACTCATGAACAACGTAGTCGGCAAGATTCCGTCCATAATGCATGATATCGATACCATAGATCGAAAACACAGGGTTATCAACCTCATGGGGTGTTGCTGGAATAAAGCGGTGTGAGTAGATAGGAATCAAGCGTGGTGCCGCCGCAAATGCACGAAGTCCGCGTTCAACGGCAGCGTCGCGATCAGCTGGACGCTCGCCCCATGCATCAAGCCACATGCACTGCTGTTTAATAGCAAACTCGACATCGTGCAACGGCCATGCCAGCCGCTCAAGAATGTGCTCGCGCTTGCCATGCCGCCAGTCAACAAATGATCGGAGGTAGGAAAGCGGGATGGTTTCATCGATAATCGGAATTGGCAGCCCCGTCATCAGGAAGGCACGCAGGTCTGGTGGAAACCGAAACGCATAATCGGCCTCAATCGTGCGAACTTCGGCGGCGCTCAGCCCCGGTTCAATCGTCACCCCATGGCGTTCCAACAATACAAACAAATCGCTCCATGCGGTCATTGCATCATCTCCTGCTCAGGACAAGCGGTCATGTGTGCTTATCATAGCACGCCTCATCGTGGTGTAGCGTCCTCACCAGTACTAGCGACGAGCAGCAGAACGACACGGTGGCCATGCGCTGGGTGTCAGACCCACACCACCGCATCCGAGCGCTGATCCGTACCGCAACCTATGCTACACTACCTCATGCACGTCGTTCCCGTGCCCAAGGAGTATCCATGATTACCGTGACCCTGCATGGCCGTGTCGCCCACGGAACGCTCGAATTTGATCAGCCGATTGCCGTCCCCACCTCCGTGGCGGATGGCACGCATACGGTGCTGGTGGCGATTGCCGAACCAGCCGTCACCGAATCAGCCCTTGCCACATGGCCTGCCGATTTCTTTGATGCGACCTTCGGCTCGTGTCCCGATCTCGAACGCCCTGATCAAGGAGTCTTGCCCGAGGATTAAGCCGCCGATGATCTATCTGTTGGATACCAACACCTGTATTCGCTACCTCAATGGGCGTGCGCCCGCGATTCGCACGCGCATGGCCACCGTGCGCCTCACGGATATTGTGGTGTGTTCCATGGTCAAAGCCGAACTCTTTGCCGGGGCACTTCGGAGCCAAACACCCGGCAGTTCGCTGGCCAAACAGCAGCAGTTTTTGGCCCCATTTCGCTCTTTACCCTTTGATGATGGAGCAGCCCAAGTCTATGGGCGGATTCGCGCGTTCTTAACCACCCATGGTCAACTGATTGGCCCCAATGATCTGTGTATTGCCGCGATTGCGCTCCAGCACAACCTCATCCTTGTAACGCATAATACCCATGAGTTCCAGCGAGTTCCTGGACTCTTACTCGACGATTGGGAAGTCTGACAGGAATTCCTTTAATGCAGTCACTGCGTTCCCCCAAAGCGCAGCCTGAGCGTCCAGACTACCGCCACCGAGCATCTATAGCTCACTCGCCATGGTGATCTTCTCAAAATCCCTCATCTATGCTAGGATAGCAGGCGAGGTACGAAGAGGGTGCTCCCGTGGTTTATCCCCGATGCACACACCAATAAATGATTGACTCCCTGATCACTACGGAACGGGTGTGTTGAGATGCCCCCAGACACCATTCGACCTCACTATTCTTGCAATCATCATAGCGTGAGGAGCATGGGAATGACCGATTCACCTGACCACCCAACCAAGCACCGACCATGGATACAGAGAACGCTCGTTGTGATGCTCAGCCTTGCCCTCGGATCATCGGCCTTGGTAGCGGCGCAATCACCCGCCACGACCACCACACCGCACACGACACTTCCGCTCTATGAAGCCTATCTGAAAGCGTCCAATACCGACGCGGGCGATGGCTTTGGCCTCAGTATTGCCGTGGATGGGGATACCATTGTCGTGGGTGCGCCCTTTGAAGATAGCGCGGCCACCGGAATCAACGGCAATCAGGCCGATAATTCCGCCACGAACGCAGGCGCGGCCTATGTCTTTGTCCGATCCGGCACGACGTGGACGCAACAAGCCTATCTGAAAGCATCCAATACCGACGCGGGCGATGAATTTGGTGCTGCCGTAACAATCACCGGGGCACACTAAGCCAATAGGTTGGTAACACATACCGATCACTCCCGTTGGCAGAAAATCCGCACAGATGTTGGTCTTGTTGGGTGCGCCAAAAACCGCTAGGATACGCTTACCCCTGGCCTCGTATCCGTAGCGGAGGTAGGTATGGCCGCTCCCCAACGAACCCGCGAACCATCACCCGCGTGGCAACAGCTCGAAATGAAGTTGACCTGCCCAAAGCAGCATGTCTACGAGTTGATCCGACCCGTTGTCCTGTTTGACCAACCGGTTGCTGAGCGGGCTGCCGAAACGGCCACGGCAGAACGCACCCTCTATCGCCATGTACAGACTTTTCGTCAGCATGGGCTTGGGGCGACCCAACGCCCAGCAACGGCTCCGATCCGCGCTGCTGCTCGGCTTCCTGCCGAAGCCATTGCCTATCTGCTGGCCATCAAGGCCGAGTATCCGCCGATGCGCCATTACGAACTTGCGACCATTTGCCTCGTGCGCTTTGGCCGCCGACCCAGCATCAAAACCGTGAAGCGGGCCTTGGCAACCAATAGCTTGCCCATGCTGACCACCCGTCGCTTTCCGCCCTATCACACCATTCCCGATATTGTCGAGCGCCGCCGTGCCATTTTGCGGCTTATCACCGAGGGCTGGACGAAGAAAAGCATTGCTGGCTATCTGGGCATCAGCCGGAAAACCGTCCATGGCGTGCTCAAACGCTGGGATACGGAAGGGCTTGCAGGCCTCAAACGCCGATCATCAGCGCCGCATCGGCATGGCCGACGACTGGCAAGTATGGTTCAGCACCACGTCCGTCGCCTCCAGCGCAACCCCTTGCTTGGTGCATGGCGACTCCATGCTGCCCTCCGTCGCGAAGGCATTCATGTGAGTCCTCGCACCTGTGGCCGCTTGATGGCAATCAATCGGGAGGTGTTTCCTGAATTACGACCGCCCGAGCCGCCCCCGAAAAAAGATCCGCAACCCATGCCGTTTGCAGCCCAGTATCGTCATCAGTCACCCAGAGGGTACCCGGACGATTGATATCCGGTATTTGGATATGCATCGCCTCGGCGGGGGTAATGTGTACTGCATTTCTATTTTAGAAAATGCGAGTCGGGCGATTGTCTCAAGCGCGATTAGTCGCCTGCAAGATACCACGGCAGTCCTGAAAGTTCTGTTAAGTGCCATTGAAACATGTGGATGTCCTGATGGGATTGTGAGTGACTCGGGGAGCGTGTTTCGGTCACGGCGGCTTGGTCAGATCTGCCATGCTTTGGGGATTCAGCGCTTTTTCATTGCGAAGCGCCAACCTTGGCAGTCGTATATTGAAACGGCGTTCAATATTCAACGCCGTATGATGGACGAGGCCGAAGCGGGGTTTCGTGCCGCACGAACGTGGCAGGAATTATGGATTGCGCATCGGATGTGGATGAAGCACTACAACCAGGAACGCCATTGGGCACACCGCCAGCGGCAAGATGGGTGTGATACCCCGCTGAGCGTGCTTGGGGACGTGCATGGACGCATCTTTCCCGAAGCATTGATTCGGCGGATCTTTGAAGCCTTGCGCGTGAATCGTATGGTTGATCGGGTGGGCTTTATTCGCTTCCGCCATTGGCGCATCTATAGCGAACTTGGGCTAGCACGGCATGCCATTACGTTGTGGATTGATACCGATCATGTGATGGTGACCTACGAAAGCCACGACCTCCGGCGCTACGAAGGGATGATTGCGCGTGATGGAACGATCCGCCACCTCAGCCACGATACCAAATTTGACCACCCCTTTGCCAGTCCCCAGCTGATGTTGTGGGATGTGATTGAAGACGACTGGGGAAAAGCCGTTCCTGTTGCCCATGCGGAACGAACGCGCGTCCCGCGCGGAAAGGCCACACAATTGGCGATGGATCTCGATACGGCGGCTTAAGGGTCAATATTCTGCCAACACGAGTGATCGGTATGTGTTACCAACCTATTGGCTTAGTGTGCACCGGGGATACACTGGTCGTGGGGGCACAGGCTGAAGATAGCGCGGCCACCGGAATCAACGGCAATCAGGCTGATAATACTGCGCCCGATACCGGCGCTGCCTATGTCTTTGTCCGATCTGGCACAACCTGGACCCAACAAGCCTATCTGAAAGCATCCAACGCCGAGGCTGGAGATGGCTTTGGCTTCAGTCTTGCGAGTGATACCAATCGAATTCTGGTTGGAGCACCCTTTGAGGATAGCAATGCCTCGGGCAGTAATAATGGTATCGGCGAACAGAATAATGATCTTCCGGGCGCAGGGGCAGCCTATCTTTTTCACCAGTTCAATGGACTATGGACGCAAGAGGCATATCTTAAAACCAATCATCGTACAAAAGATGAAGCCTTTGGTCACGCCGTGGCCATGGAGGAAGGAACCATTGTTATCGGATCACCCTACGCAGATGGGTATGAGGCCGTAAAAACAGGACTGATCACCGTCTTTGTTTATCAAGGAGCAGGAGTAGGATGGCATCACAGCCAAACCATGGGAAGTCCAGGCCCAAATACGGGCGATGGATTTGGACAATCGGTCGCGATTACCAATCAGCGCATCGCGGTAGGAGCCTATGGCGAAGATAGTAATGCGACCCTGATTAATGGAGATAGCAGCAATAATACGGCAGCAAATGCTGGGGCAGCCTATATCTATGATCGCCATCCAACCTTTTATGAACATGTGTGGCATCCAACGACCTATATCAAGGCATCGAATACGGATGCCGTGGATATTTTTGGCCGGAATCTTGCCTTCTGTGGCCCAACCTTGCTCGTCGGAGCACCCTATGAAGATAGTGCCGCACAAGGCACCAATGGCAACCAAACCAATAATAGTCTCGCGAGTGCGGGGGCCGTCTATCGCTATATCTGGGATGGCTCGCAGTGGCAGCATCGGCATTATAACAAAGCCCTCAATCCTGATGCGCTTGATTATTTTGGCATGAGGCTCGCCTGTCATGATCAACTCCTTGCCGTTAGCGCCCCGGGTGAAGATAGCGCTGCCCAAGGAGTCAATGGCGATCAAACAGATAATTCGGCACTCGATGCTGGTGCGGTGTATGTCCTCAGCCTGCCGATGCAAGGCTACACCCACCTTCCTGCGGTGACCGGTGAAGAAATCACATCGCCCTATCCGCTGCCGCAACGCTAATCCTCTCAAACAAAAAACAGGCCATGCCCAGAAGGCATGGCCTGTTACATTGACCGGAGTTCAGGGAACCAACTCCAGCGGAAAGCCCAAACGCAGCAAATTAATTCGATCCTTATCATTCCCCCACAGCTCGTCCCAGCGTCCTTGGCGATAGATCCAATAGTCCACGCCATTGCTTGCATACAACCCGATCACCCGCAGCGGTTCACCGGCCCGTGGTGTGGGCCAAAAGACCTGTGCCACCTCGGCATCTGTCCATGGCATGGTGGGGGTCGGTTGGATCGTCGGAACGAGGTCAGCGACCAGCGGCACGCGGGTTTTGGCAGGCGGGGTCATGGTTGTCTTTTGGGTTCGGGCGCTGTCAATGACAGCGCCCGTGATCGGATCGAGCAACGTCGCATTGGTGTAAGTGTCTTGCATCCACCAATAGATCGCATGCCCTGCGGCATAGTCGTTGGGCAGACTGGCGAGCCGGAACGTGTGGTTCGGACTGGCCATCTTCTCCCACAAATCGCCAAAATTCAAAAACAGCACCCGCACCTGGTCGCTATCCAAAAAGGGCTTGGATTCGAGGGGAATATCCACGGGAGCCGTGCCGACAAACAGATCACGGTAGCTCCGCTCATCGGCATAGCTGCGCGTGACCACCCCGTCCTGCATCAGGATCACCAGCGTTTGCTTCAACCGCGCCGAGGCAAACGTAAACGCCCACCAGCGGGCGGTGCCATCATTGGCGGCAATCATTGCGAACATGCCTTCTTGCACTCGACCCTCGGCACGGTAGCCAATTCCGGCATCAACCAGCACCGCATCGCTGGCCCACGCCGTCCCCCGCTCACGAATCCCGCCCCGCGCAAACGCCTCGCGAAGCGTGAGATACTGCTCCGCAGGCTGAGCCGCTGCCGTGGCCTGTTCGTCGAGCGCAAACGTCGTCTGGATCGGCGCACGGGTGGCCGCGACGGTCGTACTCGTGGCGTGGAGCGCTGCCGCCCCGCTCAAGGCCACCGTCGGCACGGGTGGCAGCGTAGGCACGGTCGCAGATTCCACCGTTCCCGTCGCATCGCTCGGCCCACAGCCAATCAACACCCCGCACAGCAGCAATCCCAGCACCCATAATCGTCGTCCCATCACGCCCTCCTTACAACACTGCCGCTAAGGCCGGAGCCACCTGACTCCGCACCATCCGGCCAATCCAGTCGCGGGATCGTCCCAGCGCATACCCCAGTTCGCTATAATTCTTGCCTTGGGCCAAGCCGAGGAGAATCTGTTGCTGTTCATTGAGCCACAACCCATCCTGTGCCTGCGCCTGCAACCAACGCCGAAAGCCCACAATCCCGCCGACTTCCACCAACCGTGCTTGGATGGCAGGCGACACCTGGGTTAAGCGCCCCGACACCACATGGAGCACCATCATCACGTCATCCAACGTCCAATGCGACCGCTGCGCTGCCGTCCGCGCATCCAAGACCAACGGCAATGAACGCCGCAAGGCCCGATAGGTCGCCGCCGCATGCTCCGTACTTCCTGTTGGCTCCCCGAGCAGTGGCAGATCACGCACGAGCGGCGTGAGCGCCGACGGCAAGATCGGCGCAACAACCTGTAACCCTGGCACCAGCTGGGTATGCACAATCGTGGCCAGATCTTCATCGAGCACCGCCATGGCGCAGCGCTGGAGCGTTCCGGCCTGCATCTGCATCACCAAGGCTGCGCCTAAGAGCCACGTCGCCACCCCATGGGCATCGACCGCCCGACAGACGACCAAGCCGGGATTCGGCGTATCACCGTCGAGCAAGGCCAGCAACTGATACTCCGCTGCAAAGACATTGCTGGTGGCGATCACCGTCTCACCAATCTCGCGCACCCGCTGCTCCTGCATGGCGGTCAGGCCAATCGTCACAATCCAGCTCATGGCTGTCCCTCCTGCCGCACGGCGCGGACAATCAGGCGTTGGTCAAAGGCGTTCGGCCCCGACGGCGGCCAGCAGGTGATCAGGGTGACCAATTCGGTATCGGTGGGACTGAGCAGCCGCTCCGCCTCGGCTCCCACCTGGTCCGGCGGAATCCCGACCACCTGAATCCGCAGGGTGTCACTGACCACATAGGCGGTCGCCGCCGTGCCACGATAGAGCCAAAGCACATCGCCCGGCTGGAGCAAGGCCACGTCGGCAAACACCGGATCACTGCCGCCCACATGGCCATTCAGCACAATATTGGTTCCGTCTCCCGGCTGACCACTGTCAACGTGATGACCAACCGCATACTGGGGAACGGCCCATGCGCCATCAACAAACGGCGCTGGTAATACAGGGCGGGCGAGATTAATCGCCGGAATCCGCAGGGCATCGAGTGGCGGCAGCGGCAGGGCGGTCGCCGTCGGCACGGGGATTGTTGTTGCGGTCGCCGTCGGCAGCGGGGGTGCGGTGGGCAGCACCACCTGCGTTGGCTCCAGCGTGGCCACCACCGGCTGCACACTCGGCAGCGGGGGCAGCGCCGCCTGCCGCGCCTGCACCGCCTGCGTCGTCGATACAAACGACCACACGACCCAACCCACGCCGCTCAGCATGCCCAATCCGGCCACCACCACCAGCACGGTGACGAGGTGAATCAGGCGATGGGTCATGTCAGTTTTCATCATGCACTCCTTGGGTCACGGGGATCTGAGCGGGTATCGCCCGTGACCAATCAACCGCCAACCACACACCCAACGGCAGCGGCGGAACCCCGACCTGGGCGAGCCATGGGCCAAGTGCCGTAGTCACCGCATCCTGCGTGGGCAACCACGAACCGAGCGGCGGCGGGGGCAGCGTCACCACCCCCGTTGCCAGTCGCGTGACCAGCCAGCGCCGCAGCAGCAACGCCAGCACCGTCACCACCGCCCAGCCCACCGTCCACAGCACCACCACACTGTCCAGCGCCGCGCTCATCGCCGTCGGCTCCGCACGCTGGTCGTGGTCGGCAGCGGCACGAGCGCGGGAGCAGCGAGCCGGAGCCGCAGCGGGTGGCGTTCACCCACGACCGTCAACAGCCAGCCGTCCCCATCCGCCACCAGCGTGGCATGCGCTCCGATGATCGGCGGCGAGGGGCGGGTGTGAATCGCCAGTTGGGCGGTGGCTCGCGCAATCGTGAGTGGAGCCGGATCGTCCCATGTCACCAAATAGGGCGGCGTGAGCATGCGGCCCAGCACCGTCGTCAGCCACGGCCAGACCAGCCGCATCACCTGCATCGTGGTCACGCCCGTCGGCAAGGCGATCACGACCGTGCCCCGTCCGACCAAGACCGTTTCCAACGCCTCGGCTTCGGCGGGCACAGCGGCCAGATCGACCAGCAGCACCTGCGGCAGATAGCGCAGCGCCTCGGCCACGGCCTGCGGAGCCAGCACCACCACACTACTGCCGCCGCCCCCATCGCGCTGCATCACGCGCGGGATCAGGGTCTGGAGCAGCGTGGTCACCTCGGCCACGGACGGATGCAGCAGCTGCACCACCAGTCCGGCTCGCCACGCCAGATACAGCGGTTGGGGATAGGCCGTGCTATAGCCCATCAGCACCCCCCGCGCCGCATCGGTCAGGATGGTCATATCGGGACTCATGCCAGCCTCCGAGGCCAGAGCAGCCACGCCGCCACCAGCGTCACCAATACCACCAAGCCAATCGGCACCCCAACGGGCATTCCGTCATCGCTCGCCGTCACCGGAAAGGTACGCTGCGGCTGAGCAGCAGGCCGTGGGGTCGCGCTTGGCTGCACCCCGCCTGCCGCTTTGGGGGTGACGCTCGACCACGCCGTGTTATTCTCAGTTGAGGTTTCAGTCGTCGTCGTTGAGGCTTGGGCAAGGTTGGTCAAGGGGCCGTCGAGCGAGACAACCGTGCCATCAATCCAAATCGTCACAGTTTGTCCAGCAGACAATTCCGCAATGTAAACACTGACGATCCCATCGACTAGCGTTGCCTCGCCCACACTGGTCGTGACGTGCAGGCCGCGAAAAAAGGCAGGCAATACATCACGCACCAAGACATTCGCCGCTGGGGCACTGCCGCGATTGTGGACGGTCAGCGTCCAGCGCAGACTCTCGCCAATTGCCACCGTTTGGTGATCGGATACTTTCTCCAGCACCAGATCGGGCAAGGCCGTCACCGGAGTCACCGTCGCGCCATCACTGGGGGTTGCGGTCGGCATCGTCGTTGGGGTGGCGGTCAAATCAACCGGCGTTGACGTAATCTCCAGCGGCTGGCGGGTTGGGCGGGGAGTCACCGTCGCGCCATCGCTCGGCGTGCTGGTTGGCAGCGGTGCGTCCGTCGGGCGTGGGGTGGCGGTTGGATTCGGCACCTCGGTTGGGCGCGGGGTGGCAGTCGGCAGGTCGGTTGGTTCGGGCGAGGGGGTCAGGCTCATCGGCTGCTGGGCTGCGCTCGATTGCGCCGGAAACAGCTTCTGAAAACCCAACACCAGCGCGATCACGACCGCCATCCCAAACATCACGGTTTCAAGCTTTTTCATCAGGGTGTTCCTTCTCCTACCGCATCACAGCGGGGCCATAGATCGTATGCATCCGTACCGTCACCGGGCCATACCAGGTGGTTTGGCCGTTCAGCTCGACTTCTTCCAGCCAATACGACCATTGGCCAAGCGGTGCGGTGGCATGGGCATCGGTCAGGCGGTAGCTGCCGCCCGTCGCGCCCTGTGAGGGAATCAGGCTGGTCGTCACGCGGGTGGCCTCGTTGCGATTCGGGGTGGTGCTCCGGTAGAGGTGAAAGCCCAACGTGTTGACTTCACTGCCCGTCACCCAGCGCAGATCGACCATGCCGCCCGTGGCCACCGCGTCAAAGGACACCAGGCTGATACTGGTCGGGTCGAAGGGGTGAATCAGCAGGTTCGAATCTTGCTCGCTGGTTTGGTCACTGTCGGCCTGCGCCACATTGCGAATGGCGACGGTTGTGCCGATCGGCAACACCCGCACCTGAAACTGCACGGTGCGCGTTGCTCCGACGGCCAGATCACCCAGTTCCCACGTCAGCACGCCGTCGATGGGAGTCACTGCCGGATCAGCCGCGATCAAGGCCGTTGCCTCGGGAATCGCATCGCGTACCGTCACCCCCGTCAACGGGGCGGTTCCGGTATTGGTCACGTCAAGGAAATAGGTAATCGTGTTGCCTGCCGCCACCGCCGTGCCATTGGGTGGGGTCGAGCGCTTCCCGATGGCCAAGGCCGGATGCAGGATGGTTGTCAGGTCATCATCACAATCGTTGGTCGGGTTGGCATCAATCAGGGTATCGACACAGGCCCGATTAATCACGCTGGCCCCCGCCGCTGCCTCTGGAATAACCCGAATCTGCACCGTGCCCGTTTCGAGCGCTGGCATGGCCACGGTCGCGGTACAAGTCACGGTTTGGCCCGTGATAGCACACGACCAATGTGCCCCACTGGCCGCAACAACCCGCAGATCGTCTGGCACGTCGTCCGTGATCGTCGTTCCGGCAGGCATCACCGCTGGGCCATGGTTGGTGACCGCAATGGTGTAGGTTCCTTCCTGCCCCACGACCAAATCCCCCGCATGGGTTTTCTCCACGCCAAGATCGGAGGACAAATCCACCCGCACCGTCACACTGGCGGTCGCGGTCGCAATGCGTCGTAACCAATCAAACTCGTAGACCGAGTTATCGAGGCCCGCTGCCAACTCCAGCGCGGGCTGGCGTTCCTCACCATCAAACACCATCACCCCATTGCCGCCGCCGATATACACCATACCGGTCACCGGATGGCGGGTTGCCGCCCGTGCGCCCCACACCGGATTCGGCTGTGGCCAACGGAGGTCGGTGGGCAACCACTGATTGGTCGCCGTGTCCAAGATCAACGCCCGATTTTGCGGCGTAAAGCTATCGCCAATCCGGTAGACCACGACGTAGAGTTTCGACTCATCAGGACTGAGGACAATCCCCTCCAGCTGCGGGCGATAGGGGTTGCTCACGGCCACGCGGGTGAAACTGCTAGTCGCCGTATCGACGACATACAGCGCATTCCCTTGCCGCGTCGCCAAATACAAGCGCGTCCCAGCCTGATTGAGCAGCACCCGTCGCCCGACCGCCGCGTCACCCTCGCGAATCAACCGTGAGCGCACCGTTCGGCTGGCCACATCCAAGACCGTCAGGCTGTAATCGCCCATATCCGCCGCGTAGGCGGTCTGACCATCGGGTGAAAAGACCAGATCTTGGGCGGCACTGGCGGTCACGAGCGTGGAGCCGCTGCCGTACACCGCCGTGTCAAAGATCGTGATCACCGTGTTGGTCGCGGTATCAATCACCGCCATGCCACCCCGCCCATCACTCGCATCTTGCGGAACCCACAACTCGCGGCCATTCGGGGTCAACGCACCCATGCGCACCGTCTTGGGCAGCGCAATCCGCGTGATGAAGGTTCCGTCGTGGGTATAGACATCCACCCCCGTCGAGTGGCCGATATACAGCCGATCCATGGTCGGATGGGCAATCAGCAGCTCACCACCCGCCGAATCCGGGCTGGTGTGAATCGTCGTGTGGATCGTCGCGGTATCCGGATCAGCAATCCGCACACAGGTCTCCCTGCCAACCGCACACGACGGATCGAGCATGTACAGCCATGTGCCCGCATCCAGCGTACTGGTGGCCGATAGCGTATGCGTCCCGTGGGTCAGGCCACTGACAGGCAGACTCCACTGGCCATTCGCGCCCGCCTCCAGTGTCTCAACAACCTGACCATCGAGCCACACCGTCACGGGCGATCCCGCCGTAGCGGTTCCGGTCACGGTCGTACTCGGCGCATGCAGCACCTGCCCTGCTGTGGGACTGGCAATCCCCACTGCGACCGTGGGCAAGCCATCCTGCGTGTCCATCGCGGCCACGGGCAGTCCACTGAGCAGTCCGAGCAGCAGTCCAACCAATCCAAACCAACGCCATCGATGCATACCAACCTCCTACAGAGTCCAAAAAAACGGCACACAAAACCCCACCGTGAGGATCACGCCGGGGACACACAAACGAAGTCAGATTGTCACAGCACCTTAGCCGCCGCGCAGCTCGCGCAGGGTACAAGTCACCCCAGCCCGCTGGCAATACCTGCGCCAGTGCTGGTCAAGGTAGGCTAAATCAAGGGGCAATCCCGTGGGAGCAGCGAAGCAGGAGGCGGTTGGGGATCGCAGGGACAGATACGTGGCCAGGGCGGTCACGGTCGGGGCTTCGGTCACGAGTCGCCAACGCTCGCCGCAGCGCACCAGCGGCAACGGCCCGGCCAAATCCAGGTCGGCCATCGTCAGCCGACACAGCGGCAGCACGCGCAACTGGGTGTCATACATGAGCCAAAAGACGGCCCGATCCAGCCACTGGGTCGCTGGAATCACCGCCAGCACCCGTTCCACCGTTTGGCGAGGCCGCGCCGTCCGCAGCACCCGCACTGGCCCCACCCATGGGGGCGCAGGATTGATCACCATCAGCGTTACTCCCGCAGGGCTTCGCAGGCGTGTATGAAGGCCGGAAGCACCGTGCGATAGGCAGGGAGCGCGAGTCGCGCCTGTCGCCAGGCATCCCCTGCCGTAATACGTCCATTATCGCAGCGACTGGCGATCAGCAGCATCCGCACCGAGGCACGGAGCCGCAACCAGAGGGCTGCGGGTATCCACAACGGACGGTGCGGCGGCTCCTGAGCGGCGAGCGACACAGCCGTATCCGTGGTGTCAAGCAACGGTTCAAGCGCCACCCAGTCAACCACGACGGGGGGCGGGGCGGATTCGCGGCAGGCGTCGTCAGCGGCTTCGGACTCCGCTTCGGGCGGTGCATCAAGGCCCAAGGCCGTGTGCCACCGGGAGCGCGCGGCCTCGAAGTCGCGGGGCTGATCGATCTGCCATTTGGCGGCAGCGGGTTCCCAGCCGTGATCCTGAATATCCCGCAGGATACTGACGACCCACCCGCCGATATCGCGAACGCCCGTGCGCTGGCGGGCATCGGCCACGACCGTTTCCAGCGTGGCCAAATCGATATCGGCAAACTCGGCAAGTTGTTTGGGCCGAATGGCCAGTGAGCGCAGCAATGCAACCTGCGGGGTCCCCGGAATTGACATAATGTTGCGACGGCGCAGAATAGTTCTGGTAACGGGTTCTGGTAGATCTTGGTCGATTTCGTTCCCTGATCGTTCGTTGGTTCGATCAGAAATAAAGACTCCACCACCGTTTTGTATGCTATGCAGAGTGTTTTCTGGTGGTTGATCTTCTCTGTCTATTTTGCTTAATCTGCCTGTGACGTTCCATGAATCATGGGCAACCGCCGTTTTTTTGCTTCCTGACGCGTCAAAACCGTCCTCGGACACGCTGTCCGCCATCGCCATGTTCGTCGCCATGGTCATCACCATGATCGTCGCCAGGTCCGGTTCCACAAAAAAAAGCGGGGGTCGCGGATCAGGGTCGCTGGGCCGCATGACTCCGCCGCGTGGCAGCAGCTGCAAACGCTGTGCGCCGTGGAGACTCATCGTCCCCTGCGCCAGAATCTCCGCAATGCTTGGCACGGCCAGCGGGACATTCTGTTGACATAAACCACGGTGTTGGAGTGTTGCTGTGCTATGGCGATGCGGAATCCCGGCCACGAGCAGCATATAGATGCCCACATCGGTCAAGGTCAGGGCGGGCGTGGTCAGATACCGCGTAATGAGTGGCTGGCCGTGCGACCGTGGCTCAATCCGGCCAAGGTAGTAGTCGAGCAGGGTGCGGTCGAGCCGATGGGTGGCCACCCGCCCGCGATTGAATGATTGCGCGGGTTCCCACTGGCGCACGCCTTCGCGTTGCCATCCCCACGTGGGCACATAGGCGATTTTGCAGCCGTGCTGCGGAGGCGTAGGAATGGCGAGCCAGTGGCCAGCCAGAAGCTGGTCGAAGGCCGTGCGAATCTTGGCGCGGGTCAGTGACGGGTCATAGACCTGAATATCGTGAGCAGACAGTGGAACGGACGTATGCTGGGCGAGCCAGCGCCGCGCAATCAGGGCATAGATGCCTAACGCGAGCGGGGCATGGGCGAGGGTTTCCGCAAGTTTGGTCGGGAACCAGAGATATGATCGGTCGGGTGCGGCTAGCCATACGGGATTGCGCATGACCTCCGCCCCACCGCTCGGGTGGGTTGATGGCATAGGGTATACGATCCCTTACCACCTTTGGAATGCTTGACATTTTCATGATGTCAGCGTATACTCAAAGGCAGCAAAATATCTCCCGAAAGGGAGTAAATCTATTCAGAAAAACGCTTGTATTGTTTAGAAGGAGCGTTTTTCTTCATTTTAGCCAGCCTTTGATTGATTCCCCGCTGGCTTCTGAGAAAGCCTCTAAAGGCTTATTACTTTATTCACTTTTAATATTTGCTCGCGATCCCTTGCGAGGTGCGCCTGGTTTACGATTTTGGACTAACACAAGATCCTTTTCAGAGATCATCCATACACCACTAAATTTAGTAGCAGGCAATCTTTGTGATTGAATTAATGCACGTACTCGCGTTGGGGTTACTCCCAATTTTTGAGCTGCATCTTGTGTTGTGAGAAAGCCCATATCTGCACCTGTGTAATAAGTACGGCAAATATAGCACACACGCAATAGTTTTGCAACAACTTCTAAGAGTTTCACGGTAAGTTAATAAGATGATCACGGATGTCGCCCTACATCACGCCATTGTTCGTTTATACGCAGAACAAGCTTGATTGAACCCTATTAATATAGGGTTCAATCGGGACGCTCTTGTGTTAAAGTACACCAACTTACTATTTACTCTATATTTTGTAAGGGGTAAGTTTCACGATCAACCATAACCTATAAATTTAGTCATAAATATATGTTTTTTCACATATATTTACTTCTCTAAAGATTTTTTATATCTACTTACTACTATAGTAATAACTATTGCTCCGATATGGAATAGTGTCATCAACCAGCCACTCTCAGGTGAGTTGGTACCAACTATATGAGATGGTCCATCAATAGCGATAGGTCGTAAAGACGCTCTTTTATCATGGCCAAATATTACCAATTGAGAAATATTCCAAGACCAATGATAGCCAATGGGTATTGCTAATGAATTTGAATGTTTTCGCAATTCGGTTAATAATAGTGCCATAGTAAAATAGCCACTGGCGGCAGCCAATGTTTTAGGTCTATGCCCTAGCGTAAACAGGCCGCCTAAAAAGACCGTAGCACCAATAGGGCCAATTGCCTTACTCCATATATCGTATCCATATCCCCGAAATACTTGTTCTTCGTTTATTGAGACTGCAAAGTGGCCTATGGTAGTAATTAGTATTGAAAAAACAAGTTGGTGGATACTATTAGTTTTCCAGCCCCATTCGGAGGTTTGAATCCAATTGCTCGATGCAGCAACCCATAGCCATCCAAAATATATTGACGATCCTAATACAATCCCTGTCCCAAAATTGTTAAAAACAGTCTTGGTAGGCAACAAGGTTTTATTCGTTGGTTTGGATAGAATGCATGTTAATACTGCGACTGCTGGGCTGGCTGTAATATGCATATACTCGTTCATAAAAGCTGAACCACGGTTTTGGAGGCGAAATGCTCCCTCGAGTATAACCACAGCACTTGTCAGATAGAGCACGCCCTTGAGAAGCGATTTTCCATCAAATAATTGAGATTTAGTCATATAAATCATTCCATAGCTAATAAGGATTAACAGTAAATTCCTAGTAAGTCAGGCTGTTCAACGGAAACACCAGAATTTAAGGGGACAAAAATGCTAACGCGGGTTCCAGTGTTTATATCTGATTGAATCTCTATCCTTCCTCCAATCATATAAATTCTTTCTTTCATATTTCGTATCCCAAAATGTCCGGGTCTATTTAACACTGGTTGTTTTGGAGACCCATTATCGCTAATAATAACTCGTAAAGCTGAATTATTACTATTGGGATAACAAATCTCAATAGTAATAGTTGTAGCATTAGCATGTTTAATTGAGTTTAATACTGCCTCTTTGACAACTCTAATTATCTCATGCTGAATTGATGTCGATATTGGTATTATTTTATTAATAACAACAATATCAATAATGCCTTTATAAATACAACGGATTTGGTCGATTTGATTTGATAATACTGGAATAAATCCTAATGGGTCATCAATACCACTGGGATGTAATGATTCACAGATCATCCGTAATGAGTAAGCTGTATCTTTCTCGCCAGTTAGTAATAGATCAAGTTGGTCAAGTATAAATTGATCATCAATATAGCCTACAAGATTTTGTATTGTTTCAATATTTAGTTTAATGTTTACATTTATAATTTCATCATGTATTTCACGAGCAATCTTTTTTGCTGTGATATCTTGAATATTCTTCAAAGAACTAAAAAGCTCCCTAACCGTTCTTTCTGCAATTGACTTTTGCGTGTAAAGATAACTATTACCATATGCCATTGATGAAGCATTAATTAGTTTTTGTAATTCCTCAATATCTTGTAGTCTATATGGATCTAAATCATTCCTTCGTCCAACTGCAATTAATCCTAATAGCTTGTATTGAGGATGATAAATAGGGCAAAGTAATGTGATTTGTGGGTCATATAATAACATTGAGGCATAGTTATTATTATTGGATATATCTCGTTGGATTTTATTTCTAAAATCTAATATTTTCATAATATCTGCATTATCATCAAATATATTTAAGTCTTTTAGATTTATTTTTTCGGGAATATTAGGCATTCTGTCATTATAAACACAATTTAGTAATTCATCATCAATTTCTCTGCGTAAATATATACCCATAGATGGGTTATTAAAAACTTTGCCTAGAGATGTCACTATTGGTCTTGTTAATTGGTCACTCTCAAGTGTCTTAGATAAATCTATTATTGCTTGATTAAAATATTTATAATCATTTTCTTTCTTTAGTATAGGTATATATTTTCTGACTAATAATAATATTGGATGAAATAATAATATAATACATATTGACGCTGCAATATGGTTTTCGTGTATCGGCTTATTTAATATATTAAATAATGTTATATTGAAAATGATATCTATTGAAAATGATATTATATAACTTAGGATAATTAAAAATAATTTATCAAATCTATATAAATCTGGCGCTGTGCCACTAATCATATATGACATAGGTATCAATATAGTTGCTATATGATTAATTTGGCTTGTTATTGGAGTTTCAAATATATACATTGGTGTTATTAAAAATACAATCCATAGACATATAACCATACAATATGTACTTATTAATATTCGAATTTGCCGTCTTATATGGCTAATATTATTTATTTTATAAGCTTTAAATAGTATTAATGTGCTTAATATAAATGATATCAATAAAAATACAGGTAATATAATATTTAGTTTTGCGACAATACTCAGTAGATTCTCTTTATAATCCCATATAAATATTAATAAAAATACATTCATTGTAAAGAATATATATATTCCTTTATTTTCGAATTTTCGTATATTAAATATGCTTTCAGGTCTATAGGGGAAAAATAAATGCATTATGGTAAAGTATGGAGACAAAAATGTAATCATAATCCATTCGAGTGTTATTAAAAGTCTTACAGCACCCTGTCCTGCAAATAAATGAAGGCCAACAACTACCCCAACTCCAAACCATAAAATTCCGATTCCTGATGGCGCGATACCTTCATAAAAAGATTTACTACTTAATTTATATCCAGTTATAATGCAACAAAGAGATATGATGATATTAACTATCTTATTGATCTGATTATCCAGGCTTGGTGCTGACTTAATTATTTCTAAATGAATAATACTGCCATTTCGATCAATAGTTATGGGTATATGTTCATTTATATTAGGCTCAAATCTAGAAAAATTCCAGTCATTAACAACATCTTCCCATTTTTTATTATATATAGCTATGAGTCTGTCGTCTATTTTTAAATCTACGCCTTTTTCAATAAGATCTTTTTCGATAAACATAATTTTATTATTATTTGGATTCACAAAAAAACCAACACCGCTTTTTTTCCAAAACTCTATATTAATAGCTAGTATAATAATAGATAATATAATTCCTATAATAATCTTATTAATAAATCTATATTGCATATTTATACTCCTATATTAAAAGTTTTCACAAATAATCCCTTAATCGAATTTTTTAATTGATCAGGAAAATTTATCATATTCAATTCAACATGTTCGTAATATATTGAATATATATATTTATACATATGTATTGGGCTACTTTCCGATTTTTTCACTATATCTACGAATGATACACTTTTATCCATATCACTCTCATAATCATTGATATCATCACCATATTGAATTAGAGTTCCATATATCTCACCTATAACAGCCAAGCTCTCATATATTGACTTATCTTCAAATAATATGATGCCTATACTACCAAAAGCTAAAGCATACGTTGCACCAGTTTTAGATTGTGCTATTTGTTGATATTTAATAGCTATATCTTGCTCTATTGGTTGATTTTTCGAACAAATATCACAATACTGACCACTGGACATTCTTATCATCATATCAGACCATAATCTTCGTATTTTTACATATCTATATATCGAAAGATTATTACTTATTAAATCATCGAGTATCGACTCAGCAATAAGGTATTGGCTAAATAAAATATTATATTGTGTTGATAGGTCTATATCATTAGGAAATGGAGGAGCTATAGGCTGATTATCTTGAATATCATCTAAACGGATAATCATTCCATACATCATATGCCATGCATTATTAAGTATAGCTATACATTCCTGAGATGACTCATATGAATCAAGGGATGATGCAATTTCATAAATAACGTTAAGCGCTGTACGTTTACTAAAACGTATAGAATCAGCCATGTAGATATCATATAAATTCTTTTGTAAATCTGAATCTATAGATATTGAATCTAATCGATTTAACATATAATTATTATTCATACCTAAAATATAAAGTAGTTCTACTTACTTCGTAATAAGCAGAACTACCCCAGCTAAAATTTAATCTTCGTGAAAGATGATTCCTTGATCTGGATTACCAATAGACGTTACCAGAAGGGCTATAATCAATTTGCCTTGGGGAGAGGTTGCAATTCTTATAATATCATTCAGTTGAGGAATTGCGGTTAGTTTATCTTTGAGTGATAATGGTTCATCCGTTCCAGAATCCGGGTGTGATTGTTCATGAGCACCCATATAGCCTCCAGTAATTCAATACAACGCTGGATTACTCTAGTCTAGAAGAGCTTTCTACAGCTGTCGATATGTGAAAACACATAGCTAGTTTTGTCCATACATCGTGCGATACCAGATAACCAACTGTGACCTTTCCAGACAATTTAGCTTCTTTCGAAGATTTGTAATGTAGTTCTGAACAGTTCTACCATCGATATTAAGCTCATTTGCAATATCTATCGTTCCTAGCCCCTGCGAAAGATGCTCTAAGATATGTATTTCTCTTGGGGCTAATTGGAACTCTTGTCTCACCATGCTTGTTGTATCAAGAAATTCTTGAACCATTGGCGAGTAGTAGGTACTCCCTCGATGAACTGTTTCTATAGCCAGTCGCATATACTCCAGCATCTCTTCCTTGATAACATAACCGGTCACACCAATAGCAAAAAAATCGGGTGCCAGTTTTAGGTTAGAAGAAAATATAATAATTCGACAGTAAGGGTATTGTCGAATTATACCTTGGACAAACGATAATGCTGGACTGCCCATTCCGCTAATATCAAGGACTAACACGAGTGGTGTTGTAGGAGATTGTACTAGAACGTTTTTAACTGCATCAAAAGACCGAGCAGTTGCAATAACCTTGATAGAGGGGCATGCTTTTAGATACATTTGTAGTCCATCGATGATAACAGGATGATCATCTCCAATTATTACGTTGATTAATGAATTCACACAGTCCTCAACATCCTATCGATAGATGCATTTTAGTTTGTTTACGGCAAATTAAGAAAAAGCAGATTTGTGCTACTTATGCACTATGGTAACAGAAAGTTTAGTTGCGTCAAAATAGTAGGTAATGGATTGTAATATTTACATAATGCGGTCTACCCGATAGAGGGATGTTCATCAATTTTTGCAGAAATCCGGATCATCCCGCTGCGATAATGTCGATTTTGATCAAAGCTGCAGATCGTGCTACTTCTGCATTCAGCGGCTGTAAAAACTTGACGAACATCCCTCTATAAAGAGGTATTCCTGAGGACTGGTATACTATCTTTATAAGCAAATGTTCTGCTCGTTTCGGCATACAAGCCATATGGTTTCTTCATGAGGACTATCATGGATCAGTTAATAATCATTTCCAATCTCGCAGCTCGATTACAAGAAACCAATGATTTGGCAATAACGCACCTAAAGCGAACACTTACAATATTGGGATACGACCATACTCTTTCTTTAATTACTGAGGCTGAGGCGCTGGTTGCCCAAGGAGGCATACCAACGAACGATAACACCCGAAAAAGAACCTTGGGGGGAACATTTTTTTACTTAGTTCGGCGTGATGTCTCATGGAAAGATCGAATTACAATCTTTGGTCTTTCCCCTTCACAACAAGCACAAATATTTTCATGGAAGACGAGAGAAGTTGTTTATAACGAGTTTAGCAACCCTGGGATCACTTCTTCAATACAGAGCACATTAAGTGGAAAACCGTCTCATGCAGTCATCCAGCCCAAACGAGTCATCCTCTCGTTTAAAATAGTCCCTCCAACCATTGGAATAGCCAAAGATATTCAACCACCACAAGACGAAACGTTTGTTACAGCCTATGTATCACGGAAACATTGGCTTAGACTCGTGGATCAAGGATATTCAGATACAAATGTCACATTAAAAGGTCAGCTTTTCTATGATGAAGGATTAGAGGGATTATCATTCTATGCATACAAGTTAAAGCATACTCCTGAGGCTTTGTCAGGGATTTCGTACCAATGTGTAACAAGTATTGATCAGGTCTTAATCAAAAAGAATCTCGTTCTTTTGAAGACGATATATAATCCTTCCGTATCAACAATCCCTAATTACTTACCACCAGCACCAACGAATCCAACTGAGACGATGCTGTATATAAATCGAAAAGCTTGGAAAGGAATTGCATCAGATCGACCCATCCATATCGACGGTTTTGCATATCATGACCCGCTTTTTTCAGGAATTACCGTGAGTGTACGAGCGATTAAGTCGCGAGGACTTCCTAAACACATGCGCACAGAAAATGAGCACCCACATCATGATTTGGAACAAACCAATAGTTCTGATTAATGCGAGGCGCGGTTTGCGCATGTCCTGTCAACCATGTTCCGAAATATTCCGATCATCTTCGGGAATAGCAGTCCATGACACAGGAATCAGTTGACCTTTTTAGGCTGATGGAGTCAAGACAATGGTCTTCATCGGCGAGATGGAGCGGGATGTGCGGCTGCGCATCCACGCAATTAGCCCATATGCGCAGCAATCGCCAGTATCCGATCAAAGCGAAAGGCCCGCTCTTCCTGCCGCAGCTCGCACCAGCCGCGTACCCCCGTGCTCGTCAGTTCGAGCGGGCGAATTGTGCGCGTCGTGATCCGATGTGCTGACGGCGTGTAATAGCGCACGGTCAGGGTTTGGCCAGAACGAATCGCCTCTCGCACTGCCTGTCGTGCCTGCTCCACCGTGATCGCGGCCTGTGGCTCGTGCCCAACGGCCAGCGGTTCCGCATCCGTGGCCAACGGTGGCGTGAGGCTGGAGTGCAACCCCTCCCACTGCTCGTCGATCACACAGCGCTGCGCAAACGACAGATCGGCGAGCAACTGCTGCGCCTGCTCTTGAAATACCGTCGCATAGCGCGGAACCTGCTGCGCCGCGATCCGCAACGCCAACACCAGCGTTTCGACCTCGCGAGGCGGGGCGGGCTGGCGCGGCGACGGCAACCCCACAGCACGCGCGACCTGGGCCGCTGCTCCCGCCGGAATCACCCGGTGGGTTGCTGTCCAGCCCGCCTGCACCCCCCCCTGCATGCCGCGCTGTTGCTCCAACACCGTCAACGCCTCAGCACGGCCTTCCACCAGCATCACCTGCCGTAGCCGCACCCCTGATTACCACCGCTGCCTATACCCTAGACGACACGTGGTTTCGTTTACCTTCGTTTTTATCAAAAATTGTCGCGTTAGTCACGACAACTTTGCTATAGCATAAACCTAAACAACCCGATTATTAAAGGAGTCGTCTATGTTTGGGAATAAAAAATCTAAAGCAGAACGTCATGCGAAAATTATAGAGCTGGTGCGCAAGGCACATCCTCATGGTGTCACTCCAGCAGAACTCGCCAAGATATTGAATGTGCCTAACTCAACGATTTTGCGCGATTTACCAGAGATTGACAAAAAAGTAATGCTTGATGAATTCAATAATCGATTAAGAATTGCTTCATTTGATTATGGTGATTAAATTTTGCAATTTCCAGTCAGACCCTATGCTATAGTTGGTATACAAGAAGCTTTATGGTATGAGGTTGGTCTGATGAGTGATGATCGCCTACGAGCAAGAGCTGCGCGGTTATATGGGATTGGTCGCTATCTCTACGAGCGTGGTACTCAAGGTGCACGGGTTGTGGATTTAGCCCAGTATTTCGATGTTCATCGAAGCCGTATTTATCATGATTTGCAGTTTATGCAGCAAGAGGGTGAGCCTATTTATCAAGATGGGACGCGCTGGTATCTTGAACGTGATCGCTATATTCATCGCCTACCAATTAATTTACGTGAAGCTTTAGCATTTTATTTGGCTGCACGATTGCTTTCAAAACAGAGCGATAAGCATAATCCCTATGTTGTTTCGGCATTAGATAAATTAGGCAGCGCTTTAGCCAATAATCATCGTAATATTGGTTTGCATATTCAACGGGCAGCCAATGTTGTCCGTCAACGCCCATCGGATCAAGCCTTTACCAAAATTTTCGAGACCTTTGCACGGGCTTGGGCTGACCAATGTCGCGTTGAAGTAACCTATCTGTCCGCTAAATCCAAATATAGTACTTGGGAGCAGCGAACTATCTCACCTTATTATTTAGAAGTATCAGGGATTGGCTATTCAACCTATGTGATTGGTCACGATAACAAATCCAATGCGATTCGCACTTTTAAGCTCGAACGGATTGCCGCCGCCAATCTCCGTCCCTTCGATACGTTTGAAATTCCTGAAACCTTTGATCCACAGGAGCGGCTGGGCAACGCATGGGGCATTATCTGGCCAGCCGAAGGCGAGGAACCAGTTGATGTACGCTTGCTTTTTGCGCCAGCGGTTGCCCATCGAGTCAAAGAGACCATTTGGCATCCCAGCCAGATTATCGAAGATTTGCCCAATGGTGGTTGCCGCTATTGTGTGCGGGTGGGCAGCACCTTAGAGATGCGACCATGGGTGCGTGGTTGGGGTCGTGATGTTGCAGTGGAGTGGCCATTAGCGTTTCGTCAAGAGATGATCGACGAGTTGCAGGCAGCTTTAGCGTTGTATCAATAAATGAAAGGAGGCTTGCGTATGCTTAAGGAAACTGGTCATCCGCTGGTCGATGTAGGGTTTGCCACCATTGCCGCCCATGTCAACAAAACCAACATCAAGGCCGTTACTGCCGCAGATCTCGAAAAGGTGGCGGCATATCTTGAGGCTGAGTTTGTGGTGAACCCATTGCGTTCATTTCTCACCGTCGCGTTTACCAGCAATGCCTGGTTTATCCAAGATGCTTACAATCCTGATAAACCTCAATTAACTGATGAGCAGCGCACAACCCGTCGGGCAACCCGTAAAAAATTGGCTGATGCCCATCTGCGTCAATGGCAACAACCAAGTACCAGCGAGCAACGTTGTGTTTTTACCGATGAGCCAGCAGTTGGCGAAGTTTTATCAAATACATTAACGGTTGGGCGGGCAGCACGTGCCCAAATTCCCTTATTGCAGGGCGACGCTACGATCAACTTTTTTCCGAATGGCAATGCTGGCCTGCCAGTTTCGGGGATTGCTCTCTTGGCGTTGCAAGCTTTCCCGCTGGGCAGCGCCAAGGCTGGCAATGGCATCTTAGTGGTGCACTCGGCCAACCCACGCTTGACCTTAAATTTTGCCAAAACCTTTTATCAGCGCAATAAAAGCAAAATTGAACGAGCACGAATTGCAGGCGATGATCGGGTTCCAGGCGAAGTACGCTCACCAAAAACCTTATTAATTGAAACGTTGTTTGAAATTACAGCCGAACGCGAAAATTACGATGACGACCAAATTACCAGTATTGTGGCCTACAACCTGAACAATGGTAAAACGCCGAGCTTAGCAATTTATGAACTGCCCCATGAAATTATTTTGTTCATGCTCGAAGCTAAAGGGCATTTTCCTAAGCAATGGAATCAATTAGTGCATGGAGCTTGGGAACAAGCTTCGGCGGCAAGTAAGAAATCAAATCAACATTTTGAGCCACGGCGCAATTATTTTTATGAAGATATGTTTGATCTACCAAATAATGCCAAACGCTTTGTTCGTACATATTTCCTCAAAATGCCCTATTTAGGCACGCTCGATGATGATAATCAATCACGCTATTACTTACACGATTATTATCATTTGATTGATTTTCCAATTGTTGAACTTTTTTTAAGGAGGATTTTCCTGATGGACGACCTACGGATCGCACGAATTAAGCATTTTGGCGATAAATTAGCCAATTATGTCCGTGCTGAAAATGGCAAACGCTTTTTTCGGGCTTTTGCCAGCGAGTATAAATATCAAGATTTTCGGCAGCGCTTAATTAAAGCGAGTGAAGATTATGTACGCTCTAGCCAAGAACCCTTATTTACCATTGATGAATATGTCGATGTTTTTGAACGCCAATATAGCGACCAAGCTCCCGATTGGCGGTTATCCCGCGATCTGGTGCTGATTCGCATGATTGAACAATTAAAGGATTGGCTGAGTCGCAACCCCGATGCGATGCCTGAGCGGCCTGAGCCAAAGCAGGAACAATCGAATTAATCGAGATTTAGCCTACTTTAGGAGGATTAACCATGGCTTTCGTGACCGGATTACTCTTGATCGACGCCTCAGCTTCGGCATTAAACAATCTTGGCAGTATTGCAGGTGAGCGCGAAGAAAACACCGTTGGGGTCAAACATATTCGGGTTTATGGTGATGGCGATTATCCCTATGCTTCCGCCCAAGCCTTCCGCTATTGGCTGCGCACGACTTTAGAAACCCGTTTTCCAGCGTGGGTCGCCTCACCGATGTATCGTGAAGAAAAAATTGCCTACACCGATGCCAACCCTATGCAATGGTGGGATGACGATTTGTTTGGCTATATGCGAGCGCCATCCAAAAAGGAATCGGCTAAAGCCAAACGCGAGGCTGACCCAACCTTGGCCCAAGCGACCGAAACCACTGACACAATCACTCGTGTTTCGCCATTTCGCGTTGGTACATTAGTCTCAATGAATCCCGTTAAAATCGTCAGTGATTTTGGCACAATGTCACGCCACGAAGGCAACCCAGTTCCGCACGAGCATCAATTTTATCGCGCAACGTTGAAGGGTTTGTGGTCGCTTGATTTGAGAGCTGCTGGCACATTCTCCTATCGCAACAAAACTGGCTTCCGCAATCTCGATTCGGTGCGCGAACAATTAGCCAAACAGCAAAAACTTGAGCATCTTGAGCACGCTAAATCCTATCGCTTGCCATTAGAAGTGCGCCAACAACGGGTTAAAACCCTGTTTGAAGGCATGGCGCATCTCGAAGGCGGCGCAAAACAAACCTTGCACTACACCGATGTTGCTCCAGTTTTGACGATTTTTGCCGTAACCAAGGGTGGTAATCATATTTTCAATCATGTGGTTACCACGACCGATCGCGGCAAGCCAACGATTAATACAGCGGCACTTGACGAGGCCTTACGGGTATTTGCCGACGAATTGCTCTCGCCTGTGTATGTGGGCTGGGTACGGGGCTACAACGATCAAGAACGTCAAGCATTTGAAGAGTATCTTGCCAATTCTCCTGCGCCAATTCAATTAAGTCATCCACGCGAGGCCTTTTTGAACTTTGCCGAAAGCATTTTGGCCGCCGAAAACCATCAATGGATGGAATAGGAGCAGATTGATGGAAGTTTTGAAAATTGTGGCGGAGGGCATCGTTACGTCCTTCCGCTACCCTCACTTTGCATTAAGCGTCCAACCAAGCTTTACTATGCCGCCACCTGCAACGATTTACGGCCATATTTGCTCGGCAGTTGGTGATTGGATTGATCCACATGGGCTTCAATTTGCTTATCATTTTACTCATGCTGGCGAAGCCGAAGACCTAGAGCATGTCCATGTGCTTTCGGCCTCATCAGGCAAATTACCCCAAACTAACTATCCTAAAGTGCTTGAGGGTAATGTTAATCCTTTTCAGCGCAAAATTTTGTTTCAGCCACGGCTCACGCTCTACTTAAATCGTATTGATCTGTTGCCCGCCTTTCAAAGCCCGCATTATGCTTTAGTTTTAGGCCGTTCGCAGGATTTATTTAGCTATCGATCGATTAAAACGATCACGCTGGAACCACGTGAGCAAATCTATCTAGAACATACGCTGTTGCCATTTGAGATGGCGACCCGCATTCCCAGTGGTTTGGTGACATTAATGCCGCGCATGTTGGATTACTACAACGATCGTCAGCCCATTTGGGAACGCTATGTAACCTTAAATCGGCGTATCTATTCAAACCATACGCATTTTCTACAGTTCGAGCAGGATCGTTACCTTGCTGACCCTGAAGAAGTTACGGCCAATGGCTTTGCGCGTGGCCTGATTTTCCATTCATTTGTGGGAGTATAGGGAGATGCGTGATGGGTTTGTTGAGCCAGATTTTCTCATGGCAATTTTAGCCAAAAGCGCTGACCGTAGTGAGCATAACATTCCCGAAACTTTAGCGCGGCATACGTGGCTGGTGGTTACAAAAGTTGCCGAATTAGCCAAAATTCGCCCTGATCTAACCGTGGTCGCCAATACAGCAGATCTCTGGCATCTGCTGTATTGGGGTTGTTTTTTGCACGATTTTGGCAAAGCCACAGGTGGGTTTCAGCAGCAATTGCAGGGTGTTTCTTGGAATGGTCATCGTCATGAAGTGATTTCGCTAGTGTTTCTCGATTGGATTGCCGCTAATTTTCCTAAGCATCAACAAGCATGGTTGTCCGCCGCAATTGCTTCGCATCATCGTGATCGCGGCATTATTCAAGAAAAATATGTGGTTGATAGTGTGCTGGCTGAAGCTTGGTCAACCTTTGACTTAACCCATGTTCCATTGATGTGGCGTTGGCTGACCGAATATGCCAACCAATGGATTGGTTTGCTTGGCCTTGATGCCGTTGGCGTGCGACCCTTACAATTTCCCAACGCAGATCAGGCAATTCAGCACGTTCAAACCGATGCATGTAGTCGAATTCGCTATTGGTTGTGCCAATATTATCGGCTGAAACAGGTTTTTGACGATCAACCAGCGCATGCCCCAGTGCCGTTATTAATCTTGCTCCGTGGCCTAACCACTACTGCTGATCATATGGCCTCAGCTCATTTAGCGGCGATTCCTCAGCCCATTCAAGAAAATTGGCAAGCCCTAGCGAAGCGAATTCTGAACGCAGATCAACAACCGTATTCCCATCAACAACAGAGTGCTGATGCCCATAACACATCCTGTTTGTTGATTGCTCCCACTGGTAGCGGCAAAACCGAAGCTGCGTTGTATTGGGCCTTGGGCGAAGGCGAGCAACCAGTTCCACGAATTTTCTATGCCTTACCATTCCAAGCAAGTATGAATGCCATGTTTGATCGCTTACGTCAGCCAGCGAAAGGTTTTGGCGAGCAAGCAGTTGGTTTGCAGCATGGTCGGGCCTTGCAGGTGTTATATCTTCGCTTGCTTGAGAGCGAAAATGGCTTGGATTCGCGCACGGCAGCCGAAGGAGAACGCTGGGAACGGAATATCAACAGCTTGCATGCCCGTCCTCTAAAAGTGTTTAGTCCCTATCAAATGCTTAAAGCCTTATTTCAGATTAAAGGCTTTGAGGCAATTTTGAGCGATTATGCCCAGGCACGTTTTATTTTTGATGAAATTCATGCATATGAGCCACAGCGCCTTGCTTTGATTATTTGTCTGATTAACTATTTGTCTGAGCATTTTGCGGCAACCTTTTTTGTCATGTCGGCAACATTTCCTACGATTATTCGTGAGCACTTGGCGAATGCCTTAGGCCGACATCAGGTTATTCACGCTTCAGCCAGTTTATTTCAAGCATTTGCTCGCCATCAATTGCAATTGCTCGATGGAGAATTAATCTCAGCCAGTAGTATTGAACATATTGTTAATGATTTCAAGGCAGGTAAGCAAGTTCTAGTTTGTGCCAATACAGTACGACGTTCGCAAACGATTTTAGCGCTTTTGCGCGATGCTGGGGTTGCTGAATCCGATTTATTGCTGATTCATAGTCGTTTTACCATGAAAGATCGCAGCGCCTTAGAACAACGAGTTGTTCAACGTTGTCAATTAGGTTTAGATCAACCAGAACCATTTATATTAATTACAACACAAGTGATTGAAGTTAGTTTAAATATCGACCTTGATACATTGTATAGCGATCCTGCCCCACTTGAGGCATTGCTACAACGTTTTGGGCGGGTAAATCGGTCGCGTAAAAAAGGTATTGTTCCTGTCCATGTTTTTCGCGAACCACGCGATGGCCAAGGAGTATATGGCCGAAGTAAAGATCCAAAACAGCAAGGACGTATTGTTCAAGTAACGTTAAGCGAATTGGAAAAACATAATGGTGAAATCATCGACGAATCAATGATTGATCAATGGCTTGATACGATTTATGCTGATGCAATTTTGGCTAAGCAATGGCAGGATGAGTATCAAAAAATCTATGATAATGCTCAGTGGATTGCTCATAATTTGCGGCCATTCGAGAGCGATAAAACCACTGAAGATCAATTCGATGAGCTTTTTGATAATGTTGATGTTATTCCACAATCACTGGTACAAACCTATCTTGATTTGCTCAATAACCATGAATATGTTGAATCTAGTCGTTATTTTGTTGGAATCAGTAAACAAAAATACGCCCAATTCAAACAAAACGGTTTAATTCTCGCCTTAGAAGATGCAGCATTAAAACATCCACGTTGGATTATCAATCTTCCCTACAGTAGCGAAAGTGGTTTGTCATTTGAACAAACTACAACGGATGACGATTGGAGCTGACATGACCATTGCCGTTCACCATATTCGCGTTCACGCCACGGCCACTGCGCCGCTCCAGTTGCATGTGCACACTGGGGCGGCCCTGCGCGGGGCGTTTTTCACTGCGCTCTGGGAGCGTTTTTGCACCAACCATGCCGCCAAAACCTGCGTGGAATGCCCATTATTGCAGGCTTGCCCGGTCAGCAGTTTAATGGCTCCGCATCGCGATGATTCGCCGCGTGGCAATGATGTGCCACGACCATTCGCTATCCGTCCGCCGATTCATCATGTTGGCTCGTTTCAGCCACATGAGCAGTTTTCGTGGGGCTTGACCTTGATTGGCCAATCGACCAATTTGTTTCCCTATGTGGCGATGGCGTTCCATATGATGGGCCACAATGGCGTAGGCAAACGGGTTGCTGAAAATGATTGGGAGCGCGGGCGGTTTGTGGTCGAACACGTCGATGCGGTGCAATTACTCCATGATCACATTCAGCCGATTCAAACGGCTGGTAGCCAACGGATTCACGTACCAAACCTGCCCATGACTTGGGCTGATGCTGAACACATTGCCCAATCGCTGCCAAACGATCGGCTGACGCTGCATTTTATGACTCCACTGCGGATTATTGAGCAGAAAATCTTGCTCAAAGTGCCACAGCTCCGCCCCATTATTCAACGCCTCACTGAGCGCCATGATGGATTAGCTCGCGAATATGGTGGCGAACCATTTGCCTATGAGCAACGCTTGGCCTTCCTTAACGCCGCTGCCACAATTAAACTTGTGCAAAACGATACGCATTGGGTTGATCTCGATAGTTATTCATCGCGGCAACGGCGTAAAACTCCAATTGGGGGCTTGGTTGGTACTGCCCATTATGCGGGCGATTTAGGGCAACTGTTGCCACTATTGGTCTGGGGCAGCGTGATTCAAGTTGGCAAAGATACGACCAAAGGCAATGGAGTTTATCGAATTTCATAACCAAACTTGGAGCATATGATGGAATTAATTGTCCATGAACGGGGCACCTTTATTCAAAAACATCAAGGTCGTTTGCGGGTCATGCGTGAAAAAGAGCGTTTGGCTGAAGTTCCATTATTAATTCTTGATCACGTTATTATCGAATCGTATGGTGTTGGAATTTCATCCGATGCAGTGCGAGCGTGTGCTGAGCATGGCATCCCGATTCATTTTTTAAGTAGTACAGGTATTGCCTATGCTTCGCTCTATAGTGCCGGATTAACGGGTACGGTGCAAACACGCCGTGCCCAATTACAAGCTTTTGAAAATGAGCGCGGTGCATGGCTAGCCCGTGCATTTGTCTGTGGCAAATTAGAAAATCAGCATAATTTGCTCCGAATGATGGCCAAATATCGCAAAACGGCTGATCCTGCTTGTTTTCAGCGGGTTCAGCCAATTATCGCCGAAATGCGTGATCATATTATCGAAGCTGAGCGGGTTATGCCGCAGCAACTTGAGCACATTCGGCCTTCACTGTTGAGTATCGAAGGTCGCGGCGCGGCTCGTTATTGGTTTGGTGTGCGTGAATTATTGCTCTGTGATTTAGATTGGCCTGGGCGTGAAACCCAAGGAGCACGTGATCCGCTCAATAGTGCCTTGAATTATGGCTATGGCATTTTGTATAGCCAAATCGAGCGTTGCCTCGTTCTGGCTGGCCTTGATCCCTATGGTGGCTTTATGCACACTGATCGGCCTGGTAAACCATCATTAGTGCTCGATTTGATTGAAGAATTTCGCCAAACCGTGGTTGATCGTACCATTTTGGGTTTGGTCAATCGCAAAATGACGATTGAGCAAGATGAAACTGGCCGATTAAGCGACCATACACGCGAGATGATTCGTGAGCGCCTATTTAAGCGTTTGGAAGCGAGTGAGCCATATGAGACCAAACGGGTGAGTTTGCGGGTAATTATGCAATCTCAAGCTCGCCATCTCGCAACATTTGTGCGCGGCGATCGCGACACCTACACACCATTTATTGCCTCGTGGTAGTCTATGCGCACACTCCTGATTTACGATATTGTGGATGATCGCATTCGTGGTAAAGTTGCCGATTTATGCCTTGATTATGCGCTAAAACGGCTTCAATATAGCGCGTTTATCGGCGATATTCCACGCACACTGAGCGAAGAATTATGGCTCAAAATCAGCAAATTGGTGCTCAATCAAGAACATTCCATTGAAATGATTCCGATTTGTGCCAAAGATTGGGCTGACCATCGCAGTTCATCAGGCAAACCCAAACCGATCCCAATCGTGGCCGATGATGACGATGGCTGGGGCGAAAGGAGTGATGATGACGACCAATGAACCCAACTATTTTCTCGAAGTTACCGACATCAAACAGGCACGAATTTGCCCAAGAGTCGTTTTTTATCGCTACTGTTTACCACGGATTCGGCCAATAACTGGCAAAATGGAACTTGGAATCGAGCGCCATCGCGAGGAAGTCGGTCGGGAAGAACGGCGATCGTTGCGCTCTTATGGGCTGACGACTGGCGAGCGTCATTTTGATATGTTGCTTCGCTCCGAGCGTTATCGCTTAGTTGGGATGCTCGATTTAATTATTATGACGGAAACCGAGTGTATCCCGATTGAATATAAACTGTCGGAGCGCATGCCAGGCAGCCATGTCAAAGCCCAATTAGCGGCGTATGCATTATTAGTGATGGAGCAATGGCAAAAACCGGTTCGCCGTGCATTTAGCTATTTGCTCCCGTTGCGTAAAGCGATTGAAATTCCGTTGGGTCAACGCCAGTTGAATGATGTCCAACGCAGCATCGAGCACATCCACCAGATGATTGTCCATGAAACGATGCCGGAGCCACCCAAACACCAAGCAATATGTGTCAATTGCGAATTTCGGCGCTTTTGTAATGATGTGCTTTAGTTTTTTTAGCCATAACAAACCTGAATTCGCAACTCGCTGTATTCAGTACTGATTTTGGTTCAATCGCAGCTTATTAATGGTGCTGAATAACCGATTTAGCGCATTCCAAAGCGCTAGCTTCGTTTCGCAACTCCCCTCCATTTTGGTGCAAAAAGAGAGTTGCGAAACGACACAGGGATCGAGTATCATATGGCCTGTGATGTTGCTAAAATTGGTGGTCTAGAAACGTTGCTGCTGCGTGAAAATCTGCATGCGTGACAGCCAAGACCTATCCAATCCATCCCAAATCGGCTATTTCAATTACTCGATCCGATTAGAGGATACTGAAACTACGGATGAGGCTGCACTCGCCGCTCAGGAGCCGCCATTTCAATTACTCGATCCGATTAGAGGATACTGAAACGTTGAAGGGATTCCATGTTTGATATTCACCCGCCGCTATTTCAATTACTCGATCCGATTAGAGGATACTGAAACACGCATCGATCCGATCATGGATCGCCCACAACTGGTATTTCAATTACTCGATCCGATTAGAGGATACTGAAACAAACCTTTTATAGCTCGGCGCACTATGGCATGATATTTCAATTACTCGATCCGATTAGAGGATACTGAAACTGGGCTTTTCTTTGTCGGGGAGCCATGTTTTGCCTCTATTTCAATTACTCGATCCGATTAGAGGATACTGAAACAGCTCAACGTGGTAGGGCAGCTTGCGCGGCAGTTATTTCAATTACTCGATCCGATTAGAGGATACTGAAACACCCGCAAGGCCGAGCGCCAAGCCCGCATAGGGATTCATTTCAATTACTCGATCCGATTAGAGGATACTGAAACTGCGAAGGGGTGGCGCTATGCACAAGCAACCATGGAATTTCAATTACTCGATCCGATTAGAGGATACTGAAACGTGTTCGCAAAAATGGCTCAAAACAATATGTGATATTTCAATTACTCGATCCGATTAGAGGATACTGAAACAAACAACGGGCGATCGGCCAGCGCAAGGCTTCGAGCCATTTCAATTACTCGATCCGATTAGAGGATACTGAAACTTGTCCAGCATCAAGCCAACAATATGTATATCTATTATTTCAATTACTCGATCCGATTAGAGGATACTGAAACGAAGCACTTGCGCCGGAAACGGTTGTATTTCGTTATTTCAATTACTCGATCCGATTAGAGGATACTGAAACAGAACGTTTTGACCTTTTGCATACCAGACTCACTTTATTTCAATTACTCGATCCGATTAGAGGATACTGAAACTAAACTAACCGACTGGCTACGGCGCGGCGCTGACCATTTCAATTACTCGATCCGATTAGAGGATACTGAAACAATCGAAGTACACCGGATCGCTGCGCCGTGTAGGATATTTCAATTACTCGATCCGATTAGAGGATACTGAAACAGTGCGACACGCACGCCCAAGCCGCGCACGCTAAGCATTTCAATTACTCGATCCGATTAGAGGATACTGAAACTCTTGAAACCGATGCACCAGCCCCTCTGCTGTGCGAAATTTCAATTACTCGATCCGATTAGAGGATACTGAAACGTGCTTTACGGGGAATACATCTGAGTAATAATTGAAATTTCAATTACTCGATCCGATTAGAGGATACTGAAACTGCCATAATTCAACTAGTATCCCCGCGTCAGCCATAAATTTCAATTACTCGATCCGATTAGAGGATACTGAAACGCCTTGAAGGATTCTGGGGTGCGGCCAATCGGATATTTCAATTACTCGATCCGATTAGAGGATACTGAAACATTTTATTGATGGGGCATGGGCCGTTCCCCAGTATATTTCAATTACTCGATCCGATTAGAGGATACTGAAACGCGCTGGGTGATGGGCGTGCCTTGCCAGATGCCATATTTCAATTACTCGATCCGATTAGAGGATACTGAAACGCTAGTACAAACACCAATAAACAGAGTGTCATAGCCATTTCAATTACTCGATCCGATTAGAGGATACTGAAACTGCGCAGCTGCGGCACGTTCACCAACTTTGACAGCGATTTCAATTACTCGATCCGATTAGAGGATACTGAAACTATCCAAATAACATTTGCCTATATTGCATCGCACATCATTTCAATTACTCGATCCGATTAGAGGATACTGAAACATTCATCCATGGTTGCCAGAACCTTGGGGGCATAGATTTCAATTACTCGATCCGATTAGAGGATACTGAAACTCGATCACGTTGTACGGGCAACGCTTGCCATTAGATTTCAATTACTCGATCCGATTAGAGGATACTGAAACAATGATGGGATGGCGAGGCATGGTTGGGATGGTCTGATTTCAATTACTCGATCCGATTAGAGGATACTGAAACTGTCGTCACGGCTATGCGGGCGGTGATCGGCGGCGATTTCAATTACTCGATCCGATTAGAGGATACTGAAACTTTCATACTATTGATCAAGCTAATGCTGTTATTGATTTCAATTACTCGATCCGATTAGAGGATACTGAAACAACTACTTGGCAGCACCAATGGTTGATTGACATCGATTTCAATTACTCGATCCGATTAGAGGATACTGAAACAGTATGCTGAGCCAATGCACATTGGCATCATTGACCATTTCAATTACTCGATCCGATTAGAGGATACTGAAACATTGATCGCTACTGAGTTGGTGGATGCGTTCGTGCATTTCAATTACTCGATCCGATTAGAGGATACTGAAACGCTGCAACCGCCAGTTGAAAGTTATGAATCCAGAGGATTTCAATTACTCGATCCGATTAGAGGATACTGAAACTTCTCAGCCATGGGCAGCATGCCGAGCCGTCCAAATTTCAATTACTCGATCCGATTAGAGGATACTGAAACAGAGCGCGGTATTCAGGAGCAGGCTCAGGGCTAAGCGATTTCAATTACTCGATCCGATTAGAGGATACTGAAACAGCAGATCGGCATCAATACGGTGCGCAAATGCCTGAATTTCAATTACTCGATCCGATTAGAGGATACTGAAACGCATTATGATTTAGCTCCATCGAAGCGAGCGTTGGATTTCAATTACTCGATCCGATTAGAGGATACTGAAACTCGTGTGCATCATAATCAAGCATGGAGGTTTGCGGGCTATTTCAATTACTCGATCCGATTAGAGGATACTGAAACGTACTGGCGTTCATCGCAAGCACGGCCACGTCCACTATTTCAATTACTCGATCCGATTAGAGGATACTGAAACTATCGGGCTTGAGTGCTTGTGACATGTTGATGGCAAATTTCAATTACTCGATCCGATTAGAGGATACTGAAACGCGCTATCGCCGCCTCTTCAACGTTCTCAGTCGCTTATTTCAATTACTCGATCCGATTAGAGGATACTGAAACGATTTTTGAGCCTGCTTCTCTTGCTGGCCGTTTGATTTCAATTACTCGATCCGATTAGAGGATACTGAAACAACATATCGTCATAGCGCCATACCAGTGGATTATTCGATTTCAATTACTCGATCCGATTAGAGGATACTGAAACCCGCTATAGGGGTCATTGTGCCATTCAAGCATCCGGATTTCAATTACTCGATCCGATTAGAGGATACTGAAACCAGAGCTAGCTCTGGCGGTTGAGCACAGTCGTAAGATTTCAATTACTCGATCCGATTAGAGGATACTGAAACTTCAGCTCGTTCGCCATAATTCGGTACATCCATTTCATTTCAATTACTCGATCCGATTAGAGGATACTGAAACTCCATGGCATCCGCGTTGTCGTTGCGCTGTTACATATTTCAATTACTCGATCCGATTAGAGGATACTGAAACATCCACACCACCACCACCACCGCTAGCGCTCGCAGCATTTCAATTACTCGATCCGATTAGAGGATACTGAAACTCCCCGGCTCCAGCTCCCGCATGGTCAATGGAGTGGATTTCAATTACTCGATCCGATTAGAGGATACTGAAACTTCAACCATACACGATGGGACAGTTAAGGCATTCGATTTCAATTACTCGATCCGATTAGAGGATACTGAAACATGGCGAAGCCGTTCTTTTGGTTATGGATTACTGCATTTCAATTACTCGATCCGATTAGAGGATACTGAAACTTATCTAGCGCTAGGGCAATGCCTAGACGTTCATATTTCAATTACTCGATCCGATTAGAGGATACTGAAACATAGCCATACCAACATCACCAGCGCTGATGTGCAGTATTTCAATTACTCGATCCGATTAGAGGATACTGAAACTGACCCTGACCACTACGCCCCGCTAACGATTGAGCCATTTCAATTACTCGATCCGATTAGAGGATACTGAAACATAATCCGACAACAGTTTATCGAAGGATTTAACCATATTTCAATTACTCGATCCGATTAGAGGATACTGAAACATGCCGACCATAGCCAAGAACATATTGACGTGCGCATATTTCAATTACTCGATCCGATTAGAGGATACTGAAACGTTTTTTCGTCAAGGACACTGATTGGCTCGTGTAATTTCAATTACTCGATCCGATTAGAGGATACTGAAACCACGGCTGACGACAGCACCTTAACAACGCTTACATTTCAATTACTCGATCCGATTAGAGGATACTGAAACTCGAAGGCATTGCTCGTAACATCATGAACGCGACTGATTTCAATTACTCGATCCGATTAGAGGATACTGAAACTCTCTAGCAGCGCTTGTAGCTGCTGTAGTTCAGCGATTTCAATTACTCGATCCGATTAGAGGATACTGAAACAGCTTGGATAGAGGATTTGGAACTCTGGATCAACGATTTCAATTACTCGATCCGATTAGAGGATACTGAAACAAGTGAAACTAAATGGCTGGGGTGGGCATTTCGTCATTTCAATTACTCGATCCGATTAGAGGATACTGAAACTTCGGCGGTGATAATCAAGCCTCCGGCGTAGGGCTATTTCAATTACTCGATCCGATTAGAGGATACTGAAACTCGCTGCAACACCAACGAGGCAGGCGCGGCGGGTGATTTCAATTACTCGATCCGATTAGAGGATACTGAAACCAACACACCGCGCCATCGGTGTACAAGTTCGGGAAATTTCAATTACTCGATCCGATTAGAGGATACTGAAACTCGCTGCAACACCAACGAGGCAGGCGCGGCGGGTGATTTCAATTACTCGATCCGATTAGAGGATACTGAAACCAACACACCGCGCCATCGGTGTACAAGTTCGGGAAATTTCAATTACTCGATCCGATTAGAGGATACTGAAACGTATTAGGATCATCAGCATCAGCACGATTTTGATAAATTTCAATTACTCGATCCGATTAGAGGATACTGAAACTATCGGTTGATGGGGGAAAAACTGGGGGCGGGGACGAATTTCAATTACTCGATCCGATTAGAGGATACTGAAACGCATTGCTGCGGGCACTATACCAACGGTATTGATTTAATTTCAATTACTCGATCCGATTAGAGGATACTGAAACTCAACAAGCTCAACCACGGGGAAGCACTGACAAAAGATTTCAATTACTCGATCCGATTAGAGGATACTGAAACGATCATTGAAGGGTCGCTGCGGCACTACATCGAAGTATTTCAATTACTCGATCCGATTAGAGGATACTGAAACTGTTAGACCGTGCGGTGTTGCAATCTGTAGGTGATGATTTCAATTACTCGATCCGATTAGAGGATACTGAAACGCCTCACCGAGCGGCAGGCGTGGCAGACGTAAGCTATTTCAATTACTCGATCCGATTAGAGGATACTGAAACGCGAGAAGGGACTAGAACCGCCGAAGGCGCACCATTTATTTCAATTACTCGATCCGATTAGAGGATACTGAAACAACAGCGGAGTAGTGTATGCAAGTATTTTCAGTGCTATTTCAATTACTCGATCCGATTAGAGGATACTGAAACACGCTTTAACCGCCGCTGCATACTCTGAATCGCTTTATTTCAATTACTCGATCCGATTAGAGGATACTGAAACTGTAATCGACTTCAAAGCCTCGTACTGAGGCGTACATTTCAATTACTCGATCCGATTAGAGGATACTGAAACTTACATGGTCGGGAGGGGAAAGATGGGTCAAAACAGATTTCAATTACTCGATCCGATTAGAGGATACTGAAACAGTGCTTCGGCTTGTTGCTCGCGGGTATTGCCGAGCATTTCAATTACTCGATCCGATTAGAGGATACTGAAACGCTGCTACCGTTGACGAATGCCTGAGCGCGTTTATATTTCAATTACTCGATCCGATTAGAGGATACTGAAACTGTTGTAAGGCCTGATACAGCATAATCAAGTCGGGATATTTCAATTACTCGATCCGATTAGAGGATACTGAAACGCTGCTACCGTTGACGAATGCCTGAGCGCGTTTATATTTCAATTACTCGATCCGATTAGAGGATACTGAAACTGTTGTAAGGCCTGATACAGCATAATCAAGTCGGGATATTTCAATTACTCGATCCGATTAGAGGATACTGAAACTCAAAGGCGTTGTATTCCGGTTTCCATGCGTCGGGATTTCAATTACTCGATCCGATTAGAGGATACTGAAACAGTGCTTCGGCTTGTTGCTCGCGGGTATTGCCGAGCATTTCAATTACTCGATCCGATTAGAGGATACTGAAACGCCAGCGGCACAACAACAACTTTAGTGGAGTGAATGATTTCAATTACTCGATCCGATTAGAGGATACTGAAACTGGGTTCCTGAGGGCCAACGTGCGCCTCGCATGAATGATTTCAATTACTCGATCCGATTAGAGGATACTGAAACACAGCATCATCCATATGGATGTTGGGAGTCAGTTTATTTCAATTACTCGATCCGATTAGAGGATACTGAAACTTGCCAGGTCAAGGCGCTGGTTCTGTTCGTTTTGCTATTTCAATTACTCGATCCGATTAGAGGATACTGAAACAAGATTTCGTAAGCATGCTGTACCGCCTCAAAGCGTATTTCAATTACTCGATCCGATTAGAGGATACTGAAACTCGCGCACTTGGCCAACCTTGGGCATTGGACAAACGTATTTCAATTACTCGATCCGAATTAGAGGATACTGAAACTATCCAAATAACATTTGCCTATATTGCATCGCACATCATTTCAATTACTCGATCCGATTAGAGGATACTGAAACATTCATCCATGGTTGCCAGAACCTTGGGGGCATAGATTTCAATTACTCGATCCGATTAGAGGATACTGAAACTCGATCACGTTGTACGGGCAACGCTTGCCATTAGATTTCAATTACTCGATCCGATTAGAGGATACTGAAACAGCAGCTTCATGGCGGCCTGCGGGTCGTGCAATTCGATTTCAATTACTCGATCCGATTAGAGGATACTGAAACGCCATGCCTCGGCTTGCTCACCAAATGGCTCCATATTTCAATTACTCGATCCGATTAGAGGATACTGAAACCGTTTTATGGGTTATCTGTTCTATGTCGTGACCGTTATTTCAATTACTCGATCCGATTAGAGGATACTGAAACTCTCTATTGTTGTTGTAAACGGTTGAATTGCCTATGATTTCAATTACTCGATCCGATTAGAGGATACTGAAACTGCATGGCGTTGAGTTCACGTGGCATCAAGCCAAGGCTATTTCAATTACTCGATCCGGCTGGACGAATTATTGAGGGGTTTTGGCGTTTTTTTTCGCTGATCCGCGACGGCGCTGGCCGATCACCACGCCGTCGCGTGTTTTTTGTGGGCAGACCCATCATCTGGTTTCCACCAAAACCACCTGCGTCAATGCAGGTGGTTTTGTATTTACCATCCCACCACTGATACCCACACCCGCTGCGGCACTGGCACAACCCGCAGCACCGGAGCGGGATTCCCCAGCAGCAAGGTCGTGCGCAGCGCATCGGTACAACATTGCCCCGTGAGCGCCAGTTCAAGCACTCCGGCCTCGGTCAGCTGCCCCAGGGTTGGCCGTGCGGTGGTCAGCGCCGCCGTCACCAGCCCATGCTGGAGGTGATCGTGCCCATGCGCCACCTCCAAGCCACTCGATCCCCATGTCGCCAGCGCACCGCCATCGGGATGCAGCACCAGCGCCTCATCGAGCGTGGTTCCATGGGGGCTGGGCTAGAAAGCACTGCTCAGGCGGGTCAAGGCCAGCAGCAGCGGCAGGCGTTGGCCATTATGCAGACCCAAACCACATACAGTCAATATCTCACCAGCCTTACGGAAACCATAATCCCCATTGTCGGCTAGGTCATATGGAATGAGTGACCATACCTATCTGGCTATTTGCGCAGCGCTAGCGGGTTTGCTATACTATGGCTCTCGACGTTCTCGCCACGTAACGGCGAACGCGCAGTTCATGGGGTGAACTGCGCGTTTTTTATTGGTTCTGCTCTTCTAACCCGTCCCGATCGCACGGCTATGGCTGCTGTACTGTCGCGGATGGATCATATGGTGAACCAGTTTCAGCTCAATGCCGACAAGCACTACCACCGCTATGATGCACTGTGCCCAATGGCATGTGAGTACGTCTTGAGACAGAACCCGTATCTGCTCAAGAATTGGAAGCATAGCTGGGTATGCCACATGGCACCATCAATGGGATACCTCAAGAAGCATACTCAGGGCGAGCATACCATAATCCGCCCAGTACCCTGATGGCTCTCAATCAACGAAGTCAATGCAATGCCGTCTGTATACCACCGCATAGCCGATTAATCCTATATGGATACGCATGGTATACTCTGTAACACCTATGCATTGTTGTGTCTCCGTCCATCATACATCCTCCTTGTGACCTTGCCCATCATTGCCCTATAGGAACACAAACCATTCTTGCCAATCCTTGGTGTGGTTGAAACACCTATCGGCTCGTGTCTGGCTGGAGGGCCACATGGCTTCAAAAAAACGCCTCAGTCCACGGAAAATGGAGATTCTTGCGCTCGTTGCGGAAGGGAAAACTGATCGTCATATTGCGGTTCTTCTGGGTATTGGTGAATCCACGGTGAAAACCTATTTACACGAAATTTATACCCTCTTGCGAGTCCAAAATCGGGCTGCCGCCGTGTATTGGTACTGCCAATATTTGGGACTGACGGCCCCCATCAAAGAATAGGCTATAGAAATACCTAGCTATCGTGTACAGTAATTCTATAGCACAATTTTTTCTCTCCTGCAGGAGGCCATATGAATGAACAAGGGATTGATCAAGTCCACGACTGGTTACGGGTTAACGATCCTGCGTACTATCAAGCCTATCATGCGTCTGAAACCATTACAGGGTTTCGCCAACGCCTACAGCTAGCCGAAGATCCCGTGACCAGCGTTGTGTCGAATGCACGGCTTGTTGGGAATAACGCCGATGCCGTCTTAAACGATAGCCGTGCCCTCCAAGCGGCAATTAGTACTGCAACCCAAGCCCAAGGGTTGTCTCAATTCAAGAAAAATCCAATGGATGGCTGTACCAGCGTGATGAATATCGCCCGAATTGCGGCCAATTTCAATCCAATAACCCCTAACATTACTGGAAACTATCAAGCCTACAATACGTATATCGAAAAAATCTTGAGTGCCCCTTTCTTCAATCTCAATTTCACCGATATAAAAGTCGTGAATCAAAGCAGCAGTAATTGGAATGAAGCGATTGATAGCTTTGTCAATCTGTTTGAAGGGATTCTTGATTCTGATCGGTCAAAGATTAAAGAAGGCTTGGTCGCATTAACCAAAGCGGCCACGAGTCATCTTAACCAGAAACAAGAACAACAATTGTTTGTTCAGAATGTGTTACAAGCGGATACGAATGCCTATACAATCGCCATTTATTATAGTCAAGTCGAACTTGTTGAAGATTCAAAAAAAGGTGGAACAACAAAGCAATCTACCTTCAAGGTTGCACGAACATTGCTAAGTTTTCGGGTCAATGAGTGGCCCTATTTTGCCGAAGCGGTGTGGGGAAAACACGTCCAAACGGTTATCGATTGGCTCAATGTCAATACCACGACCGCAGGAGCACGAACCGTCAATCTTTGTCTCGAATAATGGAATGTGCCACGCCGATTCTCATGGGAGATCGAGCGCCTAGACCTACATGATATCATTGCGCGATGTCTTAACGACATCGCGCAATGATTTTGTTTGCATGGATGGGTGGGGATACCCCTTGACATCACGCCCCGATCCCATCAATAATGCCCTATCCACTAGGTTTTTCACACACCATACTCCCATAGTAGTGCTCGTTCTGTTAGTAGGGAGGTTTCTCATCATGCACGCTGTGTCACGCCCAACACACCGCGTCCGTCGCATCGGATCGTTCACGACAATCCTGCTGATCCTGCTAGCAGCCTGTAGCACCCAGACAGAACCGACTCCGGTTCCCATGGATGCGGTTACCCTCCAACTCAACTGGGTCAATGACTTTTCCTCAGCGGGCTTTTTTGCAGCGGAAAAGAACGGACGCTTTGCCGACCAACGCCTGCAGGTCACCTTGCGCGAGGGTGGCTTTGATGCCAATGGCTATATTGATGGCACCGAACAAGTCAGTAGCGGTGCGGCTGATTTTGGGGTGGCCAGCGCCGATAGTATCCTTCACGCCCGTGCCCAAGGAAAACCAATTGTTGGGATTGCGGTGTTGGCGCAAGATAGTCCGCTGGCGATTCTCTCGCTTCCTGCGACCAATATTCGCACGCCCCGCGATTTAATTGGCAAACGGGTGTTGGTTTCCGAGGGCGGAGCAACCCAACTCTATACCACGTTGCTTGCTTCTCAATCCATCGATATTGCCCAAGCTCCACCCATTCCCCGCACCGATTCAGGGATTAATCAGCTGATTGCTGGTGAGATTGATGCCCTCGTCGCATGGAATGTCAACGAAGCGATTGAATTAAGTGAACTTGGCTACCCACCATCGGTTATGCGGTTCAGCGATTATGGCATCAATAGCTATGAATTGGTCGTGATCACCTCGGAGCGCCTCGTCACCGAGAATCCCGATCGCGTCACTCGGTTTCTCAAGGCCGTCCTGCAAGGGTGGAAGGATGTCATCCTTAGTCCCGCCCAAGCGATTGGCTATGTGAAGGACTATGCCCCGGACGTTGAGCGGGATGGACAGTTGCAGCGGTTAAGTGTGTTTGTTGAGTTATTACAACCAGCACAAACCAAACTCGGCGATATGCTGCCTGAACGCTGGGCATTTACCCAGACGATGTTGCAAACCCAAGGGGTGCTCACGACCCCCATTGACCTTAATCGTGCCTACACGACCACATTCCTTGAACAGTTGCCAGATCGCTAAACTGTTTTATGCACAACCGGTGGCAATTTGGCGATCCAGAACGGCGCAGAACCACGCCCGATGCCTGTGCTCGTGGGTATCGGGCAGATCAGGCGTGGTTGGCGTGCGGGCGCTTGCGGGAGCGTGATTATCGCGCATATTTGTAGACCGATAACACACCTATTCCTCAATGGCTCCACCGATCTGTCGGAGATGCTGCCGAAAGGTCAATGATGGATCGGTGTGTCGTCGCGCGAGATAGGCCCGAAACTGCACTTGGTCACGCAACGTTATCCCTTGATGAATGGCGAGTGCTTGGTGGCGTTCTCGTTCCCACAACGCATGTGCCGTATGCAAGACCTGCTCGCCATGAACGGCTGCCACGACCAACACCCCATCGTCATCGGCAAACACCAGATCGTCACGAGTGACCGCGACGCTGCCGATCTGCGCCACATGCGTGGCATCGTCATCCCATGGATCAAGCCGTACTGGGCCAACTGGGAACCGGCCAAGACTAAACACCGGAAACCCAATCCGAAGGAGATCGGTCGTATCCCGATGCACGCCCCACACGATGATCGCCGCGAGTCCTGCGGCCTGCGCTTCCAAGACGACTAAATCGCCAATACACGCTTCGTCCATGCGCCCACCATTATCAATCACCAATATATCACCCGGCTGGGTCGTTTCAAGAACGTCGAGAAAAATATCAACACTCCCGTAATGGCGAACGGGTACTGCCCGACCAACGCGGTGGCTTCCCGAGATGAGGGCTTGGAGGGTGGCGGGGGCCGCGCGGATCGGAAGATCGAGTCGCACACAGGCATCGGCAATCAGGGCCGTCGAAAGCGGGGCAAACCCTGTTTTCAGCACGTCGTCAGGTATCATTATGGCATCCTCCCTAGGTGATATGCTGCATGGTAGCATCGTTTTTGAACGAGATTATCCACCAATGCTGGAGCACCGAGAACGCTGATGGGGAGAGTACGAAAAACTCGTGGCCGCGTTCTTAGGCGATGGTGGTCTCTGCGGCGTGCGCGTGGGCGTAGATAGTTGTACCAGATCGGCTTCGAAAACCCGAGTATCCAGCCGATCTGCGCCACCGTATGCGGCTTTTCATCATAGCGTTTCACCGAGAACGGTCGAGAGCCGGATGGTCGTGACTCATGCGCAGTATCCCTCCAGCCCGACGGAAACCGTAATCCCCATTGTCGGCTAGGTCATATGGAATGAGTGACCATACCTATCTGGTTCTTTGCGCAGCGCTAGCGGGTTTGCTATACTATGACTCTCGACGTTCTCGCCACGTGACGGCGAACGCGCAGTTCATGGGGTGAGCTGCGCGTTTTTTTGTTGACGCTGCCATGATATGTCGTCCCGATCGCAGGGCTATGGTTGATGTACTGGTACGTTTTTTGATATACAACATCGGAATATGTCAAGTACGGTGGATCTTCCGCAAGTTGCGTGAAAACGGGCGATTAAGAAGGATTATTCGCGCAATATATCCGTAATCGACAGATCAGCTGGCCCGACTAGGAGGTTAATCCACACGGCCTCCGTCACACGCGGTGGGCGCGGTGTTCCCCGTACAAAGGGTTCGGGGTGAGCCGCATAGGCCGTCGCCAGCCCAAGCAGTGGTCATCATATGGTCATCGCTCTATTTCAGCTACGAGAGCTTTATCCGACCTAGAGCGTTTGTTGTGCATGTGTCGCGTTTGATAGCTATAGCTCCCTATTCCAAGTACGACTGCAACTTGGACTCCAAACCATCCCCATCCGGCGGCCAGCAGTCCATAGGGGAGCAACAGCATGATCACGATACTCCCGAATCCATTACTCATGACCAGACTGACCAGAACAGCGACCCGCCGCTCTTGGATGCGAAGGAGCGTGATCAGCAGGGTTGTTCCAACCCATGGAATATTACTGAGTAAGAGCACGAGGAGAAAGGGATACCCGTTCGTTGTATAGGTTGGCCCATACCAGGGCAAGAGGATAGGACTGATAAGGGCAAGGATACTGCCTAAACCAAGGGTGAGTCCGAATCCAGTCATCAAGACCCGTGGCACGAGATTTGTTAAGTGATCGGGATGATACATTCCTTCTCGGAGAAACGAATCAGCCGTAGAGCTAGCCCATGCGCTAATACTACTTCCCAATGACCACATAATAAAAAAAATGGCTCCACGTTGCGCCCCTGCTTGATGAACCACCACAAGGGGTAAGAGCATATCAGGCAGTCGTTGCAGTTGATCGGCAAGATAGTTGGGGAACGCATCGTTCACAAGGGCATGCTGCGGCCAATGCTTCCAAGATAGGGTACGTTGGTACTGAGGAATCACCTTCGGTAATCCAAGTCCAATACTCACGGCCGTTACGATAACAACCGCTGTGGTATAGGCGAGCATAATTGCCCAAAAACCACCCATGGGTTGGAAACACAGGATCAGGATAAGCGCCAAACCCGCTTGCCCTCCTTGCTTGAGCAAGGAAAAGGTTAAGCGTTGTTGGGCGAGGAACACCCAATGGACAAGTTGTGATAAGGCGAGGCTTGTTGGGAGGATAACAACGATACTCCCAATCAACCATCGATCCGAGTCGTTATTGAGGTGAGGAAACCACTGATCCATCGTCATGAAGGCTCCACCGGCAAGCACAACCGCGAGGAAACCACTGATGACCATACTGGCATGGATGAAGGAGCTGGGATTGGGATGCTGCCGCAAATAGCGTAAGATTACATAGCCGAGTCCCATCTGGGCCAAGCTTGCGATCAAGGATGCGGCACTGATGAGCGCAGAACTCCGACCAACATCATCAGGGATGGCCATGTGGGCTGCCATCATCCAAAAAAAGAAGCCAAATCCGGTTCCCATGATCCGCATCCCTATCAACAGGGCTGTTTGGATAACGAACGGATCACATCCTTGGCGAATGCGGGTCACAATGGGGTGATTGATGATCATAACGGTCGTACCCCTAACGCCAAATACTATAGGGATCATGGAGATGGCGTGAACTCCCTGGCTTTGCGGCCTGTAACGAGGGCGGGCGGGCGGTAATGCGCGGCGGCTGACTCGTGACCCGATGGCCAGAATCAATGGAACAATTGACCACCGCTCCCGCGCCGATTAACACATCACTGCCAATAACGATATCGCCAATAAGAATACAGCCCGTTCCGAATAACACCCGATCTCCGATAGATGGAGTCTGCGGTCGTGTGGGCTTAAATCCATTCCAAACAATTGATACATTTTGATAGATCGTGCAAAACTCGCCCATAACAGCATACCCTGCAATAATGATATTTTGTGGATGTGGAAGGCGTAATCCTCGGCCAATCGTGACCGTTCCAGGAATATTGGCGCGACAAAGAAACCACTGCATGATGCTGCCAAAAAAGCGAATCAGATACCATCCAAGCCGTGGCAATCGGCCATGGCAATATTGATGATACCCATATTGTTCACACCGTACCTCAATCATCAGCAGGCATGCGCGAATACAATCCCAACTCAGTCCCCGATTAACCGCAATATCCCACCAGAGAAGCGTTGCCAGATCGGTCAGTGTCATTCGTTTTGTCGTATTCATAGATCATTTTCCTGTTGGTACCTGAGCAAACCACAAGGTCAATGGAGGCTGCTGATCCGTTATCACGCGTATGACCGCTGGCTGATGCGCTGCGGTTGCGGGAATCACCCATGGAATATCAGTGACCCGATGGGCAGGAAGGACTTGCTGGGTGGTCATGAGCACGCTCCCCTCCGGCGTTTCAATAACCACCGTTGCAGGAGTCGCCGTATCTGTATTATTCGCGACCTCAATTGTTAATGATCCGGTCGTCGCTTGGGTTGCAAAGACTTCAAGTGCGGGCATAGCCGTGGGTTGCGCAAGCACTCCATGGGTTGCAAATCCAAGCCAACACCCAAGAACAATCACAATGCTGATGCCATACCGCCACCAGCGAAATGCGATCATGAACCGTTGTCCCTTTAGCCGGAGTGCGATAAGACTCGCAACGGGGAGCATCATCGTTAGCACGACAATCCCATTAATGTTCATCCCACTTAAGTGCACGAGATACCCCATCACGGTCAGGTTCAAAACGGACAACGCAATCGTGCAGGCAAGGATCGTGCGAATATCGAGATCCGCACCAAAGATCTGTTTCCGTTGGGCAACCCAAAAGATCGCAAGGCCAGGGATGAGAAACAGCCCAAGGATCGCCCCCAGTAATCGCAGTGCTGGAACAAACCACATGAGCGATTTTGTTGGTGGGTCTGATGGGACGGTCATTGGAAGCGCATGATTGATCGGTTGTAAGACACTTAACACCGAACTTGCATACACTTGATTCATCGATGGATGGTGTTCGATCATGGGGTTCGAGACCATCCACGCTGCAAAATACTGCCAGTGGGATGTAATTAACGGCTTGGTGGTTTTGGCGATCGCAATGGCATCAATCGATGTTGGAAGGGGTTGTCCGTCCACCATGGCGCGATAGAGCGGAGCATCAATCCACGCAAGATTGATCGTTTGATTATCGATCGCTCGTTGCAGCGCCAACGATCCGTAGAGGTTCGCATCGCTGAGTATTGTACTGTTCTTCGCAAGCAACCGACTGGCACGGCCCGTTTGGGCGGCGGTCATATCGGGCTGGATCGTTGGGGCGAAACTGAAAAAGCCCACTATCGCGCTTCCTACCAGCAGGATGAGCAAGCCCATGCTCCATGATTTCCAAGGAGCATCGCGCCAAATCATGGGAATTAATAAGGGAAACAATACCGGGATAACCCGAAAACTTAATGCTCCATACAACAAATACATGATGGTATGCGCCATCGCAATACCGATAATGGCCCAAATAAAGATGTGCCGGGGTGTTGCGATGAGGGCATGGAAATCACGCGTTTTACGGGCAACGTGTAGCTGTGTGATCATCCACCATCCCACGGGCACGATGAGGATCAGCAAACAGAGCAAGGTGCTCCATGTTGCAAGTGGTGGGTTGATGGGGGCAATTTCAAACGGATCAAGCCCTGCGGGTGTGCGTTGGAGCAACGGCCCAAAGACTTTACTCAGAAAACTTTGACCAATCGTATTCGTATTAACGGCTTGAAGCTGCTGCCAGCCATTCCGTAAGACACTTTCAAACGTGATATCCCACGCCAACCAACTGAGCGGGAGCAGCCATGAATAGCGATAGGACGAGGAGGTTGTTCGTTGGGCACGTTTGCTAGCAGCAGTCCCAATGATCATTAAGCCAATCATCCAGAGTGGGGTTGTATGGTAATGCAAAAAGGTTGCTAGAAAGATCGCCGTGAGCAGCCATTCATAGCTCCGTTTTGGATGATTCAACCATTGAAAAAAAACAATCAGAAAGCCGATCAGCAGACTATACACCCAGACATAGGTTTGTGTCCCAAATTGACTATAGATACCGGGATAATACCAACTGCTAAATAAGGCAATCCCTGCGGCCCAGCGTCGTGACGGGCTTAACAAGATCGCAATCCCATAATAGGCCAGTGCTAACATCAATGCCCCAATGGGGGCTAAGACGAGTCCATCGAGTGGCCAATCCGTTGCATTAATCAGCGCCGTATGAATGAGGTCACTGCCTACATGTTCTGCTCGATACGCCCCTGCACTAGTCGTATAGTCGGCAACGGACCCTTGATTCGTGGACAGTTGTGCCCGTGCGACACGAAACGCATTCCATGGTTCTTGCAGTTGCTGGTGTGAGAGCATAATGCCCGGCATGATACAGGCGATTAATACCATGATATCAAACAGCATAGTTCGCGAATAGCGACGCAAATGAAGGTGTTCAAACCACCCATGCTGTGGCGTGCTCGATAGAGGGGATACCGCACTCATAACAGTCTCCTACGCATGACCATCATGCGATTGTGTATGTGGATCAAGGATATAGAGATCAAGCGGAAATCGATGGATAAAGGCTCGCGTTCGTTCTTGGATACCAAACCAACATGCGCGGATGCCATTGATCATACCTTCGTGGCGCACCAGGCGAATATCCAGATCCGCATAGGGTGTCCACGCGTGTGCCGCACTCCCAATGACGACACTTGTTGCAATCGACGATGCGTGCGCAATGCGGGTATGGAGTTGGTCACGATACTGGGCAAAGCTCGTGGCCGTTTGTCCGGTCGGATAAAAATGCTTCAACACTCCCCACACGTGGCCGTTACAACAGAGATTGATGGTATGCGCCAGCAGCCACGCCAGTAGCCACCCATACCCACCACCCACGATGGTGGTCAATCCAAGCCCAATCCCTAGTGTGAGTCCGAGATCAAGTCCTCCTTTGACCAGACGTTCTGTGCGGTGCATGTAGAAGAAACTTTGGAAGCACCAATGGGACAATAAGGCGATCGAGGGATAGCTTAAGAGTTGGCGAAGCCTGCGATGCGCAAAGCGTGCATAGCCATGCGGTTTGGACGATCTAGGCACTGACATAGCAATCCTCAACAAAAGTACAAATCGTCTGATGAATCGCATCAATGGATTGATCCGCTGCAATTAATGGCCAGCCACACTGGGCGGCAATGATTCGAACGGCACGGATACGATCGGAAAGGACCCGATCATAGGCCAAATCCGGTCGTCGTTGCCTGATATGAACAGGATCGCCATCGAGGAGAATGACCAGCGTCCGCGCTGGGAGCAATCGCATAAACCAGCGGGCATACCAGCGCTTTAATAAGCCAAAATCTTGGGTTGCAACCATCAAATCAGCAAGCATATCGACGACAAATCGTTCGCACACGATGATATTCCCGCGCGAGATTGGCCAATACACGGCTTGAATCGCCACACTCAGCGCGTCAAACCACAGCACAATCGGAAAAACGTGTTGCATCAGCCACGATGCATGAAAATCCCAATAGCCCTGTCGTCCATAGGGATGGGCTTCATACCAACTCAGTCCGCGAATGCGGGCATATACTAACAACAGACCACTGAGCCGAAAGGGAAAGCGTAACCATCGATGGATGACTGGCAATCCTTGGGCAGTAAGCACCTCCATTAATCGGTGCACTTGGGTCGTTTTTCCCGTCCCATCACTGCCCGTGATATAGATCATGGGTGAGCGGTGGCGGTGAGCAGAGGTTACTGACCGAGAAGGTGATGCCATTGGGTTCCCATTTCTGTCCATGACTGCACCAATGATGGCGTCGTCGGAGGCCTATATCGGTGCTGACTACTGGCAAGCAGCGCTTGTTGGAGCGATGGTGGATTCGCCGCTTCGGCAAGGACATGCGGCCCATAGGCTGCAAATTCGGGCAAACAGCTAATATCCGTGGTAATCAGCGGCTTTCCCAATGCGTGTGCTTCAAGAAGACTGAGTGGCGCATCTGAGGGAACCAGATCAAACGGTAAGACCACACTATCGCCAAGCGCAACATGACGAACCAACTCTTGAGAGGGCAGATACCCACTCACGATTCGGACATAGGGCGCGATCTCTGATTGCTGGAACAAGCGCCCGAGTTGGGCATCAGCGCGTTGTAATTCCCGTGGATGGCGACGGCTTAAAATCAATAATCGTAGGGATGGATGCTGACGACGGGCGGCGCTGAATGCATGTAAGAGGGTATGTAACCCGCGTAACGGTGCAGGAGACCCAAAATAGACCAGCACATGGTCGGTGGCATGAAATCCTAACGCAGTACGACCGTCTGTCTCATGGGTCGGCTTTGTGAGCCAATCAGAATCAACCCCTGGGGCAAGAACCGTAATATCATGGGCGGCAATTCCAAGGTCAATCAACTGGGCTTTCGTGGTTTGGGTTTGCACGACGACATGATCCAACTGCTGCCGCTGGTAGCCATGCTGAAAGATTCGTTGGGGAATTAATGCTCCGACCAGATGCATTGCTCCAAGCTCATAGTTTTTCAGTAAGCGCCCCATCCCAATAGTTCGTAATTGGGCAAGGTGATACAGGGGACTGGTAAAAATCCCAATATTAAGCGCCCCAGGATAGTGATAGTGCCCATGAAGCATGCTCGTTTTTCCAAGATGCCATAACACAACATCCGGTTGGCAGGCATGAAGTGCTGCCTGCAATGCATGATTTCTTGGATGGGCAGCAATCGATGACAGTCGGATAATCGGAATACCGTACAACAGCGAAGCGGGATCAGTTCCGGTACTGATAATCGTGACCGCATGACCGTGCTGTTGGAGTTGTGCTGCAACTTCACAGAGATAGCGCCATGGTTGCAATCGGAGACAGTGCTTCTCGAAGCCTGCCGCAATTAAGACGATGCGTTTCATGCAGTTGCTCCTTGGATAGCATGGTGATAGGTCGCAAGATAGCGTTGGCCTATCGCAGTCCACCCATACTGCTGTTGGATCGTCAAGGCTGCTTGCTGGCCGAGATCCCGTGCGACCTGTGGCTGTTCAATGAAGCGACATACTGCCTGTGTTAATTGCACTGGGGCATGAGGGTTCACCAATACCCCATTGTGCGGTGTAATCACATCAAGGGCACCACTCACCGCCGTTGCCACCACGGGACAGCCACATGCCATCGCCTCTAACAACGCCGTCGGTAACCCTTCATAATGGGCAGGGTGGATATAGGCCCATGCCCCACGATACAGATCGGCAAGCTGTTCTCGATCCGCCATATGACCGAGTAATTGCACATGCTGATCAAGGTGAAGCTGGGTAATTTGTTTTTGTAGGACTGCGGCGAGCGGCCCTTGGCCGACAATGAAAAAGCGATAGGTAGGATAGCGTTTAACGACTTCTGCTGCACTCGCAATTAAATCTTCTAATCCTTTTCGCGGTGCGAGTCGCCCAACGGTTAAAAAGTAGCGCTGGTGAAATCGTGCTTGCAGATCAACGGGCGGATAGAAGGTCGCCGTATCGACACCATTCCCAACTACGGCTACCTGATGTGGTTGCAACCCATAGGCCCCTAATTCAGAGGCAACACTCGTCGCCACAGTTGTGATGGTTGTGGCTTGTCGGAAAAGCCGTTTTTCCAAACGAATGCTAAATGGCGTTTGCAGCTTAATCAGCATATCAAACACCGATCGCAATGGAATGGCGGCAGTGTCGGTCTTCATTGGCGTATGCACAGTAACGACGACCGGATAGGCACTCTTCGGAATTTTAACGAGGGGGGTATGAACATGAATTAAATCAAGTCCATAGGTATTCGCAATCGTTTCGAGGGTTTGGGTCACAAAATAGCCATGCATATCGACATGGAAGGGATAGATTCGCCAAAATGCTGGCCGCCAGATATGGATCGCCTGCACCTGTTCATAGGCCGGTTTCGTTGGTTCACCACGCGTAATGATATGCACTTCATGCCCATGGTGGGTCAAAAAGCGTCCAAGATTCCAAACATAAAACCCAATACCTTCACAGGCCGGTAAGGGTGTTGATAACACAAGCGCAATTCGCATGCTACACGCCTTTCCGTCGAAATCGCTGAACCCATGAGGCCGCAGGTTGATCCCATTGGGTCAGGTAGTGATGAACGGTTGCAACTAATGGTGATGGCAAGATGGGAGTATCACCAGGATCGATCACATGGTTTAATGCCGCGATTAACGCATCTGGTGTAATATCCTGAACAAACTGTGCATAGCCGAGTTGTTCTATGGCATAGGCCAGTTCGTATTGATGATCATCAGGGCATTCATGAAAACGACGCGATCGCGCCACCACAATTAAAGGACGGCCATGGTGCCGTGCCCCCAAAATCGATCCAGCTCCAGCTTGACTAATAACCACACGGGCCTGTTGAAGCATCAGGTGATAGTCAGCTTCATTCATCCAAGGGCGGGTGTGTGCATACCGCACAGGACATGGTGTATGACCGGTCTGAATCATCACGGCTTCGTTGATTTGGGCGGCAACACCATCCATGGCCGTAACAAGCCGCGTAAAGGGTTCTGGTCGTGTGCCGACACTCACAAAAATCATAGAATGGCTCCGGCAAATTGGGCTTTTTTGCCAGCAATGGGACATAACTGTGGCCATTGCACGAAAAAGACATCACTGACCGGGTAGACGAGTTTTCCGGTTTGCGAGACACTCGTAACCCGACACCAACTTTCAATAAAGATTGTTTTACAACCAAACAATTTCCCAAGATAAAAAAAGGGAATGGCGATTTCAGCACCCATACTGATAAGAACTTGAGGGCGCTCTTTGCGGAGCACCGTTGCGGCCCACACAAATGTACGCGCCATCCGGTATGGATTTCGGCCAATATCTTGGGTAAAATAGGCCCGACCTACCTGTTGCACATCCGCAGCACGCGCACTCATATAGGTCGCAATAAACCGGTCATAGCCCTCAAACGCAGCAAAGATATGGCGCGTTTCAGTCCAATGACCGCCATGCGAGCAAATAATGCCAATCTTCATGCCCACCCTCCTGCAAATCGATGAGCCAGCCCCAATAGCGGATTGACCATCCCTGCAAGCAACCGCGTAACCCTGCCCTGATGGAGTGACTGAAAATTAAGCTGACTGGTTAATGCTTTGACAACGGCCAGTTCTTGGATCGGACTGGTCGCTGGTGTCGATGTAGTCCTCCAATACCGCCAGATATGCTGATAGAGTCGCGGTTTGATACTCCAATACTGTGGTCCACGCAGCAAAAAATAACTTCCGGTAATCACTTCGGCCAGAAGAAGTCCTGGCAGTAAGCGACCTAAGACGCTCGGTGAGAAATTTTTAATGAGCATCGAATAGCGGTTGCGTTCAATCAAAAATGCTTTTTGGGCGGTATACTTCATGTGATACTTATGCTGGATAACCGCATCCGCAACATAAAAACACTGCAATCCATAGAGCCGCACCCGTAACGATAAATCACTATCTTCGACATACATAAAAAACTGCTGATCAAACCCCCCCAACGTGGTAAATAGGCTGCGACGGATCGCACATGCAGCGCCTGACACGGCATCAACATAGGAACTTGTTTGATAGGCAGTCCGGGGTTGATTGGCACCTCGACAGTACGTTAACCCGGTATAGTGCATCTCATTTCCACAGGCATTAATGGATTGGGGGTGCTGATGGTGGACAAGACATGCCGTGGTAAGACCAATGGTCGGATCAGTCTTGAAGGGGGCTACGAGCGCATCAATGGCACCTGGCATGACCACCGTATCGGGATTAAGAAAGAGAAGGTATTCACCACGCGCCATCGCTGCACCATAGTTATTCCCCCCTGCATAGCCAGTATTACTGTTTTCAAGGAGTCGAACCATCGGGTACTGCTGCTGGACGACGAGACGACTTGCATCCTGTGAGTCATTATCAACAACAAGAATTTCATACCGTGTTTGATCAGGACAGGCTTGGATCACGGAGTCGAGACACTCAACGAGATCATCCTGACTGTTATAACTGACAATAATGATACTTACGTCCATAGCACTCCCCCATTTCTGCTTAATTAAGCGGTTGATTCACCCCGTCATAAACCCGCTCCCGTGGTGTCAGGAAGAGTGTTTCGTTGGAGGCCGCTGAGGGCGCACGCATCAATTGTTGTTTTAAGGACGTTTCCATTCGTTGTAACATAACGCGCTGGCGCTGTAAGATAATCCCAGTTCCAATCGATCCAATACTCAACAACATCCCAATCATGAGCAGGCTCAGCAGCCAGGCAAACTGTGACAATGCCATCGTTGTATGGGCCGCCAAGAAGACCAGCAGCGCGGTGCTTATCATTAACGTCGCGAAGCCGCTGCCACACCAAAAGAGCAGTGGACGCATTGTCGTCGCGATGCCCAAAATACCTTTCACCACTTGCATGCCATGGCCAATGGGGTTTCGCTTGGCTTTTTCCACATACAACACATGAATGGGAACCTCACAGATCCGTAATGCCTGTTCATGAATATGAAACTGCATTTCCGATTCGATTGAGAATCCGCCATTCGCCGTAAATGACATCACGGCGATGGCATGGGCTGAAAAGGCGCGAAATCCACTTTGTGAGTCACTAACCTGCACCCCTGATATCAAATTGGTTAAGGAGGTTAATCCCATCTGCCCAACCTTTCGATAGAGGGGGATATCGCTGTGAATCGCACCATAGCGCGATCCAATCACGACATCGGCATGCCCTTGGCAGATAGGGGCTAAAAGTGCTGGAATATCATCAACTTTGTGTTGGCCATCCCCATCAAGCATCACGACAGCAAAGGGGTTAAGCGTTGCAATATACCGAAAGCCCGTATTAACCGCTGCGGCTTTCCCCTGATTTACCGCATGCTGTAAAACACATGCACCAGCCTTTTGAGCAATAGCAACCGTATGATCGGTAGAGCCATCATCGACCACGAGCACAATATCAACATACGCTTTTGCGGCAAGCACCAAGCTCCCAATGAATCGCGATTCATTAAAAGCTGGAATAAGTGCGACGGTGGGATGAACAATTGCATTGTGACAGTCCATATAGAGTGACTCCCAATTATCCTCAACTCTGTATACCAAGCGGTGCTAGTGAGGCGCATACGACGTGACAGGTTGATAGAGACAGTATCATCGAACTGGATGCATCCTGCTATATGCCATCGACCCTTACCTGAAGCCTCTAACTCGCTGCTGAGCTGTAGGGTAAAAGTACCGACTATATGCCATCAACCCTTACTTGTGATACCTATTGTGGTGATAGGATTTAGGGTAAAAGTACTGATTCTGATCGTATCGCTTACGATACATAGCATCCAAAAGCTAAGCGACGAATACGTTCCGGTGTCCTTCATAACGGTGGAAAAACAGCCTTAAATTGCCCAAATCCTCATCATAATGCTCAAAATACGAGGTTAGAGAGCCATAAAATTCCGTGATGATGCAGACAAGCATTGCTCCTGCATAACGAATCGTTATGCAGGAGCAATGGCACTCTAGGGAGCTATTTTGTACATGTATTATTTCATCGTATAAAGATTAAACGACGAAAAAATATCAGATATCATTTGAATACCTATCAACGTCAGACCCACACCACCATAGAAGCAAAGGTCATATAGCGCTTAATACCTGCTATGCTTGGCAATAGTGTATTGGATAAGAACCCCATGTCGAATACACATCCACATCTGTACAGCGTGGCAAACAAACTGACAGTATTGTATCCAAATCCTACCATTGTATACCATCCAACATCGATGTATTCTCGCTAGCATTGCCACCCGTTCTGGGAATGCATCATGATCGCGCATCAGTACACCGAGCGTGCGGGGGGCATCTATCCTGCCGCCGTCGCGCTCCTCATGATCAGGCCGTTGACGCACATTGATCCCCTTTGGAGGTGTCTATGGGTCGCATCCGTATCGTCGCGTTGGTGTTCATTGTCGTGCTCCTTGGATGGTTCGCTCCACTTTATGCCCAACAATCAAATGATGTCATCATTCAACCGCATGCCTTCGTTGGTGACACGTTTACCTACCAAGGTCTCCTTATGCAAGGAACCACCTATCCCAGCGGAACCTTTGATTTCCAATTTAGCCTCTATGATGATCCGACCGCAGGTACGCTGCTTGGGCAGCTTCAACAGGACGACGTTCCCGTTGAAGCTGGCCAATTTACCGTCGCCTTGACCTTCCCCGAAGGCAGCGTTACCGGTCATCAACGCTGGTTGGCGATTGCCGTCAAAACCCTGAATGGCAGCGCCTATGTTCCCTTGAATCCACGCTCCGCCGTCAGCGCAGCGCCGATCGCCCTCAGTCTGCCCGGCCTCTGGACACGGCAAAACGATACCAGCCCCAACCTGATTGGGGGCTATAGCAGCAATACCGTTCCAGCGAATGGCGTTGGGATGACGATTGGTGGCGGGGGAGCCTTTGGGAATCTTCAACAAATCTATGATCACTATGGCGTGATTGGCGGTGGGGCTAATAATCGCGTGGGCAGCGATGATGGCACTGTCACCAACGACGGCTATGCCACGATTAGCGGTGGGTTTGGTAACACGACGACCCAAGAATATACCGTGATTGGCGGTGGGCAGGCGAATACCATCACGGGCGCATTCTCGACCATTAGCGGTGGGACGACCAATACGATTGCGCATATCTACGCGACCATTGGCGGCGGGATGAACAATCGCGTTTCTGCCCAATTTGGCACGATTGGTGGCGGTGGCAGTTCGGCCAGTGCGACTGGCAACCGCGTCTATGATACCTATAGTACGATCAGTGGCGGCTATAACAATGTTGCGGGAGTCGATGACACGGGCAACCAACCATTTGCGACGGTCGGCGGTGGGTCGAGTAATAACGCGAATGCGCTTGGGAGTATGGTTGGTGGCGGTCGTTCAAATAGCATCAGTGCCATCGCTGACTACAGTGTGATTAGTGGCGGCTATAACAATGTTGCCACAGGATTGTATGCGACGGTGAGTGGGGGAGGAAGTGCCTCAAGTGGCCAAGGAAATCGCGCCTACGACAACTACAGTACCGTTGCTGGGGGCTATAACAATGTTGCAGGGATCGATGATTCAATCGGGCAACCTTTTACCACGGTTGCTGGTGGTGGCTCGAATACGGCCAGCGGTTATGCGAGCGCAATTGGGGGTGGGCGCTTGAATCAGGCGAGTGGTCAGTATGCCTTTATTGGGGGTGGTGAATCGAATACCGCTACGGGAGATCACACGACGATCGGCGCAGGCCGACAGAACACGGCCAACGGCAACTTTTCGTCGATTCTCGGTGGGAGTGGCAATAGTACGTCTGCTGACTATAGTGTAGCCGCCGGGGAAAATGCGGTTGCCGCCCATCGTGGCAGTTTTGTCTGGGCCAGTACCCAAGCCGCGCCGGATGCCACGATCACCAGTACCGCCCCGGGCCAATTTATTGTGCGTGCCCCCGGTGGGGCGTGGTTTGGCAGCAGCACGCAGGTGGACATGCCGAATGGAGCCATCCTTGCGACGGATAGCGGAGCCTTCCTCAGCAAGGGGGGAACGTGGTCAAATTCGTCGGACAAACATCGCAAAACCCAGTTTGCGGCGATTGATCCTCATGCCCTCCTTACCAAACTGGCAGCGATCCCGATGCAGTCGTGGAGCTACATCAATGAAGATCCGCAGATTCGCCACCTTGGCCCGACGGCGCAAGATTTTTATGCAGCCTTTGGTTTGGGCACGGACGATCGGCATATTGCGACCGTCGATGCGGATGGAGTTGCCTTGACCGCAATCCAAGGACTGTATCAGCTGAATCGGGAGCAAGCGGCAGTGATCACCGATCTCGAAACCCGCTTAGCCGCGCTGGAAACAGCCACCCCCTCGCCAGCGCGTTCTGTATGGCTGCTCGCTGGTGGGTGGGGCAGTCTGCTGCTGATCGTTGGCTGGCTCGTTGGCCGCCGGATGCGACGTGGAGGGACGGTATGATCATCCGTGCGCGTTGGCTCGTCGGCGTTGGATTGCTCGCGATTCTTGGTATCGTGCAGGTACACGCAACCCAGCCGACAACAGACTTCCATCTTGTTCGGTCAACGATTGGGAGCGGAGGTGGGCGGAGCAGTGGCGATGACTTCTCTCTCAACGGCACGCTGGGTCAAGCGGATGCCCACGCGCAGCTGCGCGGTGACCATTTTCGCCTATCAGGCGGTTATTGGATTCCTCCTCAGCTGCGCTACACCACCTTTCTCCCAGCCGCGATTCGCGGTGACTAAAGCGGCAGTCTTCTTCCCATGGATGGGCCTCGCCGTAGCGACTGTGGAAGCACGGTCACTACGGCGAGGCATGCGCAACCCACGCCATCGACCAGATGCCATCCACGCCTACAACAGACCAGTGTGGAATGCGACCAAGCGCCAAATACCCGCATCATCACCTCGAATCCCAATGAAGCTATGCATGAAGGAGAATCTCCATGGACGATCATACCCCTCATCAGAAACCCTTTGTATCGGATAGCCCGCCCTCCAATCGATGGCGTGCATTCCGCCATTGTGTTGGAATCAGCATGTTGTTTGTACTGATTCAGGGATCGGTTCTTGTCTATACGAGAGGATCGCTACCGGTAGAACACGCAATCGCGCAATCAGCCCAACACCCGCATGGATCGCCGAACCTCCTTCCTACCTATATTAAGGCATCGAATACCGATCCTCACGATGCGTTCGGCTTTCGCGTAGCGCTTGATGCTACCACACTGGCAGTAAGCGCCCCATACGAATCAAGTGCCGCAACGGGTATTCAGGGTGACCAATCAAATAATATGGCGCTCCAATCAGGAGCCGTGTATATTTTTGTCCGGGATGGCGATACATGGGTCCAACAAGCGTATCTCAAAGCGTCCAATACCGACGCCGGCGATGGCTTTGGGGTCAGTCTTGCCCTCGATGGGGATACGCTTGTGGTTGGGGCGTATGCTGAGGACAGTGCTGCCACCGGAATCAACGGCAATCAGGCCGATAATTCCGCTGCGAACGCGGGGGCGGCCTATGTCTTTGTCCGATCAGGGTCAACCTGGAGTCAGCAAGCCTATCTGAAAGCATCCAATACTGATGAAGGCGATGGGTTTGGCTATAGGGTTGCGATTGATGCAACCACAGTCGTGATTAGCGCCCGTGGCGAAGATAGTGGAGCAATGGGGGTAAATAATGATCAGGCGAACAATGATAAAGTGGACGCGGGGGCGGCCTATGTTTTTGTCCGATCAGGTTCAACTTGGAGTCAGCAAGCCTATCTCAAAGCATCCAATACCGATGCAGACGATGGGTTTGGCTATAGTGTATCAATTGAGAACCAGCTGATCGCCGTTGGCGCGAATGGGGAGGATGGGAGTACGACTGGCGTAAATGGAGGGCAGGACGATAATACTGCTCCGGACGCAGGGGCGGCCTATGTCTTTGTCCGATCGGGTTCAACTTGGAGTCAGCAAGCCTATCTCAAAGCATCCAATACCGATGCAGACGATGGGTTTGGACAGCGTGTTCAGCTTGCAGGATCAACGGTAGTGGTGAGTGCCGTTCGGGAAGATAGCGCCGCCACCGGAGTCAATGGCAATCAGCATGATAATACTGCCATGGATGCAGGAGCGGCTTATGTCTTTGTTCAGAATGGGAATACGTGGAGTCAACAAGCCTATCTAAAGGCCTCAAATACTAACGCAGGCGATGGGTTTGGCTATAATCTCCATGCGTTGGGTGATTGGATACTGATTGGCGCACCATATGAGGCGAGTGCGGCCACAATCATCAACGGGAATCAGCATGATAATAATGCCAACCGTGCAGGAGCCGCCTATCTTTTTGCGCGGCAACAGACACTATGGAGTCAGTCCGCCTATCTGAAAGCCATGAATACCGATTCAGGCGATCTCTTTGGGAATACTATGGGCATGAATGAGTCACTCATCATCGTTGGAGCGTCAAATGAAGATAGCAATACCCTCGGGATCAATGGCGATCATGCGAATAATCTAGCCCTTAATTCAGGCGCAGTCTATAGTTTCCCATTTGCCATGATTCCTTCCATACGGGCGTATCTCCCATTGACCACCCGGGGTGAATAGGTGAAGTGGTGCATTGCCTATACCCGTCTCCACCCAACGAAGTTCATTCGATTGATGAATTCGCTACATAGCTGATGTCCGGCTATCGAGTGGCTTATTGGTGTCGTTCTCGTCTGCACTATCCTACCTTCTTGCCAGCCGCGATTCGCGGTGGCTGAGGATTGGTAGGATTCATCGGATCAGCGGGCTTTTCACCTCGATCGCCAACACCCGATCAAAGCGAAAAGCCTGCTGTGCCAGCCATGGTGCGTCGGCAGCCCCCAATAGGTCGCCCATCACCGCAGCAGCGGGGGCAACTGGGGGGTGGCGGGGAGCAGGAACGCATCAAATTAAAAACGACGCATTGATGCTCAGGATGTCGCCATTTCAACGAATGGAGGGAGTATCCTACGAGCGGTTACGACGTTCCTATGGAGATGGGCGATCGAACATTCCCGATGATGTTCAATTGCCAGCATCCCTTTGGACGGAGATCGATCATGCCTCGCTGCGACTCTCCACGGGTACTGTGCCCGTGATGATCTGAACAGGAATGGCTGCTGCCTGCGCCTGCTCGGCGAGATGTTTGGAGCCATGACTCGCCTCAATGTTAGGATGGAAGATGAGCACATAGTCTGCACCACAGGCCAGCATCCGCGCATTCAACCCTTTCCACGCTTCGCCGGGGTACTGGAGGGCATCCGCACGACTTTTCTTCATAGGGACAACGGTTAACCCCATGGCGTTGGCAACCTGCCCAGCAAGCCGATCACACCCGGGCGAGTCGCCATGGAAGACAATGGTTGTACTGGGGAATTCTGCTAACGTGCGTTGGATGGCTCCGGCATCCGTCCAGCGCACTGCACCAGCAATCACGACGCGCACTCGATCCATGGTCTCAGGTTGCATGGGGGAATCCTCCTCGTTTGATCACATCATCACGTGGTCACCCGTCGGACTAAACCACGAAAATCATCACCATCGGGTACGTTTGGGGTGCAATCCAACCAACTAGATCCAAGAGAACTAGGCATGACCGCCCCAGCCAACGCGTAATTGACGATACCATGACCTTGCTCCACACCCACATTTCTAGGCCCATGGCTATACGCTGCCAGACCGCTAATCGCTGGCGAGTGCTCGTGGCAACCACCCGCATAGCATCGCTCTATCGAAGCCGCATGGGCAGATCTGACCACCGCCCCACAGACGAATACGCTCCGGCGTTCTATCGCTGACCAGTGGCAGCCACACCCGCTGCGGAGAAAGACCCGCAGCATGGTGGCAGGATTCCCCAAAAGTATGGAGGGCAATTCTGCATCATGAATGAGCCGCAATCGAAGCAGTCTCCTGTCCTATCATAGGCATCAGGATAGCGACTGTCGCCATCGCCAGCGCTCGCACTCTCGATACGTAGGCATAACAAGCATTCTTTGCCGTGTCGGAAGCGACTCGCTGCACAAGGATATCGCTTCATCCACGCACCATTACCCCGATTCATGGTGGACTGTCACCGCCAACACCCGATCAAAGCGAAAAGCTCGCTCTTCCTGCCGCAGCTCGCACCAGCCACGGACTCCGGTGCTGGTCAGTTCGAGCGGGCGAATTGTGCGCGTCGTGATCCGATGCGCTGACGGCGTGTAATAGCGCACCGTCAGCGCATGACCCGCCTGAATTGCCTCTCGCACCACCTGTCGTGCATGATCCACCGTGATCTGCGCTCGTGGCTGCTGCCCAACGGCCAGCGGTTCCGCATCAATGGCCAGCGGCGGCGTGAGGCTAGAGTGCAACCCCTCCCATTGCTCGTCGATCACACATCGCTGCGCAAACGACAGATCGGCGAGCAACTGCTGCGCTTGCCCTTGGAACGCCGTCGCATGGCTCGGTACGTGCTGCGCCGCAATCCGCAACGCCAACACCAGCGTTTCGACCTCGCGGGGCGGGGCGGACTGGCGCGGCGACGGCAACCCCACGGCACGCGCGACCTGGGCCACTGCTTCCGCCGCAATCACCCGGTGGGTTGCCGCCCAGCCCGCCTGCACCACACCCTGCATGCCGCGCTGCTGCTCCAATACCGTCAACGCCTCAGCACGGCCTTCCACCAGCATCACCTGCCGTAGCCGCACGCGTGGTCGCGCCGCTACCGTGGCCACCACGGACTCCACCGCTGGTGGCCGGGCGGCATACCACGCATCGAGTGGCTCCCACACCCCCATTAGATCGCCATCCTGCTGCACCCGTGCCGTCACCGCTGCCACGCTGATCCGCCAGCCATGGTGCGTCGGCTGGCCCCAGTAGGTCGCCCACCACCGCAGTAGCGGGGGCAGATGAGGCGTGGCGGGCAGCAGGAGTCCATCAAAAGGGGGCGCAGTTACCGTCAACGCTGACCAGCCATGCCAGAACACCCAGCCCTGCGCGAGACTGACCACCCCCGCTGGCTGGAGTACCTGTCGCAGCCACTGGCCAAACAGCCGCCCGCGCTGGTCGTCCGGCAGCGTGCCCCACGCTGGATGCGCCCAGAGCAGCGCCAGCACATCCCACATCCGCCGTGGGGCGTGATCGTGCATGAGGGCTTCGAAGGCCTGCCAGAGCGTCGCCCAATCGGGATTGCGCCATGCGGGGAGACCACTGTCCGGCGGGGAACAGCGCACGATCTGGTGTTGCAGCAGCCGTTCCTGCTCGGCGAGGCTCGCCTGCACCCACGCGATGCCACGCGGGGTCGTGCGCCACTGCTCCAGCCGCAGGACGAGCCAGCCAGCAGACTGGGCAAGCGTGCGCGCCATCGATCCGGGTGTCGCGGCAGGCAGTGGCTGAATCGACCCGTGGATGAGCAGCTCGGCGACCGCCTGAAAGAGCGATTGGAACGATGCGGGGGTGGGCGGTGCGGGCGCGGGACGAACGCGACGCAGCCAGCGGGTCGTATCGCGGAGCAGTACGGTTTGCCGACCTAGCGGCGTGCGGATGGGCAGAAGGAAGCCCAAGACCGCCAAACGCTGGAGCGAGGAAAGGCTGGCGAGCGTTGGCCACGGAGCCTGCCAGCGCCAGAGATCAAGGGTATTAGGGTCGGGGAGGGGATGCTCGCCAGCCCACAGGGCGTGGAGCAGGGCATAATCGGTAGCGGTCAAGGATTGCCGGACCAGCCGACGATAAGCCGGTGTTGTCCAGTGGCACAGCAGGTCAGTGGCAAGGCCCGCACGGGTTTGGGATGCAAGCCGTTGATAGTGGGTATAATGGGCCAGCGTGCGCAAGGTACGAATGGGCACGGCAGCAAACGCGTGGGCGGCGAGGATCTTGACAGGCATGGGAGAATAGGGCATAACAGGTCCTTTGATCGGACAAGGAATGATCGATGCGACGGCTTCAAGTTTACCATAATTTTCATCGTGGTGCATGGCACCAATCGCGTGGCATGCATCTCGGCTGGCAATCCACGCGGGGAGCGGCTCGCATTCCAAAAGTGGACACAGAGGAGTAAGAATCATCGCCCCGACGAAGAGGGGTTTAAAACGCGCACTCCCAAACGAAGTCCCAACAAGGATCACCAGGTAAGAATCATCGCCCCGACGAAGAGGGGTTTAAAACTGTTGTTTCAATCTAAACCAACAAACCAAAACCATTGTAAGAATCATCGCCCCGACGAAGAGGGGTTTAAAACGTAACGCCGTCATCTCTGCGGCATTGGTAACGAACAACGTAAGAATCATCGCCCCGACGAAGAGGGGTTTAAAACCTGAAATCTCCTGCCATTGGCTGTTTTGAACTTACTTGTAAGAATCATCGCCCCGACGAAGAGGGGTTTAAAACCTGAAACCCTAACGGCGCTTCATCGGGTTATTCCAGGTAAGAATCATCGCCCCGACGAAGAGGGGTTTAAAACTTTATGTATTCTTCAGGCCCATTGCTCGCCAATGTGGTAAGAATCATCGCCCCGACGAAGAGGGGTTTAAAACACCTGGTGGTTGAAAAGATAAAAGTCTAGTATGAGGCTTGTAAGAATCATCGCCCCGACGAAGAGGGGTTTAAAACACCTGGTGGTTGAAAAGATAAAAGTCTAGTATGAGGCTTGTAAGAATCATCGCCCCGACGAAGAGGGGTTTAAAACGCGCACTCCCAAACGAAGTCCCAACAAGGATCACCAGGTAAGAATCATCGCCCCGACGAAGAGGGGTTTAAAACTGTTGTTTCAATCTAAACCAACAAACCAAAACCATTGTAAGAATCATCGCCCCGACGAAGAGGGGTTTAAAACGTAACGCCGTCATCTCTGCGGCATTGGTAACGAACAACGTAAGAATCATCGCCCCGACGAAGAGGGGTTTAAAACCTGGAATGGAAATTCTGAGCGCATCCGCAATACTTGCAAGTAAGAATCATCGCCCCGACGAAGAGGGGTTTAAAACACCTGGTGGTTGAAAAGATAAAAGTCTAGTATGAGGCTTGTAAGAATCATCGCCCCGACGAAGAGGGGTTTAAAACCATCGCACGACCAACTCTTCCCCCACGACGGAGGGGGTAAGAATCATCGCCCCGACGAAGAGGGGTTTAAAACTTCACAACCGTGAAGATCAGTTTGACATATTCAGGCGTTTGTAAGAATCATCGCCCCGACGAAGAGGGGTTTAAAACCCGCAGCCGGTCATGTCCATCGTCACTTTGACGGTTTGTAAGAATCATCGCCCCGACGAAGAGGGGTTTAAAACCCGCCCCATAGTAACCACCCATACTTACTTTGGTCCGGTAAGAATCATCGCCCCGACGAAGAGGGGTTTAAAACTTGCCTGGCCCGAATTGAACTCAGCATATCGTTTGTAAGAATCATCGCCCCGACGAAGAGGGGTTTAAAACGTCATACTGCAGAAGTTGCGCAAGCGTGCTCGGAAGGTAAGAATCATCGCCCCGACGAAGAGGGGTTTAAAACTCATGGATCCAATTTCCTGGTTTACATTCCTCTTCGGTAAGAATCATCGCCCCGACGAAGAGGGGTTTAAAACATTTGTCGGACTGTTTTGCGCTGAGCGATAGCGCGCTGTAAGAATCATCGCCCCGACGAAGAGTATCGTATAAACATGTCAAGTGGCGCGAACGAAGCCGCACGATCATGACCGCAGCGCTGCTGCGGTTTTTTTGTTGGTTCTGATGGAGTGCTGGTGTGGGACACCACCGAGGGAGTGGCGGAACAGAACCCAGACCATCCGTGGTTAAGCATGGCGAGGTCTCTGCCTCAGCATCGAATCCGGTCTTTATCGGTTCTGGACGACCATGGCGCGGTGTCATACATCAAGAACGGTGTCCGGCACCAAGGGGTTTGGCGACATCTGGCCGCCCCGATGGTATCCCACCACCAGCACGCACCGATGGTTCCCGATCACGCCCTGCCGGGCTGATAGGGTTGTTGACTGATCGCCAGTGCAAACAGCAGCCGATTGGCCTTGTTCGCGGCATGAATCAGCGCAACAGCGAGCGGTTTGCGCCGCGCCCGCGCCGCGAGCCAGCAGGCCCGCACAGGTGGACAATGGCGACTGAGGCTTGCGCCAATGCGGATCAAGGCCTGCCGCAGCGTGATCCGGCCAGCCAACGAGGATTGCCCAACGCGGGATCGCACGCCACTGGCATAGATGCTTGGTTCGAGTCCCGCCAGCGACCAGAGGGCTTTGGCCGAGGTGATTGTGTGGATATCGCCGACCGCCGCCGCATAGCGCGCCGCCAGCACTGGACTCATGCCCGGGATGGAGCACAAGACCGCTGCCCATGAGGCAGCAACGAGGGTTTCGGCCTCGGCATGCAGGGCGGCGAGGTGGGTGGCGTGGTGACAATACTGCTGCATCAGGGTGGTCAGGCGAGCCGCTAAGGGTGGCGTTTGCTCCGGTGGCAACACGACCTGTGCGGCAAGAATGGCGGCGAGGTGGGTGGCGCGACCGATCCCACAGCGCATGCCGAGCGCTTTCAGGCGGGCGCGGATCGCGGCGACCGAGAGCGACCGCCAGGTATGGGGATCGGGGTGGTGGAGCAGGATGGTCTGGATGATGTGGCGCGTCCATAGGCGCGAGGAGACCAACGGTGTGCTGGCGGCGTTGCGGCGAGCGACCAAGCCGGGCCAGAGCAGATCGGTCAGGCGCTGGAGGGCGTGGGCGAGCTGGGTAAGGGTCTCCATGGTGGCGGCTTCTTGGGCGGCCCATGTGCGGAATTGGGCCTGCTGGGGGGAGGGCGGCGACCACGGGCGGCCATGACCATCGCGCACGGCAGCGGCAATGGCATGGCAATCGCGGGCATCGGTTTTGCGGAGCCGACCTGCCGTCAGGCGGGTTCGGGCATGGTGCACGGCGGTGGTGTGGACGAGCAGGCAGGTGACGGTGGGCGGGAGTGCCGCCGTGAGGGCATGCAGCCAGGGGAGATGATAGATACTGGTTGGCTCCATGGCGAGCGCGACCGGGCCAGCAAGCGCAAGCTGGGCGAGGGTGGTGATCACCGATTGCAAGGCAGTCGCATCGGTGGTGATGGGGTGGGGTGGAATGATCGGGGTGAGATCGGGCGCAAAGACAGCGAACCAATGCGTATGTTTGGCGATGTCAAGGGTTGCAATGACGGTCGGTGGTGTGCTAGGATGGCTCATGTGATCCTCCTCAAGGGTCATGGACAAATCAATGCGGCAATGGGGCGAGCAATTCCATTGTCGCAATGCATGATTGCATAATTTGTTTATACCAGGGGTTTAAAACATGTAGGCGCGGATCTCTGGATCTTCCGAGAAGTGTAAGAATCATCGCCCCGACGAAGAGGAGGGCTGGACGCATTCCTGAGGGGTTTTGGCAGGTTTTTTCGCTCATCCGCGCCACCGCTGGCTGATCACCACGCAACGCGTGGTTTTTTGTGGGCAGATCCGCCCCATCGCCCGTTATGCGGGTTTGCCGCGCGGACAGCCCTCGCACGGACACCACCGCCATTCCCATGGGCCGCGTTCTGCGGTATACTGCCCCAAACAGACCACTGTTCCCGTGGGCATCGCCGTGGCACGACCCAACGGGAACTCCAGGGAGTTTTGTATGCGACCTGACCTTCCACTCCAGCGCTTCCTGGGGTTTGATGACCCCGCCAAACCCGATCACTACGTCACCAAGACCCAACTCGTGGCGCGTGGCCTCATCCCAGGCGATCCTGTCGCCGTTATCGTTCGGCCTAAACAGCGCAAACCCATCTATCTCTCTGATCGCCACCATGCCATTCCACGCCAGTCGTCTTCCGCCATTCCACGCAGCACCACGACGCACCAACCGCCCATCGCCTGTGCCGCATGTGGCACGATGGGCGACCATGATCACCGCATCATCCTTGACTCCTTGCGCACGGATCGTGCGGAACCACCCGCTCCGGTGTGTGCGGCCTGTTTCGCGGCCTGTGCTGCCGAAGAACGCCGGATGGATGTGCAGGCACTTCGCGCTCAGGCACAGGCGTGGCTCGCGGCGTGTGTCATCGTGGCGTTGAAGACCACCGGTGACGATGACCCCGATATTCTCGAACTTGGTGTGATTGACCACACCGGCATGGTCTTAATGCAACAACGCGTCACGCCGCTGTGGGAGCCAGAACCACCTGCCGTTGCGCTCCACGGGAGCACGCTCGCCATGGGTGGCGATGCCCCCGATCTCACGGAGGTTGTGCCCGCCCTTGCCGCCATCGTGCACGGCAAGACCGTTCTCGTGGCAGAGCAGGACGATATTGACACCCTCATTAACGGTCTCGATATGCGCGATCATGACCCTCGTATCCTGCTCGATCATGCCACCTGGTGCGATCTGCTGGAACCCTATAGCGACTGGTTTGGGAATTGGGATGACCGCCGGAGACGCTACCGCTGGGAGCCGCTGGTTCCGACCCACGACGTGATCGGGGATTGTTTGGCACTCCGTGCTCGCCTTCAGGAGATGGCGGCATGGTCGCTCTATGGTGGCTGCGGCATCGGCGCGGTAGCCCTGCCTGCCAGCCTCACCCCCTTGATTCCCCACTAGCGTCGCGCGCGACGGAGGATAATGGAATGCCACGACGACGACCGAACCCTGGGATCTGTGCTTGGTGTGGCGAGGTCACTACCCCATCGCGGGTGATAGCCCATCTTGCCGGATGCGCTCCCTATCAGGCCGCGATTGCCGCCGCTGACGAGCGCACCAGCACCCGCGACACGATCTACCATCTGCGGGCACAGGATGCGCAGACCCCCTTTTTTTGGCTGGATCTTGCGGTGATGGGGACGGCGCGGTTGCACGACCTCGATCACTATCTGCGGGCGATCTGGCTGGAGTGCTGCGGGCATCTGAGTCAATTTTCGGATGGGCGACGGGGGCCAGCACTCGCCATCGAGCGCCCCATCCACACGGTGTTTCAGCCCGGTAGCACCCTGACGCATGTCTATGATTTTGGGACATCCTCAGAAACGACGATCACCTGCCTTGGCACACGGGTGGGCGCGGCCTTAACGCCGTATCCGATCACCCGCTTGATGCGCAATCAGCCGCCGGACGACCGCTGTACCGTCTGCCAGCAGCCAGCGATATGGTTCTGTGCGTGGTGCGTCGGTGCGGATACGGCGTGGGAGCCGCGCTGCGATGGCCATGCCGCGATCTATCATGACGCGGCGGATGATGATGCGGAGGTCATTCGGGCCGTGAACTCGCCGCGCGTGGGGATGTGTGGCTATAACGGCCCTGCCGAGCCGCCCTATTAAGGCTACGCTCCTCCGCTGGTAGTTGCGACCATCCGCGAGAACGCGGGTGGTTTTTTTATTCCCACCCGACCAATGGCAGCCACACCTGCTGCGGCGTAGGCGCAACCCGCAGTACCGTGGCCGGATTCCCCAAGAGCAGGGTGGTGCGCAGCGCATCGGTACAACAGTGCCCCGTGAGCGCCAGTTCAAGCACTCCCGCCTCCGTCACCTGCCCCAAGGTTGGCCGAGGCATCGTCAGCGCCGCCGTTACCAGCCCATGCTGAAGGTGATCATGGCCATGGGCGACCCCCAAACCACTTGATCCCCAGGTTGCCAGCGCCCCGCCGTCAGGATGCAGCACCAGCGCCTCATCGAGCGTGGTTCCACGGGGGCTGGGCTGATGAAAGGCACTGGTCAGGCAGGTCAAGGCCAGCAGCAGCGGCAGGCGTTCGCCATTGTGCAGGTCGCCCACCGCATTCAGATCGAGCAACCCACGCGGCTCGACCACGGGATCAGTCACGGCCCATTGGTAGGCGTGGCTATGGCCCGTGTACTGCATCAGCATCGCCCCCGCCTGCCAGATCGCCAGCACGCGCTCGCGCACGGCACGAGCATCCGCTTCATGCCACGCGGGGGCAATGCTCGTGGCCTGTGGGGCGTAATAGGCGCGATGCAAGGTCATCGTCAGGGGATAGACGGCCTCACTCTGCGCCGCCAGTTGCGGAAAGTCGAGCGCTCCTTCGGCATTATCAGCAAGACTCCCGACTGTGCTTTGCCACGCCCCCCACGGGGCCGCCGCATAGCGCTGCTGTTTGGCGATCAGGGCGGTCACGTCCTCCACCGTTGTGGCGGGCCAGCGGCCCACGGGCAGATCGGGTAGCAGGTCACTGAGTGGATCAGCGCCGTCCAATTGGCCATAACAGGCTTCACAGGCGGTTTCGCCCAGCCATAAATCGACCTCGGCCAGATAAGGCGGGATCAGCGGTGGCTGACCATAGCCAAGCACATCACGCGGGTCAGTCGTGCCATCGCCGACCAGCAGCACACTGGTGGGCGGGCTTGGCCACGTCGCCGCTGCATGCTGGAGAAAGGTGCGAATCGCCATCGGGGATACGTGGCCAAACGCCCATGCCGCATCGAGATCCTCCCGCGCCACCAGCACCGTGGTCGGTGTACGCAGCGGGTCGAGGGCGGGCAGGAAGGCGCGTGGGGCGATGATCACGTCCGATCCGACGGTGAGCAGCACGATAGGGGTATGGCGGGTAAGCGTTGGCGTGGGCAGTGGCGACGCACCAACCAGCAGATACCGCCGATTGACCAACGGATCAGCCAGCACGGGCGTGGGTCCGGCAGGCAGGATCACGATCTGCGGCGACTGTACCTCGGTCACATCATAGAGCGTGCGCAGCGGCGGCGCGTCCGGCAGGGCATACCGCGCAGGCGTTGACCCACTCTCCCATGGGTCAGTCGGCATGGTCGCGAGCCGCGTCGGACGGGTCACGGTGATGGTTTCGAGCAGCACACTGGCCGCGCCGATGGCCGGAGCAGGCAGCGTCACCGTGATGGCCGCGCTCGTGGAGACGGCCAGCGTCGTTTGCCATGCCGCAGTCGCAGGCACGGTCAGCGGCACGGTATTCACCACGAGCGGCACGGGTAGGTTGGTCGCCGTCGCGCCGCGCAGGGTAACGGTCATCAGGCCGCTGGCCAATGGCAACGTTGCGGTCACTGGGATCGTCATTGTCTGCGCATCGCCACCCGCGAGGCTGCTCAGGCGGGTGCTGAAGGTGTGCCAGCCGCGCATGCCCGCATGGCGACTGTCGAGGATCTGCGGATCATCCCACGTTTGCGTCATCCAGACCGTATCAGTCAACGGCGCGGTGCTGGCGAGGGCAAGGCGCGAGGCCATGGGCGGCGACGGGGTGGCGGGAGCGGTCGTGAGCCACAGGGTCGAAGCACGGTTCCAGCGGTCGCCGACGCTATCCACCCACAAGCGCACTTCGTCCTGCGCATCGACCACGCCATCGCCAACCCCACGCCAATCGAGCGGGAGCACTACGCCATGGTGCTGCACTTGCACCGTCGCCGGAGTGAGGGTCGTGAGGTCGATGCCCGCTGCGGCCAGCATCGCCCCCGTGACCCGCTGCATGCCCGGCTCGGTCACGGTCAGCGTCCAGGTGTGATCGGCCAAAGCCAATGGGTTGGTCGGCGGCACGGGATCACCAAACGGCACACGCGGCAACGCTTGGAGATCGGCAGGGGATGCCACCAGCACCGCCCCATCGAGCACGGCGTGCAGCTGCGTCACCTGCTGGATCTGGCCGCGTTGCTGGATCATCGGCTGCACCAGATAGACCCATACGCCATAGCCGCGATAGCGCCCGCTGCGCAGCAGGGTCACGGGACTGGTGGGTAGGTCGGCCCATCGTGCCGGATCGGCCTCAGGCAGCGTGGTTGTGTCCATGGTGATCGTCAGGGATGGCGCGGCAGCGTGCAGGCCGCGCACGGCCACGGTGGTCGGTTGGGACGGCACACCCGCCAACACCACGGTTTGGTCTGCCGTGGTCACGGTGAGCGGTGTCGCCACTGCCAGCGCGGCACGCGGCACCGCCACGAGCAGCATCAAAACAAGCACATAGTTATAAACCCGCATCAGGATTCTCCGCTAACAAGTGCATGAGATTGGTGGCCGTCGCCTCGGCCTGCATCACGGTGGCCACGCCGACCTTGCGCGGATTAACCACCACTGCTGGCGTTGCCACGGGACTCCCTGCGGGAGCCGCTTCCGATGGAGATTCCGCCGCGCCACTGCGTCCGCGTTTGCCCTTGGCAGGCGGTTCGTCGTCCACCGTATCACGCGGAATACTCAGGGTCAGGCGGGTTAAGGCGGCGAGCGCCAGATCCCGTGGGGTTGCGGCTTTGGCATGGCTCAAGGCCAGCACGCGGGCGGCACGCGGCAAGGGACAGGTCGGCGCGAGCAGCTGGGCATGGCGGTCAGCCCGATCCTGCTCCATGCGGGCGAGGATGGCCTCCCACAGCGCGGGTGGGGCATCGCGGAGCAAGCGCAGCCGCGTCGCACGATCAAACTGGGCCAGTGCCCGCAGCCGTTCGTCGAGGGGATCACGCGGTGGGGAAGCCAGCGTGGTCAGGGTTCTGGTTGTTCTCCCTTGCGGCAGGGCAGGCCAGAGCGGCAGCGGGGTGATCGTGCAGATTGGTTGGCGAAAGCCATTGATCGAGATCGCCGCATAGCCTTCGTCGCGGAGGGGAATCCCGGCCCAGTCCTGCATGGTCAGCCGCGCATCGGGATATTGGCGCTGCCAGACGGCGGCATCGGGGCCAAAGGCCGAGAGGATCAAGCGCGTCTGCACAATCTCCAGCGTCGTGGCCAACATCTCCGCAGGCAGTTGGCTCGTGCCTTGGTGCATCAAGACCAGGCCAATCCCAAACGAGCGTAAGCGTTCCAGAATCTTCTGGTAATTGGCCGGATCGCCGCGCCGCATGGCCTCCTGAAACTCATCGACGACCAGCACCCACGGCTCGCGTTCGTCCTCGGGCGTATCCAAGCGACTAAACGCCGCCGCCAACACGAGGTTAATCAGCACATTGGCCAGAATCCCGCCAGCGGTGGCCCCAATCAATTCGACGGGCAACTTGGCCAGCACAATCTTGCGCTGATCCATCACCTGCCGGAAGGGAATGGTGGTGCGGGTCTGGTTGCAGGTAATCCGCACCGTGCGATTGATCAAAAACTGACTCAAGCGCCGCTGGAGCGCGGTCATTGAGGATTTTTGGGTGTCCGATAGCTTGGGAAATTGATAGGTCCAGAACAACACCAAGTCGGGGTCAGTCACCCGCTCTAGGACGGTCGCGCGGTAGGCACTACTGGAAAAGAGCAAATACAAGTGGGCAATCGTCGGCGTTGGCTCGCCTTCCATCAGGGTCAAGGCCCCATAGCGCAGGGCTTCCTGCATCCCCGCCGAATCACCCCAGTGGCTATCCGTACTCGCCACCAAGGCTTCGAGCAATTCGACCAAAAAATCCGGTTCGGTATCCTTATTTAAATAGGTGGGATCGAGCAGGTTCAATCCAAGGCAGTGGTCAGGGTCAAGCGGGTCAAAGACGATCACATCATCGAGCCGATCATCGGGGATCATGGTCAACAGGTCATTGACCAAATCCCCCTTGAAGTCGATCACGCCAAAGCCTGCCCCAATCCGCAGCAATTCACCCAATTGCACCTTGGCCGCGTGACTTTTACCCGCCCCCGTTGAGGCGGTAATTTGCTGATGGAAGGTGTAGCTTTTGAGCGGAAAGCCCAAATAGACGGGTTGGCCATCCGCTGCGACCCCGCCCGTGATCCGCACGATGCGATCCTTTAAGGGAGTGGTCGCAGCAAACGCTGGGGGTGGCTCCCCGATGGGACTGACCATCAAGGCCGGGCTAGGCGGGGCAAAGCGATTATTGCGCCAGATTGCCACGGTCAAATGGCGACCCGTTGGCAGATGCCAGAGCGCCGTGACTTCGGGCAGGCTCAGCACGGGCAGCGTGGGAGTTGGTACGAGCGGCGGCAACGGCATGGCCAACCAGCGCACGGTATGGCGGTCGCGCACGGCGGGGGTGATCGTGGTGTGGATACGGCCATGGGTCCAGGCTTGACGCATGGAGTCGTGCTGCATGGTATAGGTGTCGAGTGCGCCGAGCAGGATCTGGTGTTGGGCGGTGGCGAGTGCGGCGCTCTCGGCCAGCACGACGGTGCGCAGCGCAATGGTCACGCATGGGCTTTGCAGCTTGGCCAACATCGCGACAGCGGTCTCTTTGCTGGCACTGGCCTGCTGCTCCTTGGCATCAAGGGCGAGCCAATCCGCCAGCGCACGGTTTTGGCGCTGCCAGCCATCAGGCACGGCTCCAAGGGTCAGTGATAGGCCAATCGCGGTCACGCCCTGTTGCGGTCGCAAGCCCCCAATCAGGGCATCGAGCGGGTCGCCAACCATCGCATCGGCACGGCGTAACGGATAGATCGCAGGCTGCGCAAGGGAGTGCTGCGTCCACTCCAGCGCGGGAGCAGCGGTGGCAACCGGATCGGGCTGGGCCAGCAGATCGCCGCCGGGCACAAAGCCCTGCATCGCACTGAACACGGGCGCATACAAATCGGGATGCGAGAGCCAGAGGCTCCAGGCAATCCCCTGCGCGGTGTACCAGAGTTCGAGGGCAATCCGCCGATCGGCAGGGGCGTGCGCGACAATCGCTTGCAAGACCCGCACGATCTCGCCCGCCATCGCCGCCTCACGTTGGCCAAGCTGGGCCGCCGTGGCACTATGCGGGTCGGTCGTCATGGGCTTGGGAATGCGCAGCAGATACCACTGGCCGGTCACCGCAGGCCGTCGCCGCAACCGCAGCCATGCGACGAGCGTGACAAGCACCCACAGCCCGTAGCCCACCAGCAGCCACCCACTGATCGCATGTATGCGTGTGACCAGCGTGGCCAACGGGGCAAGGCGTGGGCTGGTGAGATGGCCGAGCAGCCACGGACTAAGCAGCCGCGCCAGCACCAGCAGCACCACGCCAATTCCAGCCAGCGTGCGGCCATAGACCGTCATGATTAAGCGTCCATGCATACAGCTTCCTCCTCATGTCCTTCATCGGTCTCATCAGGGTCAGCCTCAATCCCGACCAATGCCCAGACCTCGGCCTCGTCAACCTCGCGTTTCAAGAGCAATCCTTGACGCGGATGGGTTCCCAAGACCGCCGCCATGCGCTCCGCTACCAGTGCCACCAATCGTTCGGCCAGACCCCGATCCACGCCCAAGACGGTCGCGGCCTGTTTGGTTGACACGCCATTGCGACGGTCGGCCAGCAGCGCTTCGATCAGGGCATGCAGCTGGTCATCACGCAGCACGGCATCGTGGGTGCGTTGCGCGACGGGCGGCATGGGACGGGCGGTGGGCGGGTGGTCAAGCAGCGCCACGAGCGCACTGGCTGGCTCCACCCCACCCGCAGCGGTCGAAGGCAGTGCGACCACGGGCTGAAACAAGTCGGTGGGATCGCACTGCCAAAAGACATGCGAGGGCGGTGCGTCCGGCGGCGCGATCGGTCCGGTCGGCCACGGGTCGGCCACATGCACGCAGACTTCGGCATGGGTCAGCAGCAGGCCGCGCATCGTGACCAGCATCCACGGGTCAAGCCCATGGGCCTTCAAGACCGCCGTGATGGGGAACACGCCACCACCAAGATAGCCATGCCACGCCACGCGTGCTGCCCGCTGATCGCCACACTGGATGGTCGCCTCGGCCCACGGCTGATCACTCACGGTCAGGATCGGGCGCGGACTCATGGCCTGCCACGCCGGAATGGCCATGGCGAGGATGGATTGCACGACTGCCGCCGGTGCCACGTCGTCCGGCAGCACGACCACGACCACGCCACCGCGCTGGAGCAGCAGCGGCAGGTCGTCGCATGGCGTGGCAAACAGACTCAGCCACTCCAGCGTGCGCCAGTGCCGCAAGCGCACCGGCCAGCGTTGGGCCGCCATGCGTTGGTCAATCGCCGCCTGATCGGGGGTGGCCAACACCTGTCCGGCCAGCGCGATCAGATCGCCAAGGCTGGGGTGCGGACGGCTGCGCCAGTGGGCGAGCAAGGTCGGAATCGTTGCCCACAAGGGATCGTGCGGTTGGAGGTCGGCTAGCTGGCCCAGCAGCGTGGTCATGGCCGCATCGTCAAGCCATGCCGCGACATCCAGCGTGGTCGTGACCGCAGGCTGGCGACCATCGACGACCCGCAGCCGCTGCCCCAGCGGGTCGAGCATGGGCACAAGGGTCGCGGCATGGGCGGGTGTGACGAGGGCCACCAGACTCGCATGGGCGCTCAGGCTTTGTTCAACGAGCTGCGCCACTGTTGCCCAGCGCTGCGGGGCAGGCCCAATCAGATCGAGCGGCGTGCCAAGGGGCAGGGCCACATCCGCACGGAAGCGCCATGCCACCCCAGCGACCGCAGGCAGCAGGGCAGACAACGACGGCAGATCGGGCAACAACGCGGCCTCGTCGAGCGGCAGATCGCCATCCCATGGCTGTGGCCGCACGAGTCCCAGTAGCCAGACCAGCGCCAACGAGCCACCCCAGCGCTGCGGGGTCGCATGGACGGCCTGCACCACCCCGTTGCGCAGCATCCAGCCCTGCACGATCTGCGCATCCGCCACCCCACCCCGCCGCCAACGCAGCGCGGGCACGGTCAGGGTCACCGGTCGCAGCGTGGCCATGGGGCAACGCGCATGCAGCGTGGTCAGCAGCAGGGTGTGGGTGGCGGGCGTGGTCTGGAGCAGCAGTTGCCATCCCTGCGCCGTAGGCACGAGCCACAGCCATGCCGCACCCATGCCCACGCCATCGACGAGCGCATCACGCAGGGTCGCGGCATCAACCCCCGCCGGAACCCGCACCCGCCACGCCACCCACGCCGCCTGCTCGGTCGTGATGGTCGCCAAAACCCGCATGAGCAGCCAGCCGCCACCGCCAAACAGCACCATCAGGATCAGCAGGCTCATACTCCCTCCTCGCCATCCTCAATCACGAGGACGGTTGTGGGTGCGGCGGTCATCGGCGGCGTTGCCTGCACACCAGCCCCCGCCACCGTCGGAGCCGTGGCCAACGGTGCAGTGCCATCAACAGGCCGGGGTGGTAAGGCTGCGCGTTGCTGGGCCAAGAACGCGCCCCACGCCGCCGAGCGTTGCCGTGCCGCCACGGTCGGATCGGTCACGCCCGTCCCAAACCAGCGATCAAACAGTCCCATACCCCACCTCCGTATGCAGCACTGCCCGTTGCGGGAGCAATTGCCACTCCCAGTGCGAGAGGTGGTTGTAGATCAGGTAGGGCGTTTCGTTGACGATGATCAGGTATTGCCCCGCCCGTTCCTGCCGCTGCGCGTCGGTCATGCCCAACCCCGTAATCCACTGCAACTGGGCATCGGTCACCATCGGGAACCGCTCACGCAAGGCAGGCAACTGGTCACTGCGCATCGTGCCAAGCACCGTGATAAAGCTATTCTCAAAAATCTCCGCTCCGGCCTTCGTGTCTAATAAATGGGTCGTCTGGTCAATCACCCACACGCCTGCACCGAAACGCCGCGCGGTCTTGGCCAAGCGTTCCGCGAAGCTGGCCAACAGCGGATTGGCAAAGAGCACCCCCGCCTCATCAATCCCAATAATCGCCTTGCGCGGACGCAGCCGAATCTCGCGTTGAATCGCGCTGGCAATCAAGATCAGGAAGAACTGCTTAATATGGTCAGGCATCGCCGCGTCGGATACGTCATAGATCACCACGGGGGTCGTGGGGTCCAGCGTCAAGTCCATCGTTGAGGGCTGGTCAAAGACCTCGGCAAACGGCGACAGCGTCCACGGCAGCAGCAACTCGCGCAAGCCCGTCGTGTCCTCGGCCAACAACGCGACGACATCCGACAAGCGCGGAGCCGCATGGGTCGCATAGACCAGCGACAAGACCCGCCGCAGCGTTTGGCGATGCAGCTGGGTCAGTGCGCCGTCCAAGAGCCACTGGAGAACTTCCTCCACATGCAACACTTGGGTCACGAGGTCATGCTGGAGGTCAACAATTGGGTCGAGCAGATTCAAGCGCAGCGTATCTAAGGCCACCCGATTGACCGAGGCCCGGCCTGCATAGGCAGCGGCTAAGGGGGCAAATGCGCCTTGCGGGTCGAGCAGAATCAACTGGTACCCCGCGTCATCGACCAGGCGTGAGCCAAGCGTGGCCACATAGCTACTCTTGCCGCTCCCCGTCGCCCCACAGAAAAAGCCATGCAAGGCAGGCAAGGCGGTCAAGTCGAGCAGCAACGGCGTGCCGCGCACTTCATCCACCCCCGCTAACAAGGCCGACGCGGGCGGCTGCGAGCGTTGCGCCAGATAGATCGGCAGCAGCGTCGCCAGTTGCGCGGTAATCATCGGATGGCCCGTGGTGGGCAGGTCAAGCGTCGCCGTCGCGCGGGTTCCCAGCAAGGGCAACAGATCGGGTTGGCGACCGAGCATCGGGCTGAAGCTAATCGTCGATCCCAATGCTTGGCGGGCGGCTTGGGCGTGGGTGCGAGCGAGTGCAGGCGAGGCCGCCCCGACAAACACCGCCACCTGCACCGTATGCAAGAGTGCGCCCCGCTCCAGATGGGTCGAGGCCGCTTGCCAGTCTTGGACGGCATGGCGACGGGCTTCGTCATAGGTCGGATTGAGCGCGGCATGGGCATCGAGCCGTTGTAAGGCCACATCCATGGTCGTGCGAGCACGATCCGGAGCCATGGTCAGCGCATCGACCACGATGATGGCATGGGTCTGCTCCAGCAGCAGCGGGCGAAAGAGTAACGGCGAGAGTGACCCATGCCAGCGTTCGGCCAGCATGCCCTGCCAGCAGCGTTGGCCCGTGGGCGTATCCGCCACACAGCTCGCGGCGGTCAGCTGCACCGTCGGCGCACCCAAGAGAAACGGCAGACTCGTCAGCCGCGTCGCCCCGCCGCAGGCCCGACCAAGCGTGTGTTCGACCGTGGTGTGGGCAAGGCTGGGCGGACACCAGACCACGAGGTAGTGCGTCATGCTGGTCATGGCGTGCTGTTCCAAATCCTGCAGATGCAAGAGTTGGGCGGTCAGACGTGGATGGCGCGGGTCGCTGGGGTCGAGCAGGCGCAAGTGATCATGGATGCGCTGGCGACGCTGGGCCAACGAGCGTGGGGCAACCACACTGATCAGCCGCCAATCCACCACCAGACTTTGCAGGGCTTGGCGCACCCGATCAATCGCCACCTCCCACTGGTGCGGGTGCAGATTGACCACCTCAAGGCCGTGCAAGTGGAGCAAGAGCGGGGGAGTCATGCCTGCCCCCGATCCGCCAAACTGACCAGCGTGCCATCGGGCTGCATGACCGCTGTCGTGGTCGTGCGTCCGGTCGCCTCGCCCTGCCCCAAGGCCCGACAATCCACGGTCAAGCGTTGCGGGGCCAGCAGCCGGATCAGGCTATAGCGCAGCATGCCAACCACCACCCGCCGCAGCGGTTGCTCCTGATAGGTTCCACGGGCCACCACGAGGCCCAAGACGACACCGACGAGTAACCGCAGCAGCAACGGCAAGCCCGTGGGGCCAAGCACCACACTCATGACCATACCGCACCCGCCCAGCGTCACCAGATCACCAAGGGACAAGCCGCCCAGCGCGGGCACGCTGACAATCGTGGTGGGCGGTTGTAAAAAGGGTCGAAACACCTGCATCGGAGACCTCCTTAAACGGACGCTGCGCAACACGACCGCTGCGCAGCGTCCATCCCAATCCGTTATTGCCCCACGGCCTTGAAGGCGGGCTTGACCCATTCCAAGACGATGGGGATAAAGGCAATCAGCATGATCCCGCCGAGAAAGTAGGCAATGCGGAGCTTCTTGGCCAAGGCGCTGGCGAACGACCCCGCAAACAACATCACCCCGAAGGTCACGCCGCACAAGCCAAAGACGACCCACGCGAAGGTATACAAACTGTCGATATTAACTAACTTATTCACGAGTTCCATCACGTCAAAGCCACCAGCCGCGATCAGGATGCGAGCCATACAAACCTCCAAAAAAACACTAGGGAAGCAGCGATTGACCAACCGACCCCAGCTGCACCGTCACCGGAACGGGCTGGGCGGGGTCATGCGGACAGGTCCAGACCACCGCGTGGGCGGTGGTAATCACGAGCGGCCACGGCAGATTGGGCTGCAACGCATGGGTCACGCCGCCTGCGGTACAGGTTGCATCGGCAGGCGTGAGCACCGTGGCCGGACTATGCAGCACGGTCGTGATTGCCAACCCCTGCGGCGTGGCCGTGACCGTCTGCCAGTCCACCGTGAGCGTCGGCGCGTCGGGCATGGCGATGCTGAGGGGCACGGCCTGCCCATCAATCGTCAGCGCCAGATCGACGCGCGTCCCCGGCATGGCCGTTGCCGTCACGGGCAGGGTGATCGTCGTCGCGGTGGCCAACGGCAGGCTGACGAGCGCCACCCCCGCGCGACTGACCACGCCGGAACGCTCGGTTGGCCCCACCGTGACACTGACCATGAGCGTGGGCTGCATCGCCACCAGCGTCCAGTCCATGCCCGTCACTGCCAGCGGCAGGGTCGCGTTATAGGTCGTCAGCACGGGCTGCTCACTGGGCAACGCCTGCACCAGTGTGCGCGTTGACAGATCGTCCTGATCCCAGAGCACCAGCGTCACCCCGACCTGCTGCTGGGGAATCGCCGATCCGGCATGCACCGCCACCGTCTGCCGCGCCACCACCGTGAGCGTGCGCGGGTCGCCCTGCGCCTGCTGGAGCGTGAGGGTTGACCCCACCGCGAGGGCATCGGCTGCGAACGCGGCCCCATCGAGGCCCAGCACCACCTGACTGCGCGTCCCACCCCACACCGCCGTGCCAGCCGGAATCCCCACGGGATCAGGCCAGCCCAACGCGGGGTCAAACGCATGCACCGGAAACGCCTGTGAGCCGATCACCAGCTGCACCGGAGCCGCCTCGCCATCCACGGCCACCGTCACCGGACGCAGCACGCCCTCGGCCAGCGGTGCAGCCTGCGAGCGACGACCAAGCAGCCCCCAGCCCAACAGCACGACCGCGATGATCACCAATCCCAGCCAGCGCGGTGCGCCGCGTGGGGCCGTGGCAGCGGGCGGGGTCGCGGTCGGGCGGGTCGTGGATGGCGTACCGAGCCAGACCAACTGGCCATTGACCGGAACCGCGCCTTCGCGCTGCCAGAGGTCGGTCAAGCGGTCAAGTTCGGCGTGTCGTCCGGCCACCGACAAACCTGCCAGCAGCGGAGCCACAAACGCCTGAAACTCATGGTCATAGGGACTGGTCATGGCGTTCCTCCAAACCGGGGCGGCAGCACGGCCTCATTGACGGGCAGATGCACCCGTTCGGCGGTTGCGGCCAACGCCACCACCGATCCCAGCCATGGCACACGCACCACCAAGCCCTCCTGCATGGGCAGGGTCACCACCCAGCGTCCGGTGGCATCCGTCCAGCCCTGCGCCACCCGATCCCCTGCCGCGCTATCCACCACCACCGCCAATCCGGCAATTCCTTGATCGCGGCCACAGGTTGCCGTGCCCCGACACACCTGCACCGTCACGGTGCGCGTGGTCGCGGGCAATGCCTGCACGCGCCAGCCGAGCACCGGTAGCGTGGCGGTTGGGCGGACTCCCACCGGATCGGCCATGGGTGGCAACGTGGCAGCGGGCGAGGGCAACGCCGCGACCGGATCAGCCACGGGTGGCAGCGGCGTGGTCAGCAGCGCATCCACGATTAAGTCCGCACTCCAGAGCCAGCCCGCTAGGGGCGCGGCCCCAACCCGAAAGGCGGTGACTTCCACATAGCCCTGAAACATGCGTCCGGTTAAGGTCACGCCATAGCCGCGTGGGATATGCGCGAGTGGCACATAGGCAAGGCCTGGTCCTGCCCGCAGCTCGCTGTCGGCCTCAGCCACGACATGGGCGAGCGCGGGGGGAATCGCCTGCACCGCCAGTGGCAGACTGAGGAGCGCACACGGCTCCACGCCTGCCCGAATCTGGCTATCTACCACCGCCACCGGCTGTCCATCGACGACACAGGCGGTCGGGACAGGCGGCGTGGTCGTGCCGCTTGGCGCATCGACCACGGGCGCAATGGGCACAGTGGTCAGGGTCGGAAAGACGATGATGGGCGGGAGTCCGCCATCGCTGGCCACAGCGGTTGGCAGGATCGGCAGCGGGGCGGGCAGTGCCGTTGGCAGGCTGGTTGGCGAAGCGGTTGGCTGTGGCGTACTGCTCGCCGTTGCGGTCGCCGTTGGCGCACTGGTTGGGGTTGCCGTTGGCGGGGCGGTGGCCGTTGGCGCATCCGTCGCCGTCGCCGGAACCAGACTGGGCAGCGCGTGCGTGACCGCTGGCTCCTCCGTTGCCGTGGCACTGGGCACAACGACCGTCGCCGTTGCGGTCGCAACAGGCGTGACCGTGCGGGTCAGATCGAGCAGCACGGTCGTGATCATGGGATGGGCTGGAACATCGCTGCGCCAAGCCGTGATCACGAGGGGTTCGGTCGCCGTCACCGGAACCGTGAAGGCGAGGGTCGCCACCGCAGGCAGCGCCGGATCATCCAGCTCGCCACAGGTTGCCACCACGCCGCTGATCACACAGGCCCGATTGTGACTCGTCACCACGCGATCCCATGCCACCACGGGCGAGAGGGTGAGCGTCAGGGTCGCGGTCACGGCCTCGGCAGGCTGCGTCACCACCACCGTCACCGCCATACCCGGCACGGCCACGCTGGGCTGGGCCACCAGCTGCACCACGGGCGTGGCCAGTGGCACGGGTTGCGCGGCTGGGGATGGCCAACTCACCACAATGGTGGTGATTGCGGCCAGCCATGCGCTCACGCGCCGAACACCGATCATGCATGCCTCCTTTCCAAAAAAACAGTCGCTCCCTCGATTCTAGCGAGCGACGCGGCGGGTGGTGCGACGGCGATGCGATGGCGATGCACAGCGCCATCGCACGGCCATCGCACAGCCATCGCATCGCCGTCGCATCGTCGCATGCCCATCGCACAGCCATCGCACAGCCATCGCATCGCCGTCGCATCGTCGCATGCCCATCGCACAGCCATCGCACGGCCATCGCATCGCCGTCGCATCGTCGCATGCCCATCGCACAGCCATCGCACAGCCATCGCATTGCCGTCGCATCGCCGCATGCCCATCGCATTGCCATCGCATCGCCGTCGCACCACCCGCCGCCTATCCCGCTATGCTGGAGGCAGAACGGTTTGACCCATCACGGAGGTCTTGTATGGATGTGTTCGCCCCCAACGCCGCTGGCATCGGCATCGCCTGTGCCGTCCTGTCCTTGCACGAAGTGCTTGAGTGCCAAGAATATGGCGTGCTGCCCCGCACCGAGGGCATGCATTGCCTGCGCGTCGCCGATCTCGATGTCATCGTCCATCTCGCCCATGGCTGCGCCACCGCCACCCCCGCCAGCACCACCCCGCTCGGCATGTGGCTCGGCTTTCCCACCTTGCTCGCCCATACCCTCTATCAGGCCAAGCAACGCCGCGCATCGGGTGGCATCTGGTATTCCATTCCGTTGACCCTTACGGCGGAGGCGTTGTGGTAATGGACGTACCAATCCCCATCCCGCCGATCACCGCCATTCCGCCATGGGACGACCCCGTACCGCCACCCGTCACGCCGGATCGCCGCGCGGTCATGGCGCTCGTGGCGACCGAGGAAGGAGTGAGCACCGATGCATGACCAGTTAATGGATGCCAGTAATAAGGGGTTGTTGATTGACCTGATGCAGTATTGGCTGGCCATGCCTGCGTGGTGGATCACCCGCATGCTGATCCTGCTGCATGAAGCCTGTGCCGTTGTGCTTGGCGTGGTCATGGCGGGGGCATTACCCAACGCGACGCTGGGATTCCCCGGCTGGGTCGGGCCATTAACCAGCACGCTCATGGGCAATTGGTATAGCCGCGCCGTGGCCATCGGCATGCTCGGCTTGGGCTTGACCCTGATGCTGATGGGCAGTGGCTTCCGACTGCGGCTAGTGCAGCCCCGCGCCTTTGTGCGCTGGTCGCTGATCATGGTGCTGCTGGCTATGGCCGCGCCAAGCCTTTATGCCACCACCATCCAATTGGTGACCCAAGTTCCGGCGCTGGTCATGCCGCCGATTGTGGAGACCCTGCCGCCGATCACCGCGTCGTGGATCACCGTCGGGCAGGATGGCGAGGCCGTGCAGCCCTTTGATCCCGCCAATCAAGCCTATGCGCGACGCGCTGCCGTGCTGGCGGTTCCGGCCACTGCGTCAGGCTGTGCGACCACCGTCACCAGCAGCGCGGTCTGTGAGCACCCGATGTACACGCCGATGGATGCCGTCTTGGCCTTGTGGCGAACGGATCGGGCCAGCCTCATCAGTGGGGTTGATGGGGTGAATCAGACCACACCGGACGGCACGGTCACGGTGCAATTCGATGGGTTGCCGCCCGACTTTGCCGCGATGTTCTATCCCGATAGCACCCAGCCCTGGTATGGCGGCGCGTTCACGAGCGATCCCAGTGGCATGCAGAAGCGCCGTGAAGCGCTGAATACGGCCAGTAGCGGTACGCTGCACGCGGTTGTGGGCATCCTTGCCGCCATGGCCACGCTCATGCCGACCCTTGCCCAAGCCTTGATGACCGTCTGTGGCGCACTGCTGTTCCTCTTGGGGATTGTGGTGGCTCCGCTCGGCATGCTCGGCAACCAGCGCCACTGGGTCGCGGTAGTGTACCGCAGCTTCTTTCAGATCAGTGGTTGGCAAACGGTCTTGGCGGTGGGAACCAATCTCGCCACCTACCTCTTGTTTGGCACGCCTGCCGAACGGGGGATTGCCATGGCCTATCCGACGATGCTGGTGGTCTTACCCTTATTCGTCTGGGTGCAGTGGCGGGTGCTGCGCTTTGCCATGGGGCTGAGTTGGCAAGGGTTTGCCGCCGTGCGCACCGTCGTGAGTCGCGAGCCATTGCAACGCCTGCTCGGTGACCAGCCTGCCGCTGCCACCGAAGCCCGCGTGACGGCCACCGGCCACTACACCGCCACCACCGATCCCGCCGCAACCCAGCCGACCATGGCTCCCTCGACCCTATTGCGGGATGCGCCGCTGCGGCAGGAATCGACGGCAACCGAACGCGCAACCCACAGCACCATCACCCACACGAGCAGTGCGCTGCCATCGCTGATCAACCCGCGTGGGATGGTCATGCGCATGCAGCAGGCGACCCAGCGCACGGTGCAGCGGGTGCAGCAGCTTGACCATCAGATTGAGGTCAAGGAAGCCCACATGCTCCGCACGGCGGAAGTGCGCACCGACACCCAGCTTGACCGGGCGGATCAGGCGATCACGACCATGATCGGGGGCAAGGCGATTGCCGCAGGCGTGAACTATGTGCATGAGAACGAGGTCGCCCCCGAATGGCTGTTTGCGCCTCCGCCCGCATCGACGAGCGCTCGATCAACCGCACCGCGCACAGAACGACCCAGCAGCGCCACCATGCCCGTCGCTCGTCGTGATGGCGACCGTTCCCGCCCGTCCAGCGCCGCGCCTCGGCCAACCGACATCCCAACGCAAGAACTGCCAACGCGGCCCATGCCCCGCACGGCACGACCACCTGCCGCTGATCTGCCGCCAACCCAACCGTTGGTCGCCAGTGCTGGCATTGCGGCAACCAACGCACCGCCGACGGAGGCTGCATCACTGGAAACGAGTCGCATGCCTGCACCCATGGTCAGCACCGCCAGCGTTGCCCATGCGCCTGCATCAGCGCCCGCGAGCCATGTCACGGCCAGCACGCCACCACCTGCACCAGCACGCAGCACACGCATAGACGTGCCCACGCCGCCGACGCAGGAATTGCCCGCTACCGCGCCAACCGTGGCCACACCGCCAGCACGCGCACAGACTCCTGCACCGCCAGCCGCGCAGCAAACGCCGGAATTGGCCAGCAGCGCACCGCGTGGGCCGCAGCGACCGCCTGCCTCCGTTCCGACCAACGGAACCGGACTGGGAAACAGCGCCGCGCCACCCAGTGATCCCGTCATCGCGCCGTCAACGCCAACCGCACAACCGGAAACGCCCGCAGGGCAGGCAACCCCTGCCGTGGCGACCGCGACCCGTGCGTCTATGGCGGAACCAGCAGCACCCACGGTCGAGCAACGCACACCGCAGGCAACGACGCGACCCGCGCGATCACGGGCACGATCCCGCGTTGGCATGCCTGCGCAGCAGCATCCCACTGCACCAAGTATTGACATAATGAATGAAGGACGACCAACCCAATCTGACCCATCGCCACCTGCCGCTGCGCCGCTGATTCCGACCCGTTCCGAGCAGCGAGGTCGTCGATGAACGGGCAATCAGCCATTTGGTCAGGCCTCGTTTACCAACGCATCGTAGGACTGAACCTTGTCCGAACCTTGTCCGAACCTTGTCCGAATCACCAAGTGGCGTGATCGTGCTCAGGGAGTGGGCTAGCGGGTCATTTGGTCGTGCCGACACTCTTTAACAGCCGCGCAGCCACCGATTTTCCATTCGCAGCGAATCCCAGCCTGGTGCTGGAGAAAGGAATCCATGAAAACCCCAACGGGCTTTGCGCCAAATGCGATGCAAACCCAGTGTCTCGTCCTTTTGGCCCGCCTTGGTCGGCTCCTCTCGCGCCACCTTGCGGTCGCATGGTCACCACCATGTGTACCACGCCACGTCAATCGGGCTATGCAGCAATTAACCGAGGCCGGACTGGTCACCTATGTCGATCACTTTGAAGCCCCGCCTGCACGGGGGAAACGGACGACCTTTTGGAAACGCCATGGACGGATCTATAGTCTGACTCCGTTAGGCTGGAGCTATCTCAAGGAAGGCTATCCCGAACTCGAAGAAGGCAAGGAGCGCCTCGCGCCGACCTATTTCAATCCGCGTCATCAAGCCGAGCATCAAATCGAATACGCCGATCTGGTCACGAGTATCCTGCGCGATCTTGACACCATTCCGGGGATTATTGGCATGAGTAGCTATATCGAGATGGATTTGAGCGAGCAGGCCCGACCGCGTGCTGATGGGATTGTCGTCTTGCGCCGCTGGAAGCAGGCCATGCTCCATACGGATGAGCGTTCATCCTGCTACCCGTGGCTGGTTGTCCCACGCCAAGAAGGCCAGATTGATGAGTTATTCGCGATTGAGATCGATCGGGGAACCGAAGAACCGAGCATCATTACCGGCAAGGCCCAATCCTATGGGGCACTTTACGATTCCGGCTCATGGAAAGAGCGCTTTCAATGGCCGATCATCGCCTTTGCCGTGCCAAACGAACGCCGCCAACAGGTCATTTTCGATGCCTGGTATCGGGGCTGGCCGGGTGGGGCGATTCGCTGCACCACCTTTGATGCGATTCATGCCCATGGCGCACTGGCTCCGATCTGGACGCATCAGCATCACCGCGACATGACCTATCAGGTGCCCTTGCTCCGTGCCGTATGGGCCGAGGCGGTGATTGCATGACCCCCTGTCTTCCGCCGCACGATCCCATCCTTGTCGCCAGCCTGCATGCCGGACTGACGGCCTTGGGGCCGCTTGACCGTGCCACCATCGGACGGATCTGGTTTCCGACCAAAGGTGATCAGGCGATTCGGCGTATCCTGCGGCCCCTCGTCCAGCAGAAGCTGTTGCACGCCACCGTGCTGAGCAACGGTCGCCAACGCATCGCCATGCGCTATCACGCCACCGCCGTGCCCGCGACCGATCTGGTGATTCTGCCGCCGATTCGCATGGCCGCTGCCCTGCTCGAAACCGCCCAACGCTTGCCGGATTTGGTCAGCGTGCAAACGACGGTGCTTGACCTGTATCGCGGCGGGGGTCGGATCGTGGGTCTGCGCACGCGCACCACCCCAAGCCGTCGCCCATCACCGCCAATCCTGCGCTGGAATACGGCCGCCCCACGCGACCGCGAGCAGGATACGTGGTACTTGCTGGTTCCCGATCACGAACAAGTCTCGCGGGATCAGCACGCCATGCGGGCACGCTGGTATCGCGACTTGGCGACCACGCGCGGCTTTCCGATGCCAATTCCGCTGATTGTGACCTCGCCAGCCCGGCGGGCCATCGTGGACTATGCCTGGACTCCGCACTGGCCGCAGCTCGTCATCGGGTATGCCAGCCCCGATGGCCCATGGACGGACGTGGCATGGCACCCCATCGTCGATGGCACGGCCTTGCCGCCGCCTGTCCCGATCACCCAACTCGCTCGCTCATAGTGGTGGTGTCCCTTTTAACTGGGTGTTTTTCTGAAGTCTGTTTTGTTTGAAGGAGTTTCGCATGACCGCTCACATGCTCCCGTCGCGCCGTCGGCGCAGCCCATTCGCGCGTATCGGAGGTCGTATGGTGGAGAATGATGGATTCAATGAGAACGGAGTGCCGGAGGAGAATAGCAATCTGGCTGAGGCCACGCCGGATGTGGCTTCCGCGCCCATGACTGCCGCGCCGATGGCCGAATTGCCCCCCATCACGGCAGTGATCCCACGGGCAGTCACGGCGATTGTGGAGCCGGTTGCGCAGCCGATGCTGGAGATACCCGCCGTTCCGGTGCAGCCCGTGGTCGTCAACCCTGCCGCGCCAGTCCAGCCGGATCGCCAGCGGGTCGAATCAATCACGCTGCGGCCCACTGAACCCAGCACGCCCCCTGCCGTGGGATTGGCCGCGCCGCTGGTTCAGCCCGAACGCCCACGCTATGCTGGCCCTCGCGTGCCGCGTGCGCGGTTGACCTCGCAAGCCTTTGCCCCGCATGCCGACCGTTGGGGAACCAATCACATGACCGTCGTTGGTCGCGCCACCAATGATCCGGTGACCGTCGTGCGGCCAACCGCTGGTGGGGCGTTTAATCGCTACACCGTCGCCATTTACGATCAGGTGCATGGCCATGATGATGTCCTACCGCAGATTTCCACGGTCGTCATGCTCGTCCCGCGTGATGCCGCCAGCCTCAATCTGGCCTTCCAGCCCGGACGCATGTTGACCGTTAGTGGCCGCTTGGTGGTGCGCACCCACTTTGATGGCCGCTACGCCCGCACCAGTGAGTTTGGCGGCTTGTTCCAGACCCAACCCTATGTGTTGGTTGGGAGTGCGGCGCTCACGCGGGGTGATGCCAGCCGCCAGCAATACCTGATTGGTCAACTCTCAGGCACGGTCACGGGCGTGCTCAAGGAGCCAACCAGTCGTTTCCGCTTTGACCGCCAGCATGAACAGGTCGTGCTGATGCGCGTGACCGAAGCCTTTGATCGGCCACCGCCCGCCCGTGGTCAACGCATCGAGCACCAGATTGTGCCGTTGCTCGTGCCGCTCGCGGTTGCCGAGACGCTGCCACAGTTGACCACAGGCATGCGCATCCAGAGCGAGGTCGAGCTGCACGTGCGCCACCGGATTTTGGGCAATCACCACTTTGCGCTCACGGGTGTGCCCGATGAGGCCAAGAGCCAGCTGCGCCATCGCGAGCGCTGGACGCTGGTCGCCACATGGATGGAGGAACAGACCGTATGTCCACCCGCTTCCGACTCGTCGGACTTGTCATAATCGTTTTCTTGAGTGGTTGTGGAGGTCGCCCGCTTCCGGCGGCTTCCACCCATCCCATCACGGGCAAGCCGCAGTGGTGGTGTCCAACTCCGGTCATGGCAGGCGATCCGACCGCGATTGCCGCCATGCCGACGGTGACACCCTACTATCACCGTGACCAGTTCATGCTTGGCCAAGACGTGCTCAGCAATGGGTTGCGCGTGACCGTGCATGGCATCACCAGCGGCGAGGAAGCGCCTGAAGCCATTGGCGGGGGCCAGGTGCAGTGGGTCGATCTCGAACTCACCAGCGCGGTGTCGTTGCCGCTTGATCTGGCGGCGCAGGTCGTCATTCGTGAGGTCGAGCAGGAAGCAGGACAAGCGGCACGCGGCTGGTGGACAACCGACACCGCGACGCTGGCCACGACCGCGATTACCCTGCCCACGCGGCTGGAAGCAGGCATTTCATGGCGCGGGTCGATTCCGATTCGTACCCCGATTGGTACGCCCGTGTTTGTCCTGATCTACCGCACGCCTGCCGATGCGCTGCTGCGGGAGCAGCCGACCGATGGCGTAATCGTGGTGCAGAATCGCCGCGACCCGACCTGTGCGGGCAATATCGCGCGGGTTCCCTTCCCGACCATGCCCGCAGGCGGTGGATCAGGTGCGCCGATTAACGGGACACCCATCGCCGTTCCACCAGGCACGAATCCACTCGTGGCTTACGCGGTCAGCAAGCTGGCATGGCCCTATGTCTGGGGTGGCGAAAGCGAGGCCGAAGGCGGCTTTGACTGTTCAGGGCTGATGTACGCCGCCTATGGCAGTGTCGGCCTGACGATTCCGCGCACCTCACAGGCGATGTGGCAGAGCGCCCAGCTGCAACGGATTGGCATCAGCGAGCTGCGACCGGGTGATCTGGTCTTTTTCCACACCGATAGCAGCCGCTTTAGCAGCCCGCCAACCCATGTGGGGATGTATATCGGTGATCTGAATGGCAATGGCACACCCGATTTAGTCCATGCCCTCAGTCCGGCGTGGGGTATTCGGATTGAGGATAACTGGCTCACCAAGCCGTGGCTGGTGGCCCCATGGCCCGATGGCACGCCCCGTTTGTGGGGGGCTGGCTACTTTGTGAATCCGTATCGGTAGTTAAAAAAGGAGTCTTGTATGCGTTGGTTCTTAATCCTATGTATGATGCTACTCAGTCCGTTCATTGCCGCTGCCCAAACCACCCCGATCACCGTGCGGGTGCAGGATGCGGCGACGATGCAGCCTGTGGCGGGCGTGGTGGTGACCTTTACGCCCGTCGGTGGCCACCCGATCACCGCGACGAGCGACGCGCAGGGCATGGCCGTGGTGGCCTTACCAGCGGATCGGCTGGTCGTGACCTTGGCCGCTGCCGATGGCCGCATGATGCCGTGGGAAGCACCCTATGCCGCAGGCTATCCCATGCAGTCGGTCGTAGGGTTGACGACCTTTACCGTGCAGATCGATGGAGCAACGCAGGTGGCCCATCACGCCCTCGACCAAGATTGGGCAGGCGGCCCGACCCAAGCCGATGACCCGACCGCAGCCCTTGCGCCACCCGCCACCGGAACCGCCCTCGCCGCCCAAACCGTCACGGTAGAGGTAGCGCAGCTTCCCACCAGCGAGGCCGTGCCACCCACCCGCACGCTGCCTGTCGCATCACCCACCAGCCTGCCGAGTCCGATGCCAACCAGCAGTCAGCCCGTGCTCGCCATCCTGCCCAGTAGCCCACCAACCCCACCCGCCGCCCGCCCATGGACGCTCTGGCTGCCGATTCTGGTCATGGTTGGTGTGCTACTCCTCGCACTCTGGAGTTGGCGCGGGCGCACGGGGGTGCTGCGATGATCCGGCGTGGACTGGTGCTACTTATGCTGCTGGTGTGTTGTAGAGCGCCAGCAGCCACCACCGCCCAAACGCCGACCAGCACCCCGTCCGCTGCGGCATGGGCGTTTGATACCCCGCGCACCTTGGGACGCGACAGTGGGGTGATTCGCGGCCTCGCGGTGGCACTCGACGACCACGGCTATGCCCATACCAGTTATCTCCGCGCCAGCGAGTTTATGGCCGAAGCCAGTCACAGTGCCCTGATTGTCCAAGGGGTGACGCAGGCTGGCGACCGTTATGAACGGCGGTTGTGGCAGGGCGAACCGAGCGCTGGCCCGACCGCGATCACCGCCCGCTCAGGCCGCATTATCGTGGCCGCCACCCTTGCTGGAACCGTGCGGCTGTGGGAAAGTCGGGATAATGGGGTGACATGGAATGACATGGCAATTCCGGTAGCAGCGAGCGTTGCGCAACTCGCGATCCTGTCCGATGGCCGCGCGGTGCTGGTATTGCTCACACGCACGGGGATGCAGTTTCACCTGACCATCGCGACCGAAACGAGCGCAGGCAGCGGAACGTGGCAACAGGCCAATCCCTTGTCTACGAGTCCGAGTGCGGTGCTGGCCGTGTGGCAGCGCGACGACGTGCGCACCGATCAAACAGGGTTGCCGCTGCTGGTCGTTGCGCAAGGCAAGGCGGGTGGGATACAACTTGCCATAACGCAGAACGGCACAAGGTGGCAACCGCAGACCATCGCCAGTGCCACGCCGCATGCGCTGGCCCTGAGTGCCGTCGGGGATCGCATGGTTGTGGTGCATGAGCAGTATGGGGTGCGGGTGCTGTGGTTGGCCAGTTCGACCGTGCACGAGGATTGGCAGGTGACGCGGTTGGCCACGCCGTCCTCAGTGATCGTCGAGGCCAATCCCCTGCTCCACGATCCGCAAACCGATATGGTGCTGCTGCTGACGACCTGCCGCTTTCCCGACCGTCCCTTTGGCAGCTACCGGGCGCAGCTCTGCCTGAGTCGGGTTCGCGTGGACGAGCTGCACCAGGCGAGCGCGTGGGAACGCCAGTGGGCCGAACCGTGGACACCCATCGCCATGGCACAACCCCATACCGCGCAGGCCGGAGCGGTCGTCGTGACCCACGGCATGCAGGCCCATGTGGCATGGGTGGGGCAATTTATCCCCAGTGACTTTCTACATATTAATGCGACGCAGGCAGGGTTTGTGACGACCAGTGAGGCGATGGCGACGACCGTGCGGATTCCGGCGTTGGCGCGGCTGGATGGGTCGTGATGAAGGAGTGAGTGAGTAGTGCTGCCGAAGGATTGATTGGTCGGATAATCAATCGTTTGGCGACATGCGTGGTTTTCTGTGGCATAGGCCGACCGCCGCATGGCGCTCAAAAAATCGCGGGGGCGCAGCCACGCCCCATACCACCGCCGTCGTCCACTCCCCACGACCTCCAGCATCCAACCACATCCAACAGCAACCAGCATTCAGGATGCAGCATGCAAAACATATGAACGAGGGGCTAAAAAACAACGAAATCCAGGGCAGTTGTAGACGTCGTCGTCGTCGGGACGACACCAGTCACGCGCCGCGCAAAGAATCTTTGTACTATTGTTGTAATATAAGCTACCACGCAGTACCATCCAATCGTTACTATCCGCAAGCACCTGCTGCCTATCGCCACCATTGTCCTGATACCGCACGGCGGCCCATTCCCACAGGTTCCCAACGCTATCCAGCATACCACAAGCCGCTTGGCCCAGCAGCCCTAAACCCACTGATAGCGGTCGCCGTTCATCGCTCCAATCGTAGACCGCATGCTCCGGTGTGGCAGGCTGCTCGCCCCACGGATAGGTATGGCGCTGGCCATCGGCATTATACGCTGCTGCAACTTCCCATTCCGCCTCACTGGCCAACCGAATGCAATACCCCTGCGGCAGCCATGGCGTAAGCTGCTCGCTCAACCACTGACAATAGGCCATCGCTGCATACCCACTCACCCCATAAACAGGCTGATTCCGGTATTCCTGCTCGATTTGACCATTCCAACCCCATGGTTCTGTTCGGTTTGTTTCCTTTTTCCAAGCTAAGCCTTGCGTTGTCCACCATGCATCGTTGGTATAGCCGCCTGCCTCGATAAACGCCCGATATTGATCAACGGTCACCATAAATCGTCCGACCCAGTAGGATGGAAGTTCGACGGTTGTGGCTTGTTCATCTCCATCCCAACCACCAACCCGATAGCAGCCTGCGGGGATATACCGCCAATAATGAGTACCCTCGCGACCAAACTGGGTGGAAAGCTGGCAGGTTACCTGTTGCCATTGCTCGATACTCACCGGATAACGTGCATCACCCAAACCTGCCAAGAGTTCGGCACCCTTTTGCCGTTCACGCACCAACAACGGCGCTGGCTCCATCGCTTGACCGTTATAATAGGCAAGCGCCGCTTGCGCATGGTCATAGTCTTCAAGCAGGTTAACCAGCCCCGCCCGCAACCGTCGCTGGATGCGATCCACCTTGATCTGCTTGCCATGCAGCAAGCCCCAATCACAATCCGCGCCTAACTCAGCGGCCAAAATCAGATCACGATACCAATCGTATTGGTGCATCTCCCCCGCTTCATAGGCATCAGAATCAACCAACGTTGTCAGGAGTTGCTCAATTTTGGCACTGCCAAGCCTCGCTTTGGTCAGGCAGCCAACCCCTAAGAAGATCGGCTCACGCCAACGGTCATCACGACGTAAGGCCAACAATTGATCGAGCGATTCAGAAAACACCAAGTGGCGACCAGCGCTCTGTTCTTGCAAGGTTAAGTGGGCAAAGGCATAGACCATCCCCTCATCCTCGGGCTGAAGCAAGCCGCTGCATTGATCGATATAGGCAACACAGCGTTCTGCCGCTCGATAGGGATCAGCCACGTTGACGCGTGCAAAATACTCCATCAAGGCAATTTGAAGCTCGCGGCTTGGAATCCGCCCCCGCCCATCCGCTGACGTGGCGGTTAAATGCGCCTGATAACACAACCGATCCAACACCTGATCGCGCACCTCGTCGCCCGTAATCCGATCATCCCCAACCGCTTGCCCCAAATTCTGCCCATTGCGACTGGTGGTATCCCACTCGCCCAAGAGTTGCTTCAGAATATCGTCGTACAAGCTATGGCGGTCACGCGGCAAGACACCCTTGCGAGCCAACACAAAGATCATCATGCTCAGCAACAACGGATTGTCGGCCATGTCCCGTAAGCGGCGGCGCTGGGGATCGCGCAACGCCTGCATCAACTGCGCACCATAACGTGCAATGGCCTCGTGCTCAATCACGCCCTTGGCGTGCAACAACGGAAACCATGTATTGATAAACTGGGTCATTTGGCCACCGCTCAGCGGAGCCAATTCGACCATGGGCCACTGCGTGATCTGGCGATAGTCTTCTGTCCACGCCCGCGAGCGGCAGGTGATGAGGATACGAGCAGCATAGGCACTGGCAAACAACCGCACAAAGGTCAACAGCGAGCGACGATCAAGGCTCGCTGCGGTCGCCTCCAGTGGCACTTCATCCAAGCCATCAAAGACAAACAACACCGTCAGCGAACCTTTTAACCCCGCCTTCAGCAGCTCGCGCGGCTGTTCAAGTCCATACTTAGTTTGCAGGTGCGCACACACCGCATCGAGCAACAGCCCAATGTTTGGTGTGTCGGTCAACCCTAAATCCTTCCCAATTAATGCGCCTGCCAAGGTTCGCAAGGACATGAACACGGGCAACACGCGCTGGTGATCATTCCAGCCCAGTAAGCCTGTATGGTGGTTGATCTGGTCACGGCCACGTTGGGCCAAAGCCCACACGAGATGCTTGGCGAAGGTTGATTTCCCGCTCCCCGGCGGGCCACACAGCACGAGGTAGGGATGCGCTAAGACGGTTTCCGTGGCCAACTCAGCGCGAAACAACGCCAATTGACCAGACTGACTATCCTCAACGACCGCAAGCACGGCGTGATCGGGCAAACAGCGATCAGCACTCAGTTCCTTGGGAATTTTAAACCTGTGTTGCTGATATGCCTCGACTTCTTCCGCCGTGAGTGGCCGCAGCATCCGCTGCCGTCCCTGCACCGCTAGCATCATATAGGCGGATGCGAGGTCAATGCCTGACGCGAGATGCGACGAGCCAACCCCAACTACCCGCAAGGTATTGTGGCTTTTCGTCACCTGCTCCAAATAGGCCACTAAGCGTTGGCGCTCGGCATCTTCGGGTGGACGGCCATAGATGATCGTGCCAAGATTGACCCCCACCACGGGGCCGTAGAACTCAGAATCATCAGCGTTGACGGAACCATCAGTGCTATCAGCCATCGTCACAACCTGCTTTCATGCGTGAGGCGATTCTCGGATAAAGGAGTGAGCGAGCAATTCCGCCGAACGATTGATTAGTGGGATAATCAATCGTTCGGCAGCGTTGGTTTCTTGCTCGGTGTCACCTGGGATAGTACCCATCGATGCGATATACAGGACAAAATAGGTTTCAGAAGTTAGGATTCAGGATTCAGAACAGATGTACGATGGGCGAGAATACAACGAAATCCAAGAATGGTGACGCCGTTGCCGGGAGGATTCCTGAGACGCGCCGCGCAACGAACATTTATACTATTTTCGTACCCTGAGCCACCCCGCAGCACCATAAGGTCGTCACTATCCGCAAGCACCTGCTGCCCATTGCCACCGTTGTCCTCATCGCGCGTGGCCGTCCACTCCCACATGTTGCCAACGCTATCCAGTGCGCCACACGCCGCTTGGCCAACCAGCCCTAAACCAACGGATAAGGGGCGTTTTTCCCTGCTCCAATTGTACACCGTATGCTCCGGCGTGGCGGGCTGCTCACCCCACGGGAACGGTTGGCGCTGTCCGTCGGCGGTATAGGCAGCGGACACCTCCCATTCCGCCTCACTGACCAACCGAATACAATACCCCTGCGGCAGCCATGGCGTAAGCTGATCCGTCAGCCACTGGCAATAGGCCACCGCATCATACCAACTCACTCCATAGAATGGTCGATTGCGGTATTCTTGCTCGGTTTGGTCATACCACCAGCGTGGTTCTGTTCGTTGTTCGCGTTGCTTCCACTGTAATCCATGTTCCGTCCAATAATCCTTATTCGTATAGCCACCAGCCTCCATAAACGCCCGATATTGTTCCACCGTCACCATAAACCGCCCGACCCAGTAATCCTGAAGTTCAACCACTGTGGATTGTTCGTCTGCATCCCACCCGCCAACCTGATAACGGCCCGCAGGGATGTAGCGCCAATAATGGTTGCCCTCGCGGCCAAACTGGGTGGACAGATCGCGCGTCTCCTGTTGCCATTGCGCTATGGTTACCGGATAGCGTGGGTCGCCCAAGCCTGCGAGAAGTTCGGCAGCTTTTTGCCGTTCGCGCACCAATAACGGCGCTGGCTCCATCGCTTGGCCGTGGTGATACGCAAGTGCTGCGTGGGAATGGTCGTGGTCTTCAAGCAGGTTAACCAGCCCCGCCCGCAACCGTCGCTGGATGCGATCAACCTTGATCTGCTTGCCGCGCAACAAGCCCCAGTCGCAGTCCGCCCCCAACTCAGCAGCTAAGATCAGATCGCGATACCAGTCGTATTGATGCATGGTTCCCGCTTCATAGGCATCGGAGTCAACCAAGGTCGTCAGGAGTTGGTCAATTTTGGCACTTCCAAGCCCCACCTTCGTCAGGCAGCCAACGCCTAAAAAGATCGGTTCGCGCCAACGGTCATCACGGCGTAAGGCCAACAACTGATCGAGTGATTCATAAAACACCAAGTGGCGACCAGCACTCTGTTCCTGCAACGTCAAGTGGGCAAAGGCATAGACCTTCCCATCATCCTCCGGCTGAAGCAAGCCGCTGCATTGATCAATATAGGCGATACAGCGCTCCGCCGCCCGATAGGGGTCGGCCACGTTGACGCGGGCGAAATACTCCATCAAAGCAAATTGAAGCTCACGGCTCGGAATTCGTCCACGCCCATCCGTTGACGTGGCGGTTAAATGCGCCTGATAACACAACCGATCCAATACCTGATCGCGCACCTCGTCGCCCATGATCCGATCATCCCCAACCGCTTGCCCCAAGTTCTGCCCATTGCGACTGGTGGTATCCCACTCGCCCAAGAGTTGTTTCAGGATATCGTCATACAGGCTATGGCGGTCACGCGGCAACACACCCTTGCGAGCCAACACAAAAATCATCATACTCAACAGCAACGGATTGTCGGCCATGTCCCGTAAGCGGCGGCGCTGGGGATCGCGCAACGCCTGCGTCAACTGATCACTATAGCGCTCAATGGCCTCATGATCAATCAGACCCTTGGCATGCAACAATGGAAACCATGTGCGAATAAACTGGGTCATTTGGCCACCGCTCAACGGAGCCAGTTCAACCATTGGCCACTGCGTGATCTGTCCATACTCCTCCGTCCAGGCCCGCGAGCGGCAGGTGATGAGGATACGAGCAGCATAGGCATTGGCAAACAAGCGGACATAGGTCAAGAGCGAGCGGCGATCAAGGCTGTGGTCAGTGGCTTCCAGTGGCACTTCATCCAAGCCATCAAACACCAACAAGACCGTGCGCGAGCGATCCAGTCCAGCACTTAAAAGCTCACGCGGCTGCTCAAGCCCATAGGTCGTTTGCAGATGGGCACACACCGCATCAAGCAACAGCCCAATATGGGGGGTGTTGTTCAACCCTAAATCCTTGCCCACCAACGCACCCGCCAACGTGCGTAAAGGCATAAACACGGGCAACACGCGCTGTTTGTCAGCCCAGCCAAGCAAGCCCGTGTGATGATTAATCTGGTCAAGGCCACGCTGCGCCAAGGCCCACACCAGATGCTTAGCGAAGGTTGATTTGCCGCTCCCCGGTGCGCCACACAATACGAGGTAGGGATGCGCCAACACGGTTTCCGTCGCCAGTTCCGCCCGGAGCAACGCCAAGTAACCATCTCGCTTGGCAACCGCAAGCACGGCGTGATCGGGCAAACAGCGATCAGCGCTCAGTTCCTCAGGAATTTCAAAGCGCTGCTGGCGATGGGCCGCAATTTCTTCCGCCGTCAGTGTCCGCACCACCCGCTGCCGCCCCTGCACCGCCAGCATCATATAGGCGGATGCGAGGTCAATGCCTGACGCGAGATGGGACGAGCCAACCCCGACTACCCGCAGCGTATTATGGCTTTTGGTCACCTGATCCAAGTAGGCGACTAAGCGCTGGCGCTCGGCTTCCTCTGGTGGACGGCCATAGATAATCGTGCCAAGATTAACTCCAACGATCACACCAGTTACTTGCGATTTATCGAGATCGACAGAACCATTAATGCTATCAGCCATCGTCACAACCTGCTTTCGTGCGTGAGGCGAATCTGGCTTGATTGTAGCGGGAACAGCATTCAGGACTCAGCATTCACAACAGGGGCGAGCATACAACGAAATCCTCGGTGATAGTCGTCGAAGTCGGGACGAAGCCTGTGCCGCGCCGTGCAACGAATATCTGTACTCCTACTATAATATGCGCCACCTCGCACCGCCATATCATCGTCACTATCTGCAAGCGTCAGCTGCACCGCACCATGGTTTTGCTGATAGGGCGTAGCTGTCCATTCCCACAGGTTGCCAACGCTATCCAGTGCACCACAGGCCGCTTGCCCCAGCAATCCTACACCAACCGATAAGGGGCGGTTTTTCGTACTCCAATCATAGATCGCATGTTCCGGCGTAACAGGTTGTGCACCCCACGGAGAGGGTTGGCGCTGTCCATCGGTGGTATAAGCCACTGCCACCTCCCATTCAGCTTCGCTGGCAAGGCGAATACCATACCCCTGCGGTAAGAATGGGCTAAGCTGCTGGGTCAACCACTGGCAATAGGCCACCGCCTCATACCAACTCACCCCATAAATAGGCTGATTGCGGTATTCCTGCTCGGTTTGATCATCCCACCAGCGAGGCACTATTTTGTTAGAACGCTTTTTATAGGCACGACCATGCTTCGTCCAGTAATCCTCGTTGGTATAGCCACCTGCCTCAATAAATGCCTGATATTGCTCCACCGTAATCATAAACCGCCCGACCCAGTAGGGTTGAAGTACGACGGTTGGAGGTTGTTCATCGTAATACCAACCGCCAACCTGATAGTGGCCCGCAGGCACAAAGCGCCAATAGTGGGTGCCCTCGCGACTAAACTGGGTGGAAAGCTGACGCGTCTCCTGTTGCCATTGGTCACTATTCACCGGATAACGCGAGTCGCCCAGACCTGCTAATAGCTCAGCAGCTTTTTGCCGTTCGCGCACCAATAATGGCGCTGGCTCCATGAGTTGACCGTGGTAGTAATCCAGTGCTGCTTGGGCATGCGCACGGTCTTCAAGCAGGATGACAATGCCGTACCGCAACGCACCGTGAAAATACTCAACATCCAGATCAGTCCCATTCAGCGTATCCCAATCGCAATCGGCTCCAATCGCAGCAGCAAGCACCAGATCGCGATACCATTCATAACGATGTTTCGGTTTGCGCGGTTTACTCCGAAATTCATCAGGGTTGATCAACGCTGATAATACCTCGCCAATTTTGCTCGATGCCCGTTTATCGTCCGCTAGGCAACCAACGCCCAAAAAGATCGGCTCACGCCAGCGATCATCACGGCGGACGGCTAACATCTGCTGGAGCGGCTCCTCAAACAACAAATGACGGCCAGCGCAATGTTCTTGCAACGTCAGGTGGGCAAACGTGTAGACATTGCCTGTATCGTCAGGTTGAAGCAAGCCACTCCGCTGATCAATATAGGCAACACAGCGTTCAGCCGCCCAATAGGGATCGTTCGTTTTGATCTTGATTTTGGCAAAATAGTCCATTAATGCCTTTTTGAGCTGCATTGCGTCAATTTGCCCACGACCATCGTTCGATGTCGTTGTGAGATGGGCCTGATAGCACAGCCGATCCAGCACGAAATCACGGAGTTTTTTCCCCGTAATGCGTTCATCACCAATCGCCTGCGCCAGGTCGTGCCCATTCCGTTTGGCATCCCACTGTTCCAGCAATTGCTCTAAGATCTGCTCGTAGAGCTTGGCGCGGTCGTGGGGCAAATTGCCGGTATCCGCCATTACAAAGATGATCATGCTCAGCAATAAGGGATTTTCGGCCATTTTGCGTAATTTTTCACGGTGGGGGTCACGCAATGCCTGCACTAAGCGCTGGCTCAATCGCGCAATCGCCTCGTATGCAATCACCCCCTTGGTACGCAACTGCGGAAACCACGTGTGAATAAACTGGGTCATCTGGCCGCCCGTCAATGGAGCCAATTTAACCATCGGCCACTGCGTGATCTGGCGATACTCATCCGTCCATGCCCGTGAGCGACACGTAATCAGGATGCGGACGTTCAACCCGGCACACCGACGGATAAACCGCAGCACCGTCCTCTGATCAAGGCTCGTGGAGGAGGCTTCGAGTGGCACTTCATCCAGGCCATCGAACACCAACAGCACTTTTAGCGAACGTGCTAATCCGGCATCAAGCAGCGTGTGTGGTTTCTCAATGCCATATTTCGTTTGCATATGGGCACACACCGCATCACGCAGCAACCCAACATTTGGCATGGCATCGGTCAACCCCACATCGGTGCCCACCAAGGCTCCTGCTAAACGCCGCAGCGGCATCACAATCGGCAACAGGCGCTGTGTGTCATTCCAACCGAGCAAGCCCGTATGGTGGTTAATCTGATCCAACCCACGTTGGGCCAAGACCCACACCAAATGATGCGCAAAGGTCGATTTCCCACACCCCGGTGCGCCACACAGCACAAGGTGCGGGTGGTCTAAGACCGTTTCAGTTGCGAGTTCAGCGCGGAATAAGGCCAATTCACCTGATTGATTGGTGTTAACCATCACAATAGCCTGATCGGGCAAACACCGATCCGTACTGAGTTCCTTGGGAATGACAAAGCGCTGTTGGCGATAGGCTTCAGTTTCTTCTGCCGTGAGTGTCCGCACGGCCCGATAACGGCCCTGCACCGCGAGCATCATATAGACCGACGCAAGGTCAAGACCAGCATCGAGCCGTGATGATCCAAGCCCAACCACAGGCATCGTGCTATGCAACTCCGTCACTCGTTGCAAATATCGTACTAAAAGATCGCGCTCGGCTTCTTCTGGTGGACGGCCATAGAGAATCGTACCAAGATTCGTTCCGACAACAACCCCATTAATATGCGAATCATGCACATAAGCGGAACCATCAGTGCTATCAGCCATCGTCACAACCTTCTTTCGTGCGTGAGGCGAATCTCGTTTGATTGTAGCGGGATGATTTGACCGTGTAAAGCCTGCTGTGCCCATTACCAGTCGCATTCGACGATGCGATCATTGACAACGGCGTGCTCGGTGTAACGAGCACCTACGGGCATGGCAGTGGATACCCACCTCTAGGGTTTATTTCCATCAGAATGGCTTAAAAAAGACAGCAATTGATTACAGCCGAACCATTCTATTTAACGATCCGAACCCGCGTGCAGCCACCTTCTTGGTGAGTGATAGATCGGCTGGTGACCGTTATTCATCACAACCCATCCCCTGCGCTGGAACACGAGCATAAGGAGATCTTTTATGGCAACCTTTGACCACGGCTATGCCCTTCTGATCGGCGTTGGAACTCACCACCATCCCGCTTACTCGTTACCCGTCACGGCCAATGATGCGCACGCGATCCAACGCATCCTCAGTGATCCTCGCTGGTGTGCCTATCCCACAGCGCATATTCGACTCCTGTGCAACGAAGCGGCCACAACCGACGCGGTACTCGATGGCTTCGCGTGGCTTACCGCCTGTGCGCAGCGTGATCCGCAGGCCACGATTGTTGTCTACTATTCCGGCCATGGAGGTCGCAATGAGGAGACTGATACCTACTGTTTGCTGCCCCATGATGCGACCACGGCAACCAGCCGTCTCTCAACCGCTACCCTGAGCGCTGCATTGGATGCGATCCCGGCCAAACGCCTCCTCGTCTTGCTCGATTGTTGTCACGCGGGAGGCATGACCAAAGATGGCCCAGACCAGGACAGCCAATGGACAACCACGGCTCCCAGCGCCAGCATGCTCGCCGCATTACAGCAGGGTGCGGGTCGCGTTGTCCTGTCCTCATCGACGGGCAAACAACGGTCGTACATTCAGCCTGATGCAAGCCTCAGTCTCTTTACCACCCATCTCCTTGCCGCATTCCAAGGGGCAGGCAATCAACCAGGGAGTACCGAGGTGCGCGTGACCCATCTGATTCAGTATGTCAGTCGTCAGGTGCAGCACGCAGCACAGGCGCTCAATGCCCGGCAGACTCCGTTCTTCCAGGCGGCAAGTGAAGACTTTGTGGTCTCCTTGATTCGTGGTGGTGCAGGGCTGGGCAAAGGGGGATGGGAGGCACTCCAGCAGGACGCACACGCCGCAATTGCCGCCGCATCCCCACCATCGCCACATCCGACAATAACCGATAGCAATGTGGCCATTGGCAACGTCGTCGGAGGCAACCTCACGCAAACGAAGCAGTCAGGTGGCGTACACGCCGAGGGAGCCACCATTGGTCGGATTGGGACACTGACGGGTGGCGATAGCTATGGCGGGGATCGGATCGAAGGCTCCAAGACCGTGTATGATGGCCGAGCCACCGTCAACGACAGTACGATCACAGGAACCGTGACCGGACTCAGTACAGGCACCATCATCCACGGTGGAAGCGACAGAGCAGCGCCTGCCCATCCCTCGCTCACCATGGAATGTCCCGAAATGATGGTTTGTGGTCACGACCATGCAGTTATCATCCATGTTCATGGGACGAACCCCACGCTGCGCTATCAGCTTGATCTGCGGGCGACAGGTATCCATGAAACAACCTATTTTATGGGGAGCGAAGTCACGCTGTATGTTACGCCCTCGATGCCGGGAGAGCTTCACCTGCGGGCGATCCTGAAGGCGCAGGACGGAACCCAGATGACCAGCCAGAGCCAGCGTATCATGGTGCACCGATAGCCTGCACACAACGCTGATCACGCGTGGTCTATGCCGTGGAAAACCGTCAGCAGCCACGTGCATCGTGACCATTGCTTTGCGAGGATAGAACACCACACCTGCCAGCTCTGAAGGATCGTGCTATGGATGATCGCGCCCTGCGTCTTGCCCTGGAAGCCTTGCTGGATGAACCCACCCTGAAATCAACGCATCGCGCGTCGATTGAGCGTGGCCTTACCGATCTCAAGACGCAGCGCATAACTCCCGATGAGTGGGAATATCTTTGCTATCTCATCGAGCACTATGGAGCATCAACGCCGCTACCTGCCGATCCCGTGGCCGCATTGATCGCCGCCTTTCAAGACAAATTACCGTCTGTTGATCCCATAGCCTTGAGTACGGCGATCCACGCCCTCGTGGGGGGTGATACCGCCCAGCTTGATGGCAAGTCGCTCGCGCTTACGATTGAACGCCGCGGGCAAACCCAGATTGCGAACTTGGCGGAACGCAATGTCGTGATGGGGAATCTGAATCAGCTTGATATTTCCGTACATATCCCAATCCCTGATGCCCGCTTTGATAGCCTGATGCAGGCCGCGTTCCAGCGCCAAACGCATGAACGCATCACCAACGCTGCCCAACAAACCGAGAGCGATCGCCTGCTGAATCTGCGCCTTCAGGGCTTTGTTGGTCGGGACAATGAACTAGCAGCCATTCGTGCGCAGATTGCAACGGTACGACCCACGGGCGGCTATGTATTAATCAAATCAGAAGCAGGTGAAGGTAAGAGCAGCATCATTGCTAAACTGATTCAGGATGCGGGGTTTGCGCAAACCCCGCATCACTTTATTGCCCTGACTACGGGCCGAGACTATCAATTGAGCTTGCTCCGCGCGGTGGTGGCGCAATTGATTCTGAAGCATAGGCTGCCTGTTTCATACTTCCCCGAAGAAAGTTATTCCACAATGAAGGGGGAATTTGCCCGTATTCTTGACGAGTTATCCAAACACGGCATTCAGGAAACAATTTATCTCGATGGCCTCGATCAACTTCCACCGGAGGGGGATAGGTTGATCGATCTATCGTTTTTGCCATCACAGCCGCCACCAGGGATCGTGATTGTACTTGGGTCGCGACCGGATGAAGCCTTCAAACCGTTACACCACTTGAACAAAGCTGCGTATCATTTACCACCAATGAGCGAAATAGATGCATTCACCGTATGGCGATCAGTCCAGTCTGGCGTGGCAGATACTTTGTTTCATGACCTCTATACCGCATTAAAAGGCAATGCATTGTTTGTCTATTTAGCGGCGGATACGATACGCAATCAATCTGTGGTCGATATGGCCAGTTTAATTCGACAAATTGAGCAGAATCCAAAGGACATATTTGGTATTAAACTGGAGCGGATCAAAAACCGTTCTGAGCATCGTTGGCCAACGATATGGAGGCCCATGTTGGCGCTCTTAGTCGTCACACAAGAGCCATTACCTATGAGGGTTATTGGGCGGTTATTGGGGCAACCACGGGCCGTGATTCAGGATGCCGTATGGGTAATGGGTGGCTTGGTCAGCCAAGGCAGCGATCAACGGGTGGCGCTGCATCATCTGCTGTTTCGTGAGTATATCCAAGCACACGAGTTTGATAGTGAGGAACTTCATGACATACATCAACGGCTGGCCGACTGGTGTGCGCAGGATGGGGATGCGATTTGGGCCGATCATCGTGATGCATTAGAGCAAGCGCGTCGGGTCTATGCGCGGCATCACTACATCACCCATCTTGCACTGGCCGAGAATTGGCCAACACTCTGGCGGGTTTTGGATGCAGGTGACTATGGCGCACAGAAAACGCGCTTTGATCCCAGTATGCGGCTCTATGCGCTGGATTTGGATCGGGGGCGTGAGAGTGCCATTAAGGCTGGGCAATCGACCGAAGAACATATCCAGCATTTACCACGCCTGTGGAAGTATAGTTTATTGCGGACAAGTTTAACCAATCGCGTCGATCAGTGGCCAAATAAAGTGTTCGCGATTTTGGCAACGATTGGGCAAACACACGAGGTATTAGAACGAATAGAGCTCCTTTCGAGCACGAGGAAGCAGGTTCAGTGTTGGGATACGATTCTTCCATGGTGTGATACACAACAACAGAAGACAATGCTTGTCCGATTGTATCAAGTAGCTGGACATCTTTCGGGTATCGATGAGATTTTCACCCTCAGTATCATTGCGAAAATAACCATCATGCTTGGAGAAAATGAACAGGCGATAGGGATTCTTGACCATGCCCTTGCCATTGCCCATACCCTTAAAACTCCAGAACAATGTAACGAGGCAATCCGTGCCATTACGAAAATAACGACAATGCTTGCTACGAATGAACATGTACTAGGGATTCTTGACCGATCCTTCACTATCGCTCAATGCATTGACCATGCAAACTATCGTTCAGAGGCCCTTAGTGTCATTGCAGCAGCTATTGCTGTTCATGGTGATAGAGGCAGAGTTCTGACACGCAACCAGATGATTGATACTTCAGGACGACGCAACGAAACCATCAGTGTCATTGCAGCAGCTATTGCTGTTCATGGCGATATCGACTATGCTTTGACCATCACCCAATCTATTGATAATCCAGTACAATATATCTTGGCCATTGCTTTCATCGCAAACATACTGACCATATTGGATAAACCTGAACACGTACTAGGGATTCTTGACCGTGCCCTGTTTATCGCCCAGTCCATTGATAATCCGGAACAACGTGACAAAGCCATGGGTGCCATTGCAGCAGTGATTGTGACCCATGGCGATATCGACCGTGCCCTGTCTATCGCCCAATCCATTGATAATGTATGGCAGCGTGACAGCAGCCTTGCTGAAATTGCGGTAGTCATCGCTACTCATGGCGATATCGACCGTGCCCTATCTATCGCCCAATCCATTGATCCTCCAAAGGGGCATACATTGACTCTCGCTGCCATTGCGGTAGCCATCGCTACCCATGGCAATATCGACCGTGCCCTGTCTATCACCCAATCTATTGAACACACAAAGGAGCGGGCTGAGACCATGAGTAGCGTTGCAGTAGCCGCTGCTACCCATGGCGATATCGACCGTGCCGTTATTATTGCTCAATCTATTAACTCATGGCAATATTCTGAGACCATGAGTAGCGTTGCAGTAGCCGCTGCCACCCATGGCGATATCAACCGGGCCCTCTCCATCACGCAATCTATTGAGTCCACAAAGGAGCGGGCTGAGACCATGAGTAGAATTGCAGAAGTTGCTGTTACCTATGGACAACATGAACAAGCACTGGCGATTCTCAACATGGCCCTATCATCCATCACCCAATCCGTTAACGAGGCATGGCAACAACGTGATGAAGCTATCAAGGCTATTGCCGTAGCCATCGCTACCAATGGTGATATCGACCGTGCCCTGACCATCGCTCAATCCATTGATAATATATGGGAACGTTATCAGACACTTGGTATCCTTGCTGAAGCTATTGCTGGCTATGGCGATATCGACCATGCCCTGACCATCGCTCAATCCATTGACGATCCTGTGCAATGTACCTGGGCTCTCGCTGCCATTGCAGAAGTCACTATTACTCGTGGGCAGGATCAACAAGCATTAGCGATTCTCAACATGGCCCAGACCATTACACACGCCATTGACAACGCAAAGGGACGGGCCATGGCATTCCCTGCCATCGCAGAAGTCACGGCCACCCATGGCGATATCGACCATGCCTTGTCCATCACTCAATCTATCGATGGGTCATGGGAACGTAATAGGACTCTTGCTGCCATTGTGGAAGCCATCGCTTCCCATGGCAATATCGACCGTGCCCTGTCTATCGCCCAGTCCATTGATAATCCGGAACAACGTAACAAAGCCATGGGTGCCATTGCAGCAGTGATCGTGACCCGTGGCGATATCGACCGTGCCCTGTCTATCGCCCAATCCATTGATAATGTATGGCAGCGTGACAGCACCCTTGCTGAAATTGTGGTAGTCATCGCTTCCCATGGTGATATTGATCGTGCCCTCACCATCGCCCAATCCATTGATCCTCAAAAGGAGCGGGCTGAGGCCCTTGCTGCCATCGCAGAATTCACTGTTACCCCTGGGCAGCGGAAACAAGCGTTAGAAATACTCAACACGACCCTAACTATTTTCCACACTCTTGACGATCAACTAGGATTACACGATGAGGTTATCGGTGCCATTGCGGTAGCCATCGCTTCCCATGGCGATATCGACCGTGCCCTGTCCATCACCCAATTTATTGGCAATACATGGCCACGACGTGACAATACCGTGGGTGCCATTGCAAAAGTCGCAGCCACCCATGGCGATATCGACCGTGCCCTGTCTATCGCCCAATTCATCGATAATCTCGATCGACGTGATAATGCCGTGGGTGCCATTGCAGAGGCTACTGCCACCCGTGGCGATACCGATCGTGCCCTGACAATCGCTCAATCCATTGATGATCCAACTCTACGGGCTCAAACCTTTCACGTGATTCTTCAAAAAGCTCAATCAGTCATAGGGATTTTAAGGATACTTCATCATGAATGGTTTCGGAGCCTAAGATCTACCGATGTATGGGCAATGACAGTGATTTCGACTCCATTAATAAACGAATATCCATGGCTTGGTGTAACCATGCTTGATGCAGAGGAATGGGTGAATGTACAGTTGAAACGGCTGGAGTAAAGGGGCGTAGCAAACTAAACGATCACAGTTTCCGTATGCCTGTTTTTTAAATGACAGAGATTGTTACTCCCAGCGTTGGCTGAACTGTGAAGCAACGCATACATCTCTGCCATCAGGCCGACAGATATACATAACGTATTTTTCCGTTTAGTCTCGGGCGTAGAGTACTGATATCTTGCACGAAATCGGAACCTATAATTAAGATACATTAATCATGTTCTTCACCCCGTTGCCCCGACGTGTTGTAAGGAAATAGGCAGAACGCAGCGCCGCTCTGAACCATTGTCCATACAATCGGAACCACAGCACGATCGCTTCTTGGCAATCAGGCGACTCCTAGGCTGGCATTCAGCGGACCGATCGTGCTGGCACTGACACACGGGCAGCGAGGATCGCGATGAGCAGACGATCAGTCGTCATCATCCCACGGATCGTTCCCCCAATACAACATCGCACGATCCTTAAGGGGAAGGTGATCGGGACTGAACACATGATGGAGTGACGTGACCACGGTCAACTGTGGGTACTGAGTATGCATCCAGTCAATCAGTTTCAGGAGGGCAGCTTCTGCCTGGGGATGATAGGTGAAATAAATGACATAATGCATCCATTGATCAGTACCAACGTGAGCCGTAATTTGCTCACAGACCGCCGGAAAATCGGCTTTCCAGACAAATGTCTCGGACGATGTGTAGATGTCGACGGTACCGTCTTGCCCCCATGCTTGGCGCATACCAACGAGACTCGTTTTGTTCCATGGATCGGGTTTGTAGCCCAGCGTTTCAAGACCCGCTATTAAAGGTAGAGGGTCATGGGGTGGAAGCATGAGAAAGATTTGTTTGGATGAACCCATAGATCTCCTTAACGGGTCAATATCGTACAGAATGATTATGATCATTCATGATAGGCTTGTTGCCAACATTTTACCGATTAACAACGTTTGTGTTTTTTTTCATAAGCGGTATCATACAGTGCCGAAAAACACGACAATCGGCATAATGGTGGCGACTCCATAGGGTGAAATGCCATCGCATGCGCACGAACAAGGGAACGAAAGACCAGTACCATGCCAAAAAAAGGTGGTCAAACGCGGCTGGGAACGCTATCTCGATTATTGGCAATGCCTGAGGGAACTAAAAGTATATTCCCCATGCGCATCAAGCTTAATAGGAAAGGACGCTCCATGGCATCATGCCATTGCAACACACCATGAATCCAAGGAGCATCCAATGGACATCATACCGCAGATCCGCGACGCGATGCACACCCTCTTAACCACCACGACCGAGGCCATTGCCGCTGCCCAGCAGTACGTCAAACGCCCTGACCGCGCCAAATTTTGTCCCAGTACCCTCGTTCAAACCCTCGTCTATGACTGGCTGGCCCAGCCGACGGCCACGGTTGAGCAATTGGCCCAAATGGCCTGCCGCATCGGCGTTGATGTCTCTCCCCAAGCGATTGATCAACGCTTTACCATGGCCACCGCTGACCTGCTCCACCAGCTCGTCCTCGCCAGTATCAAGCCTGTCATCGCCGCCAATCCCGTGGCTCTGCCCATTCTCCAACGCTTTACCAGCGTGCGCGTCCATGACAGCACATCCATTGGGTTGCCCGATGCCCTGACCAGTACGTGGCGCGGCTGTGGCAATGCGACGACGGGTGGCGGGGCAACCCTGAAATGTGGGGTGCAGCTCGATGTCCTCACGGGGGCGATCACCGCGCTCGATCTGGTCAATGGGCGCGCAGCGGATCGAGCGCTCCCGCTCCAGCAGCGCGATCTGCCACCGGGGAGCTTGCTGCTCGCCGATCGCGGGTTTTATCATCTGGAGCGCTTACGCCACCATGACCAGCAGGGGGTTTTATGGATCACCCGCCTGCCCAGCAACGCCGTCGTGGCCTATCCGGGACACGCCGCGCAGCCGTTGGCGACGTTTGGCCCAGGAGGGCGTGGTTCTGCATGCGCGTCACAAGGAACGCGGCTTGTAGGGAGGCGGTGGACAGTGTGAATCACGCGTAAGCTGGTGGATAGTATCACCAAGAAGATCAGGGATCGGTATCATGGAACAATCTCACTATGAAGGTGGCCGCTGTCAAGACGACGGGGTTGGTGCGAGCATGCGGAGATCAACCACATCGAGAATGATGCCATCGGCAATCACGCTCTGTCCGTATGCGAGTTGAAAGGGCATCCCAACCCAGAATTGATCGAAATGGGCATCGGGGGAGAACATCTCGATTCCGCCAATAGTGGTTTCGCCGGGCATAAGGTAGCCTTCTTGGTCTGATTCGCCATAGAAACAACAGAACCAATCATGTGGTGGATAACCATAGCGAAATTGAATGTCAGTGCCCTGCAATGATAAAGGATAGACGCTTTGCCCGGAAGGATACAGTGATACGGTCACAATAATGTGTGGTGGATAGAGCATGGGAAACCTCTATACGTATCGCGATGACGAATGATCGCAATCATACCCTTTTTTCAACAGACGGATACCAATCAGGAAGCGCATGAGCCTTTAATGATCTCGGCAACCTAGAAAGGTCGTCACTCAGATCTATACGGAAGTTGTTACGAAAGAATCCCTTGACAAACAACGAGAAGGATCGGGAGCATGAGCGCGGTAACCACGGGTTCGAAGATTCCAAGACGCTTTCCCGCTGGGTCGTTGCGGATCACGCGGTCTAGCATGCAGTGCAGGTCGTATCCGATGCGCCTTAGGCCCGATCCTCAGCAGTCGCGCTTTCCGCCACCAAATCATTGGCCAAGGGAATGCGATCGTTGGCGATGGCTTGCTGGGCGACATAGCGGTGGTATAACGAAAGTGGTGCAAAATTGAGAGAGCCAGGTGGGCTATACTTGGAGTTACCACACACCCAAGGAAAGGACCACCATGACTCCCATCAAGAAGCATACCCATTCGCCCGTGATCGGTCAAGCCGAAGCCCAGGCCACCTTCCAGCAGCTGGTGCAGCACCAGATTCGGCAGGCAATTCGCGCCACGTTCATCGACATTTTGGAAGAGGAAGTGGCCGCCTTCATCGGTGCGCAGCCCTATGAACGCACCGACGAGCGGCGTGACCATCGCGCCGGACATCGCTCGCGTACCCTTGGCACGACCGCTGGCGTGATCGATGATTTGCCCGTCCCACGGACGCGTGGTGGCTTTCGCACCCAGCTGTTTGACCGCTACCAGCGCCGCATGCACGATGTGGATACGTTGATGCAGGATATGTTTGTCGGCGGGGTCAGCCAAACCGCCGTTGGCACGGTGGTCGAGCACTTAACCGGCAATGCGCCCAGTCCCTCAACCGTCTCGCGGGTATTTCATACGCTTGACGACGAGTTTCAGGCCTGGCAAGCGCGTCCGTTGCCCCCACGCTCCTGCTATGCCTTCGCCGATGGCACCTATTTCAGTGTGATCTATAACGGGCAAGGCCAGAAAATGCCGATTTTGGCCTTGATTGGCATCACGCCCGACGGGCAACGTGAGGTGATTGCCTTCACGACGGGCGAGCGAGAAAACCAAGGCGCGTGGGAAAGCCTGCTGGCGGACATCAAGGACCGCGGGGTCGAGACCGTTGATCTGTGGATTACGGATGGGCATCAGGCGATGCTGAACGCGATTGCGGCGAAGTTTCCCGCATCGCAGCGCCAACGCTGTGTCGTGCACAAAATGAGCAATATCGAAAGCCACGTTCCCGAAAAATATCGCGATGCGCTCCACGCGGAGCTGCGGGCGATCTTCTATCAACCCGACCGAGCGCAGGCTGACCAAGCGGCAGCGGCGTTTATGGCCAAATACGAGCGCCAGTACCCAGAACGGACGTTCGAGGAGGTCAAGAAACGCAGCAAAAAAATAGCGACGGCCTTTCGGAATGAGGGCAGTTGTTTACTGCTGTTTTATGCGGTCGTTCGAACACTTCAACTTCGCAAAATTCGCATGCCTGGCTAAATTGATTTTGCACACTTCTTGACAAACCACCCCGTTGTGGCGATCGGTCCAGCCTGCCGTGGCGGATAGCCTCCTGCATGACCTCTATACAGCACTGAAGGGGAATGCGCTGTTTGTCCATTTGACTGCTGATACAATGCGCTATCAATCAGTGGTTGATGCGACGAGTTTGATTCGGCAGATTGAGCAGAATCCCAGTAATCTCTTTGGGATTACGCTTGGGCGGATTAAAGATCCATCCTTGGGCCGACTGGCAGGCAATATGGAAACCTATGCTCGCGTTTTTACTGGTCGCTCAAGAACCATTGCGAGGGATGGCAACGGTCTGAAACAAATTCGCCAGCTTGACAAAACGTGAAAAATTATGGCTAAAAACGACGCAAAAAAGCCGTTATGCGTTGTTTTTGGCTCACAAAGTCAGGCTATTACCCATTAATACGTGGTTTTGAGGTCGCTAACCCCACGGAAAAACGACGCAAAATGTTCTTTTGCACGCCAATTTCCTCGAAATAGCGTTCAAGTTGAGACATATTCTCGACTTGGCGAATTTGTCTCGAATCGTTCCCCTCCCTCATTGCGGCTGGATGTGGTGGGTGATCTGCTGGGACATGATCACGACATGATGCAGGATGCGGTGTGGGTTTTAGGTGGGTTGGTCAGTCAGGGGGTCGATCAGCGGGTCGCGTTGCATCACTTGCTGTTCCGTGACTATTTGGAAACATCGGTCTTCAATGCCCGCGAAGTGAAACGCTGGCACCAACGGTTGGCCGACTGGTGTGCGGATGATTTGGATAGCGTTTGGGTTGACGATCGTTATCCCATTGAACAGACACGACGGGTCTACGCACGGCAACATTATATTACCCATATAGCCTTAGCAGAGAATAGAACAAACCCTTGGCAAGAAGAGGAAAACAGAGAACAAAACGCCCATTTTGTCGAGAATAAATCTTTATATAATTTGAATATAGGTATACAAAAGTTATCTAAAAAGAATTCCATGATATCTCATCTGGTAACAGTAGATTCTTTATAAAAGTTATATTAGATCTATATATTTCCTGAAATAGAATTTTCATGATTTATAGTAAATTCAAGATAAAATATCCATCATAATTATCAAGTGATGACAATATTCAATATATAATCAATATATTCATTAAATCCCAAATAATACAATTAACCTCTTGTGGAGGATTATCTATGAATGATTTGTATATCCCTGATGAACTGAGTGATAGTTTTCATGCAGCCATCCAAGCTCGAAGCCAACTGAGTATAGATATAGCACAGCAAACGTTTACTTATGCGATTCACCAGTGGGAATCAATCCTTCAGATTTGTGCGAGGAAAGGCTATTCTGAACTGGGTGCAATTGCCCATAGTGAGATAGGACTTATTTTAGGGCATCGTTATCGAATATATGGTGATGATAACGATCTTCATCATGCAACGAGGCTGCTAACACAATATATTCATTCAGTCCCTGATACCTATATCGAAAAGCCAAGGATTTGTAATGGCTATGGCACCATTTATCGCAATCTCTATGAAGAAACTGGCCAAATTGAATATCTCAACCAAGCGATCGCGACGTTTGAACACTTTATTGGCAATACTCGTCTGCATCCGTTGCACATAAGCGTTCTTCACACCGGATACGCGAACGTCTTACTTTTTCGTTTTGATATCTTTGATGATATCCAGGATGTGTTTCAAGCCCTCGCTATTCAAAAAAAAGCGTTGGAAGCCTGTGAACCGCGATCACAACGATGGGTCACTACCAACGCCATGCTCGCGAACTCTCTCTTAAGGCTCGCCAAACGCGAAAAAAAGGCTGTGTTTCTTGATGAAGGGATATTTTATGCAACCGAAGCCTTAGCGTACATTGATCCATCGAACCCTCACTGGTTTAACTGCAATAACAATCTTGGACTAGCCTACAGTTTCAGATTTGAGGTATCCAATCATATTACGGATATCACTACTGCTATCCATTATTACCATACAGCCTTGCAGGCACAGGCTATCTCGCCTCAAAACACTGGCTTAGTGTGGAATAATATTAGTGTGGCCTATCGAACAAAATTCGAGACCTGGGGCGACATCAGCGATATTGACGCTGCGATTAGTGCATTACACCGTGCGCTCGGCGTGACGGCGGCACCCGCCCCCCTGTGGATTATGTGCAAACATAATTTAGCAGCCAGCCTCATCCGTCGGCATGAAATACGGAAGCATCCGGTTGATATTCAGAAAGCTCTTTCGATCGTTACGGATGTCCTCGGAATTATGCCAGACTCGCTAGCAGGGAAAAGCGATTTCTATAATCTCGAAGCAAGCATCTATCACACACAATATGAGCAAACGACAGATATTGCAGATATTCGTCGGGCCACAACTGCCGCGCAAGCAGGCCTCAAGCTGCCCAATCCCGCGAATGAGTTATGGTGCATCTATGGACGCATATTGCTCAGTCGGTTTAAGCATGAGCAGCGGCCCGAAACCCTTGAAGAGGCCATTCGGATCAGTCGGGAGGATGTTGCGAGGGGTCTCCCTCATACCCACGGTTGGGCACGCAGTTGTGATGTCCTGTGTTCAGCTTTATTTAGTAGATTTAAAATGGTTGGCAGTTCGAACGATGCGGACTATCATGAGCTGCTTAATCGCTATGGAGCATTGCTTAACTACCCAGGATTACCCTTGCACCATCGCTTGATCGTATGCGGTAATCTCGGGTATCTTCATATCGTCAAAAATAAGTGGCGTGAATCCTGTGATACCCTCCTGCAGGGTATTGAGGTTGCGGACACCCTCTATCTGACCCAGGCAACAACCATCAATCGTGAGCTATGGAGCGCCACCGCTGGTAATATCTATCGTCGTGCTGCGTATGCTTTAGCGAACCTAGGCCGAATTGATGAAGCGGTCGTGATTCTTGAGCGTGGACGGTCAAAGATCTTGGGTGATCAACTCCAGCGTGAATCAGAGGAAGTTGCGTCCTTAGAACGCGATCATCCACACCTCTATCAAGACTATATAGCAACCTCAGCCCGCTTACGCAGAGTCGCCAATCAAGAATGGGTATCCCGCCTCTATCGCGATCATGAGATGAACACCTATGATGAAGCCCGAGAAGCCCAAACGACGTTTCAATCCATGCTTCGCACTATCCGAGCGCTGCCGGGCTATGAATCATTTCTAGATACATTTTCCTATACCGATATTATTGAGTGTCTCCAGCCAGGTATGGCACTCGTCTATATTGATGCAACGATTGACTTCATGTATACGATTGTCATCGCCCGTTCCGACCAGTCGTTTGATCTCCATTATAGTGAACTGCGAAATTTTTCTATTCCAAAGTTAAAAACATTACTGATGAATCAAGAAGAAGAAGGCATCTATGGTAGTTTTATGCGTGGTCAACTCGAAAATCCTCGCGCTTTTTTGGGCCACTTAAGCGGTATTTTAGACGAGCTTGGCGAGAATCTCATTAGTCCTATTGCTGCGTATCTGCACACACAATACATGACCGAGGTGGTGCTCATTCCCGTTTTCCTCCTCAGGCCACTTCCAGTACATGCTGCCCGTTATAATGGAACCTATTTTCAGGATGATTTTACCATTTCCTATAGTCCTTCTGCGCGGATTTTCGCTATCGCCAGTCGGCTCCAAGGTCGCCATGTCCAACCACTCATTGCGATAGGAAATCCGACCGGACAAGCGGGTTCAGCACTCTATACCGATTGGTTAGCCGAGGAGTTTCAACGGATCGCTGGGGGCGGAGAGGTTCTCTTACATCACCATGCAACCCTCCAGAATGTTCTATCGGCCATAGGTGAGCGAACCCCACGGCATATCTTATTTGGGTGTCATGGATGGTATGATGGTGATGAGCCACTCAAGTCCCATCTGGTGCTGGCCAATACGAATCTGACCTTGACGGATGTAATGGCGAATCTTGACTTAGCGAAGACAGATATGGTTATTTTAGTTTCCTGTAAAATGGGGGTCTTGGATTTTAAGCGCCTCAGTGAAGAAGTGCTTAACTTTCCAATTGGCCTCTTATATGCAGGGTGCAAAACCGCACTTGCTCCACTCTGGGCGGTGTATGCATTACCGACAGTGTTGTTGCTTCACCAGATGTATGCGTGGATGATAGCCGGCAGTTCATCCGCGAAGGCGCTCAGCGACGCAACACGCTGGCTGCGTACTCTTTCCCGTGCTGAGGCACTCCACGCTGTTGCGATGCTCGTTCCCTATGAAACGCAAGCGAGAACCGCAGAGGAGATGCTTCGTCCATTTCGGGGTGATCAGCCGTTCGCAAATCCTGTGTATTGGGCAGCCTTTACCCATTATGGCGCAGTGCTCAAATAATTAATAGACTTCTTGTAGTAGGACATTCAGGAGAAACCTATGACAACTCCATCTTTTCTTGCGATTAGTATTCCAGCCGGACAAACGGATATGCAAACAATGGTGTACGATGAACTCACGAAGTTCGGAGAACTGTATCCAGAACCACCGCAGTTTAACGTCGAGACCCTGAATCTTATCCTTGAGGCGACGAAACATGCGGTTGAAATTGCTGGCGGGGTGGCAGTTGCCCTTGAGTCAATCCGTCGATTGCGTGAGGCTACGCAATCCAAGAATATTCCAGAGATTCAGATTGGGAAAGAAGATGGCCGCCAATACCCATTAAGTGAGGTTGATGAAGCCTTGCTGAGGGAGTTGCTTGATCTTCCACAAACAGATACTGATGCGTAAGATTAACATGAGGCTTTTAATGATAGAGCAACACTTCGCTCTATCATTAAAAGTGATACTACTTATTTCAGAGTGGTATTGGTCTTATCAGTAAGAGTTTTTTAGACTTATAGTTCCGATATCGTATGCAAATCGTTGCTCCTGAGCATATGGATGTATCGCCGACGACGCCAAGTATTGAATGAAACATATGTTCGCAGCACTCGTTCGGGGCATCCTCTACTAAAGCCCAGCATGGGATTCGGTCTGTCATTCCGCCACGCAGCCGACGCGGGGTGCGGAAGGCAGGCCGTCCGATCGGCTATGACCCACAGGTGTATCGTGACCGCAATGTCGTCGAACGGACTATTGGGTGGCTCGGTCGCCACACGGTTTGAGAAACTCGCGCTGAACTATCTCGCATTCGATTGGTTCGGACGCTTGCACCATCAATACCGCTATCCTGAATTATCAGACAGAGCTTATCTTACAAATTATTTCACTCATATCAACCAAATCACAATAATAGCGAAAATAAACGCTAATATAATATAAATACGAATCATATCATCATATTTTCGATGATCCATATCTCTCTTAATATATTTCATCGAAATATTCTGATTACTAATATTCTGATTACTAATATTCTGATTACTAATATTCTGATTACTAATATTCTGATTACTAATATTCTGATTACTAATATTCTGATTACTAATATTCTGATTACTAATATTCTGATTACTAATATTCTGATTGCCAATTCCATTATAAATATATTGCGAACCATTTCCTGTATTGCGATATACATTTTGAGTAATATTACCCGAGCTATTAACATTTACGTTAGAATCATTGAAATCACTTTCACTTATACTAGAAAAATTACTATATTTCTTATTATCCATAATTTTTACCTCTCATATGAGACATAATAATTCCAATTACGAGAGCAATAACCCAAGAAATAACATATACTTTAAGAATACTTATAATTATATTAGAACCACTATCAACATCCAACTTAACAATAATTGGACAGATAATAAAATACCATGCCAACCAAAACACCGTCATTTTACTACTATCTGTTATCTTAACCTCATTATTCATTGAAGTAGCTGTAGTAATAAATATATCATTTAATACATTTTCATTAATTCCAATAGATGAGTTACAATAAAGATATCCACTAAATATTTCAAGTTTTGACGATTCACTATTTGATGTCATAATATTTATTAATTTAACATCTAATATATCTTTTTGGGTTGAATCATTTAAAAATAAACCTCCAGAGCGATACTTTTCTAAAATATTAAATAAATTCCCTTGTATGAACTTATTATCAGAAAAATATGGTTCATAAGATGTATAGCCATATTCACCACCTTTTTCTTGGTGATACAGATAACCTTCAAATATTACATAAACCTTCTCCACAAAATTGTTTAGATTTCGAATATTAACACTAACTCTAACAGGAACTTTTTGTTTTGGAAAAATAATCTGCTGTCCAAGAGCATCCGTATATTGATATATCGAAATTTCAGCATACGCACTATTATACTGCGAGTGATAGATATACTGATCGCCATCACCAGCATGGATATACTGATCACCATTTCCTATATTATTAAATGTATGTTTGTTCGCTTCCTTATTCATCTGATATTATCCCTCTATAAAAAAATTATTCATTCTCAGTTTTCATAGGGATATGCCTGAAAATATAATAAACTTAGATTAAAAATTCTTTTAATCAAGCACTTTCAGTAATGCTCTATTGAAAATATATTACTCTCTACATACCAATTACACGCAAATATAAGCGTATTACTGCTTAAGCCTAGATTCTCCCAATCCTATCATAATCCACTATCCTCTGTCTAGATATCATGTAACGAATTGTAAGGATAAATACTCACTCTCTATCGACAAGCAGACCATTCTTCGGTACTATAGGGTGCTCCACCGCGCCACCCCCAGCTTAGAAGACCCTGCCGCTGAACGCCACCTACGTGAGCTTTACCGGAAACCCGATTGAGCGCCATGACATTAACACCCCTGCGGTCTTTGGCCCCTAGGTCGCTATCTACGATATTGCTGATGCGGTCGAGGATGGGGCAACCGTGCGCATTTATTATGAAAGTCGCTTGGCCAAGATTGGCCTTGCCGCTGATAGTTGTACCCTGATTGCTACAGATAATCTTGCCACGGGTTCATTGAACTCAGATCATCGGCGTTGACGGAACCGTGGTGTTATCAGCCATAGCCATAACCTTCTTTCTTGCGTGTGGTGAATCTGGCTTGATTTTAGCGGCGAGAATGGCGTATGTAAAGTCCAAACCAGATGGACGTATCTGATTATGGATGGCAACGACTAACAACCGATTCGTCAAAAAAGTCATTGGGATTTTCGGAAAAGATAGTTGCATTATCGGCATGTGATGGTATGATATGTAGGTCATTTGTTAGGCTATGCGAAGTAAATTATATTGATTCATGCTATCTACCATAGGTTCTGTCTAATAATTTCTAAGGCTCTTGGGAAAACTTGAATATCACCATAAACATAAAAAATTACTAGGTTCTGTCTAGTAATTTTCCTATTGCGGATTCATAAATAGATCGTATCTAACTGTGCATTCATTTGACAAAGGAGGGTGTAATGGTTGATGGACAACAAGGAGTCAAATACAATGTAGATATTGTGTTATGTATTGACGCAACAGGTAGTATGTCTAGCATCATTGATCGGGTCAAAACAAACGCAATACGATTTTATGACGATTTATCATCGAAACTAACATCAAAATCCAAAAATGTTGCAGGATTACGAATTAAAGTAATAGCTTTTCGAGATTACTATGATGATCCGTCCGATGCAATGAATATATCAAAATTCTTCAATCTTCCTGATGAATTACCTGGATTTACCAGTTTCGTCAATGCAATTACTGCTGATAAAGGCGGAGATGCACCAGAGAATAGTTTAGAAGCCCTAGCATTAGCCATCAAATCTGATTGGATGACGAGTGGTCATCGTAGGCGACAAATAATAGTGATGTGGACTGACACAAATGCTCATCCTCTTGATCAAACCACTTTTCCTAGACCCTCAAATTATCCAGGGGATATGCCAAATGATTTCAATAAGATGAGTGATTGGTGGGAACAGGGATATGTTGATCTTCAAGCCAAAAGGCTTATTATTTATGCGCCAGATACTTATCCTTGGACAGATATAGCAACTAATTGGAGTATGGTAATACACCATACATCTAAGGCAGGTAGTGGTCTATCAGATATAGATTATCAAACAATCTTGGATACCATTGTTGCGAGTGTATAGATGCCAATAAAGGGAGGACTAAATATTTAGTCCTCCCTTTTAGCTATAGTATGGTGACTTATGAATGAAATTATTAGCTTTGACCTTATGTATGAGCAAATATCAGGTGCGGGTGAAGATGCATTTCCAATTTTGATGGTTGATGAGTACCCAAACTGCGGAGCAATTGCTGTATTTGATGGATTAGGCGGAGCAGGCGGAACTATATATACAGTTAATGAAGAAGAACATACAGCGGCTTATATTGCTTCCAGAATGGTTAGAAATATAGTTTACGATCATTTGCAAAGTTTACTTAATAAACTAATAAATGAAGAATCATTTTCATGCTCACTCATAGCAAGCGAATTAAAAGACATTATTATAACTAGAATGAGATATGCGATTGAGGATAAAAATATAAATATCCCTTCGTCTAAAATAAAGAGTGCATTAGTGCAAGTATTACCGACGACAATGGCGATGTTATTATTCACTAAATATATTAACAATCAAACTATAACGTATAATTATTATTCGATTTGGGCTGGAGATTCAAGAAATTATATACTGACATCAGATTATGGATTACAACAAGTAACAAAAGATGATATTAGTCAAGATAAGGACGCATTTGAACTCTTAAAACAGGATTGTCCTTTATCTAATAATATAAAATTCTCAGAGGATTTTTATATTAATTGCAAAAAAATAACTTCAGATACACCAATGATACTAATATCCGCAACAGATGGATGTTTTGGTTATTTACCTACTCCACTTCATTTTGAATATTTTATACTTGATTCATTATTTAAATCTAATAATGTTTTGGAATGGAGGGATTTATTGAATGATATTATAAAATTATATGCTGGTGATGATTTTTCTCTATCGTTGGTTGTTATAGAATGGAATGATTTGGATATTTTAAAAAATAATTTCAAAAAAAGATATGAATATTGTAAAGTACGTGTGAAAGGCATCGATATAGTGAAAAGAAATATAGAAGTACTAAGTAAACACGAATTATTTTACACAAATAGGCTCTGGGAACTTTATCGAAGCGACTATGAACATTTCATCAGAGATTTAGGAGGAGATAAATGAAAATAAATGATAATATTAATGGTTATATAGTTATAACTGAACCTGTTTCAACAGGTAATGCAATTTGGGCTTTTGCAAAAAACTCTAAATCGGAACATGGCGAAATCGTCTTTATTAAAGAATATCTTCACCCAAAATATCCTATCACATCTTCTCCGGGTAGTAGAGAAACTATAAAGAAGAAACTTTATCAATGTCAAATATTTGAAGATCATCAAATAAAGCTACAAAGAGCATTATATGAAAGCGTAATAAAAGGAGGGAATCTAGTTTTTACCTTGGATTTTTTTCGATATGGAAGTATATATTATAAAATTACAGAAAAAATTGAAACTTCTAGTATAAGTATTGAAGATATATCAGCATTATCTAATCATGAAAAAATATTAATAATGAAAACGGCAATACATAGTTTAGGAGTGCTACATAATAATAATATAGTTCACGGTGATATTAAGCCTGAAAATATTCTTATAAAACGCAGTGATAAATACATATCTAAGCTTATAGACTTCGATAACAGTTATTTTTCTAGTTTCCCGCCTAAATCTGCAGATATACTCGGTACATTAGAATATTATTCGCCAGAGTTATCATTGTACTTACAAGGATCATTTGATCCTAAGCATCTTACTATACTTTCAGATATATTTTCTTTAGGATTGGTATTTTATCAGTATTTCACAGGAAAACTGCCTGAATTCAGTAAACTATATAGTACTCCTGCTGATGCTATTATCGGTGGATCGCCTTTAGTGATAAATAAGGCGGTACTTCCAGAGTCCATTTACATATTAATTCAAAGAATGTTGTCATTAGACTATACATTACGTCCAAATTCAACTAAAATATTGTATATTTTACAGAACTGGGAAAATGAAAATGTAGTACATATGTTTGATATAGAATCAAAAGAAGAAGATAAAGCGCCATCACCTACATTAAGAACAACCATTATCAGGAAAGAATCACCGTCAGATGAATTACTGCTGCGATCATCTGTAACATCTAATACGATTATCCCTCCGGATGAACCAACTATTAAGGGAAGTCTTCTAGAAAGGTTCAAAAAGGATACGGTTCGATTAATAGATGATTCAGATGATGAGAAAAAAAAAAGTAGGATGGATCTGTGATAATTGTGAAACTCATAATATCTTGAGGAATGATTTATGTGAGGTTTGTAGAAGATCGAGGATTTACAATGATGCTGATTATGGCGATTTATCATCTACTTCTTCTAAAGAAACCCGTTCTAAGAAAAATTTGGTTATTTTATTGATTGTGATAGTTACAATTCTAATTTTAGTGGGTTTATATGCCTTCATATTCTTTTTCTAAAAACTGAAATATTTGATGGAGATATTCCTCGAATTTAACCAGGGATTAACACCATTGTTATTCCTGCGAAAAAACTCCCAAGAGCAAGGTTAGAACCAGTGCCCCGATTACTAGAGGATTCATGAACACAAAAGCAACGGCCATGATTGATTAGCCAACAAATCAATCATGGCCGTTGGGTTATTCCAGGATCTTGTTCGATAATGGAATGAAAGGGGCGGCAGCACACTTTTTGGGGGTTTTTGCTTAACGCCTCAAAAAGGTAAATTATAGGGATTCAGACTGATTTAAGTAGCGATAGATTGTTGCTTTGGAAAGTCGATACTCCTTCATCAAGATCCGAATCGTGATGCCATCGCGCCGCCGTGCCTGTAATTCTGCAATCTGTTCCGGGAGAAGGGTCTTACGTCTCCCAAAGGCGACTCCCCAGCCGTATTCCATCCATCTGTCGCTCTGCCCGCAACTCGGTTTCAAACTGCGCAATGGCTCCCAACATATGGAAGACGAGCCGCCCTGTGGCATCATGCGTATTAATCTGTTGATCTAAGACATGGAGATCGACCTGTTTTCGCGTAAGCTCAGCCGCAATTTGGCAGAGGTGATACGTGGAACGGGCTAAACGATCAAGACGCGTGACAACCAGCGTATCGCCTTCACGAAGATATTCGAGACAGGCCGCTAGTTGCGGACGCTTTGCCGTTGTGCCGCTCTGCGTTTCTTGATAGATCTTGTCACACGCTGCCAGTTTGGCAATCTGGGTACCCAGACTTTGGCCAACAGAACTAACGCGAGCATAGCCGATGCGTGCCATCGAGTCCTCCTAGTTGGCGCAGAACCTCAAAGATGTTATGATACGGCCATTCTGAGACATATTGTGCAACCCTCAATGAGCCTTGGTTCAGAAGGTGTACGTTTTGAGACACCTTTACCTTTTTGAGGCGTTAAGCAAAAACCCCCTTTTTTTAGGCGTAGAGTACTGATTTTTTATTTTAAATCAGCCCCCTAGAATTAAGAGAAATTCCCCTATTCCCGTCCAGCCCATGGCAGATATGCACGATGGGGATTCGGCACAAGCATAGTCGTCGTGTAGACATAGGCTGCACCGGAATCTGAAGCCTCCTCATTAGAAGGAGGATTCACCCCAACCGTACTACTATCTTCCTGATATGCACCGATCACGATTGTCCCTTGATATAGCGCACCACGAATGCCAAATGTATCATTCAGTCCGGTATTCGATGCTTTTAAGTAGGATTGTTGTGTCCATCTATGATTGGTTCGTAGAAAAAGATAGGCGGCTCCGGCTCCGGGTGCATCATTATTTGGGATACTGTCGATGCCACTACTACTGCTTGCTTCCAAGTACGCTCCAATCAGCAGTAAATCGCCATGGACGGCGACACTGGCTCCAAAACGGTCTCCTGCATCGATGTTTGACGCTTTAAGATAGGCTTGCGGATACCATGTATCCATGATTCGGACAAAGACATAGGCTGCACCCGCATCGGGTGCTTGCTCATTTGGGTCGCTCTGCCCACCCGCTGTACTGCTATCTTCCAGATACGCCCCTACCACAATCGTGCTGCTCTCAAGCGCAACACTAATGCCGAAGCGATCAGTTTCCCCTGGATTTGATGCCTTGAGATAGGCCTGCTGCACCCAATGACCATTGACCCGTTCAAAGACATAGGCTGCACCCGCATCAGGTGCTGCTTCATTGGGCGGATTGTTGACACCGCGGGTATTACTATCCTCAAGATAGGCACCTACAACGAGGGTTGTGGCATAAAGGGCAACGCTTCGTCCGAACATGTCATCCGCACCCGTATTCGATGCTTTAAAGTAGGCTTGTTGCGTCCAAAGCTCATTCGTCCGAACAAAGACATAGGCTGCGCCTGCGTTTAATGCCTCCTCATTGGGCGTACTATTGACCCCGGTCGTACTGCTATCTTCATTGATCGCACTGACAACGATACTATCCTGGCTAACACTTACGGCTGTCCCGAACGCATCATCCGCATCCGTATTCGATGCCTTGAGGTAGGCTTGTTGCGTCCAAAGCCCATTCGTCCGAACAAAGACATAGGCTGCGCCTGCGTTTAATGCCTCCTCATTGGGCATACTATTGACCCCGGTCGTACTACTATCTTCCTTAAAGGCACCAATAACAATGGTATCCTGATCAATGGCGACACTTTCTCCAAACGCATCACCGGGACTCGTATTGGAGGGTTTGAGATAGGCTTGTTGTGTCCAAAGCCCATTCGTCCGAACAAAGACATAGGCTGCCCCCGATTCCGATGCCTCCTCATTGGGTGTACTATTGACCCCGGTTGTACTACTATCTTCTTGCGGGGCCGTTATGACGACGGTATCATCGTCTACAGCAACACGAGATCCAAAAAAATCTTGTGGGCCGGTATTGGATGCCTTAAAAAATGCTTGCTGAGTTGGGGGAAAGAACGATGTGAGGATCTGCCAATCATGGGTGGTAAGACCATGCGGTATCGCAGCAGTATGACGTGTTGGGGGCATCATCGTCAACAACCAGATACCAATAAAGACCACAACAAGGACCATGGGATTGCGTTTTTTGATGAAGTGGACGTGCATAGAATGTCCCCTTTTGTATGCAATTGACACAAGATTCATTGATTCGAATGGCCGAAGGGAGAGAGACCAAGCAGTATTCCATGGAATGAAGTGATAGGTCTTTCTACCTTACAGGATGGCCGATCACCTGTCAATACCCTGTATGCAATACCCTCTGTGCGCCCATCGGTGAGACAGGGATAGGGTACTGATTCCGCGATTGCCACCGCGAATGGGATTCCAGCCCGCCCCTGGACGGCGATTGAGCTTGGCGCAGCCTGGTATGGCACGGCCTATCAGCCGACCTTGCGCCCGATTGTCGAGGGCGTGTTAAGTGTTGCCCGCAGCCACTTCCGCACCAAGCGGCTTGGCAGTCAAACCGTCTTTACCCCGCGTCCGGCATTGGACACGGGCGAGCCAAATGTGACCGCGCCACCCAAACCACAGCCGGATGATCGCTGGGATGTCGTGCCGATTGGCCAGATTGTCCTCGTGCTTGGCTCGGCTGCGCCACCCGACCGCGTGCAGCTGGGGTTGATCACGGGCGAGCCAACGGGCAGCACCGTGCCGCTGGTGGTTGAGGCGTGGAAAAGTCCGAGCCAGGTGCGTGATACGATTCACGGGGTTACACCCATGGCGCGGCTGGAGTGGGTGGGTTTGGAGCACAGCGAAATCCAAGCGCAGTTGAAAGCGCTACGGGCCACCGTCGATGCGATTCCGATTGATGTAATCAAGCTCTGGCAGGCCCAAAACGGCCAGCCTGCGCGGCTGGAAACACTGATGGCTGCGGCTCCAACCCTTGAGGAACAAGTAGCGACGGGCATTACGCTGATGCGGCGGGGCTTGCTCGTCTGGAAACGCGACGGCTCGCGCTGGATTCCGAAGCCGTTTGAGTCCTTGAATGACCAAGCCTTGATTACGCGCCACTTGGAGTTAATCACGCAGGTCGGGGCACAGGTCACCCATACCAAGGATGGCCGCACGGGCACACTCACGGGGCGGGGTGGCTGGTTGCAGGTCGAGGTGCGCTGGGATTCAGGGACGGTGGAGTTGGTCAAGGATGGATTGGTGCGGGGGGGTGAATGAGTGGCATGTCGTGGCATGTCGTGGCTCATTAAAAGGATCATATATTTTGATAATATCGATGGGTATTCTGGGTAAACTCGTTTATATTAAACCAGCAAAACGTTGGAATCAACTATCATACAGTACAGTTTATAATATGATCAGATCTTAATTTTCACCCAAATATTTGGGTGAGCTAGAGGTAATATGACGAAAGATAGTCAAAACCCTAGAATTCAAAAAAGTAGAAATTACGATGGTATCTGCTTCAGAAAAAGGATTGATGCCAGATATAAAATGTTTTTTGACCTTATAGGTTTAGAAACCATATATATTCATGATATCGACCGTAAAAATAAGCTCATTAAATGTCCTCCAGATTTCATACTATTAAATAGAAGTTTTATTAAAATTATAGGAAGATTTCCTAAGGAAAGAGAAATAATAAAGGCTAGATCGATTTTACTCCAATATCCATTAATAAATGAATTTCATTTTATTATTGGAAATAATCTAAATCCCAATAATACTTACTTAATAATAAATAAACATATAAATAGAATCATTACAACAGATATCCAACGAATCTACCCTTACTTTCTAATATACAAGCCAATAAGGGATATTTATTTAGAATCAATTAAAAAAATAAATGGTGTCAAAATAATTTCCGATAGTTTATGTGATTACAATATGTACGAAGGAAATTTAACAATAGAAATAGAAGGAAATATTATTGTAGTTGATAATAATTTAATTATTGGTGATTTGATAAATATTGTCAATGGATTAAGTATAAATATATCTACATCATTAATAAAATTAAGATCTATAGTTGATATTTTCGGAACATCATCAATTGATAAACCAAGAAGAGCAGTCTTTCAACCACTCTTCTTGAAGGATATCTTGAAAATAAGAAATTTGGATTAGTTAGTGATTATCTCGATCAGGGTTACGAGAATTCGCACAATATTAATCCAATCACTCATTTGGATATCACGATTAACTAGTGTCTTTTTTGGACATTGGTTTTTATTACGTTTTTTAATAGTAGTCTTCTTTTTCATAATGATCCTTTCAACTAATTTAGCTTCAAGACCATTATGGGAAACACTTTATACCCCCCCTACATACCATCCCACGCTATGATTTGACTATGAGGAGGTCGCCCTGAGGTATAGACTTTAAGTGTTCCTAGCATGTTAGAGATAGCATACTAGGCATTTTAAGGATTGTCAATGGCACCGATAATGCGGTAGCCGTCTTGGATACTTGCCTATGTTCTGGACGGAACCTAGTGCTTTGCACATCCATCACAACCCCACGATTTGTACTATTGAGCGCCACATCATTAAATACTAATGTCTATACAACCCCAAGATTCGTGCTACCACACGCCACACCATTAAGATTATTTAATGGTAGGGCCATTTTTCGACGCATGGACATGCAATTTGCGCTCACCAACGCAGATTCCCCCAGTTTTCTATATCGAACATGCGTGCTGTCGTGGAAGTTTTCGGCTGTGAGATCGCTCTGTGATACCAAGGTATGGGCACGCTAAGCCATTGCCTTGGTAACACATACCGATCGTTCACCATGGCAGTATTGCCCAAGAATATGCCACTTTTCCATCATTATTAATGCGTTTTTATGCCATTGCAGTGGTATAAAAACGCTCTGCCAACACGAGTGATCGGTATGTGTTACCCACCTATTGACTTAGTGTGGTATGGGGCATCGGATAGAATACGTATCACTCAACACATCACGAACAAACCGTCAGCAATCGCTTGCATCGTGACCATTGCTTTGCTAGGATAGGGAAACACCACCAACCACACAGCGCCAGCAGGCCGAGGGTTTGTCACGATGAGCAGTGCGTTTGCATCCTTCCATCTCACCATTGCCGCCCCCCACGGGGATCGCTATCCTGTGACCGCCCGCACCCAGGCAGGCCATGAGGTCAGCGAAGATCTGCTGCTGCCGCTTGATGATCCGACCCTGACCGTCTACCAGATGGCGCTGGATTATCACACACCGATTGACGAGTCCGTCGTGATCGCGGTTGGCCAACTTCTGTACCAAACCCTGTTTCAAGGAACCATTGCCGAAGCCTTTGCCACGGCTCGCGCCCATGCTGACCAACAAAAGGTGGCGTTGCGTATCCATTTGGCCATTGATACCGATACCCGCCTGAGCGCGGCTGCCGCTCTACCTTGGGAATTGATGGCCACCGCTGCGGGCCGTCCCCTCATGCTGGAACATGCCTTGGTACGAACCTTTTCGTGGAATGATCCGATTCCTAATTTGGGCATTCCCCCTGGTGAGCCTATTCGCCTCGCCGTGACCTCGGCCTTGCCTGCGGAGTTGGCAAACCACCCGATTGCGGCGGAAGCCGAAGTTGCCATCATCCATGCTGCCATCACGCACAGCGCACGACCAATCGATCTGATCGAAGTCCCCCATCTCACCCGCGACCGCTTGACCGATCTGCTCACCAACCAGCGACCGCATATCGTGCATCATATCGGCCATGGCAGTATCCAACGCGGCATGGGCTACCTCGACATCGAACGCGCCGATCAATCGCGGGATCGGCTCTCGGCCCGCGAGTTCAGCACCATGCTCCATCAGTCGGGGGTGCAACTGGTCGTCTTGAATGCCTGCCACACCAGCAGTGCTGGGGAGAGCCTGCTCACGAGCTTTGCCCCGATTTTCATCACCGATCGCATTCCCGCCGTGATTGGCATGCAAGCCGCAATCCTGAATCGGACTGGCCACTGCTTTGCAAACGCCTTCTATGCCACTCTCGGACACAGTGGTTCAATTGATGCCAGCCTGATTGCGGCTCGCAAGGCGATTCATGCCGATGGCCATGAGCATGGGGCATGGGGATTTATAACCCTGTATAGTCGGGTTACGCATGGTGGGTTATGGCAGACGCAGCATGCCGATCACACCAACTCCACCTCCCCACCAACCGTGATTCAAAACACGATAGAGCCGATCCAAGCCCACGGTTCTAATATCTTGATCGGCAATCAGATTCAAGGCAATGTCTATCAACATGTTGATCTTCCTGAAGCGACATTAAAAGCGTCACTTGCGGCACTCGAACAGGAAAAAACACTGGCGAGGATTCGCCATGCAGCACAACAAATCGAGAGTGATCGCCTGCTCACCCTGCGCCTTCAAGGCTTCGTCGGTCGGGTCAACGAACTGGCGGCGATTCGCGAGCAGATTGCAGCAATGCGGCCTACAGGTGGCTATGTTTTGATCAAAGCGGCAGCAGGCGAAGGCAAGAGCAGTAGTATTGCCAAGTTGATTCAAGAAGCGGGGATTGCACAGACTCCGCACCACTTTATTGCCCTGACCACGGGCCGCGAATATCAATTGGGCTTGCTTCGGGCGGTGGTAGCACAGTTGATTCTCAAGCATGGACTGACGGTTTCGTACTTCCCCGAGGAAAGCTATCCGGCGATGAAGGGGGAATTTACGCGAATCCTCGACGAGCTTTCCAAGCAGGGCATTCAGGAAACGATCTATCTAGATGGCCTCGATCAACTCCAACCCGACATTGACGGCTCGCGTGACTTGTCGTTTCTGCCGCCACAGCCGCCTCCTGGCATCGTGATGGTGCTTGGCTCACGGCCTGATGAGACCTTGAAGCCGCTCGAAATTCTGCATCGGGTGGACTACGACCTGCCACCACTGCGTGAAGATGATGCGCTCGCGTTGTGGCGATCGGTCCAGCCAGGTGTGTCGGATAGCCTCCTGCATAACCTCTATACCGCACTCAAGGGCAATGCGCTGTTTGTCCACTTGGCGGCGGATACAATGCAGGGTGCGTCCGTAGTCGATGCGACCAGTTTGATTAAACAGATTGAGCAGAATCCCAGCAATCTGTTTGGGATTACCTTGGAGCGGATTAAAGGTCGATCAATGTCTGACTGGCGGTCGATTTGGAAGCCGATGCTGGCACTGTTGCTCGTTGCTCAAGAACCATTGCGGCTGGATGTGCTGGGCGATCTGCTGGGGCACGACCACGACACGATGCAGGATGCCGTGTGGGTTTTTGGGGGATTAGTCAGTCAGGGCATTGATCAGCGGGTTGCCCTGCATCACTTGTTGTTTCGCGACTATTTGACGACATCGGTGTTTAATGATCGTGAGGTGAAACGCTGGCATCAACGACTAGCTGACTGGTGTGATAGCGATCTGGACGCGATTTGGGCTGATGATCGTGATCCCATTGAGCAGGCACGGCGGGTCTATGCGCGGCATCACTATATCATGCATTTATTCTTGGCGGAAAACTGGACAACACTCTGGAAGGTCTTGGATACGGGCGACTATGGTGAATACAAAACCCGCTTCGATCCGAGTACCCGACTCTATGCGCTGGATTTGGATCGCGGGCGAGAGAGTGCCATCAACGCGGGGCAATCGACTAAAGAAAATATCCAGAACCTGCCTCGGCTGTGGAAGTATAGTTTGTTGCGAACGAGTCTTAATAATAGGATGGATCAGAGTTCGGATGAATTGTTTGTTATTTTAGCAATGCTTGGGCGGTTAGAGGAATCTTTAGCCCGTATTGAATTAATATCTGATCCAATCAGACAAATCGGCTTATGGTCAATCGTCGTCCAATGGTGCGATCCTCATCAGCAAAAAATACTTCTTTATCGAATGGAATCTCTTCTCCCAATGATTCCAGTACAAAGTAAACAAGAGGCGTTACAAAGCATCATACAGGTATGCATTTGGATTGGTGATCTTGATCAAGCATATAACCTTGCACAGACAATCGACGATAATGAACAGCGGGCAAGCATCTTATGCGACATTGCACAAGCCCATCCTGAGTCTTATCCCACAGATCAATTAGACAACCTTTTAAATGAAGCATTCTTGTTGGTAGAGTTTATCAACGATCCGAATAGTGCTAGCCCTCTCTACCATCGAATTGTCACGCTGTTGACTAATAGATCTATGATCGTTCAAGCGGCAGCTCTTGCCGATAAAATTGATAACCCTTGGCAACGAGCAAGAACACTATATGACATTGTGTGGCTTCTTGTACAAAAACATGAGTGTATTCCTGCACTGACTATAGCCTATATGATTGAAGATTCGTCCTATCTGCTGCATGCTATGATTACTATTACGCTTGCATTTGCGGAGGCCGGTGATTCTGAACAAGTTGAAAGGCTTCTATATAAAATTCTTCAGGATACCGCTACCATCAGGCATATTGAACAGTCTATCCAAGTTTATAGTGCTATTGCAGAAATATATACAAAAGTGGGGAATGCCAAACAGGCAAATAGTTATTTCCATGCCATAGAAACTTTGATTCATTCCATAGACGCGCCTGAAAAACAGGTGGATGAACTTTGCTTCATGGCCAAAACGTACAACCGAATGAAGATGGATATGTTGAGGGATACATATCTTGATAATGCCATAGCCCTTGCACACACGATAGATGAGCCATCAGCGCAAGGGAATGCCTTTAAAGCTATCAGTAAAGCCTATACAGTTCTTGGGGATCTGAGCCGTGCAATAACAATAAGCACACTGATTGCAGATTATGATATACGTGAGACTACGCTTGGCCAAGTTATTCAGATCGTTCTAAACAATCCATCTAATGGCAATTCACAAGCGGTCTTAAATGAAGTTAGGAATATCGCACAATCGATCAACCACTCATGGTGGCGAATAAAATCGACTTATTCGCTGATATATACCTATGTTAACAATGGCAATCTAGATCAGGCACACAAACTACTGGGGTCAGAGTTCCAAACCCTATCTTATGCGGTTGATGAAGATTCTTTATCCACACTGGAAAAAACACGGGTTTGTGTCTTATGTTCAATAGCTGCTGCCAGCTTTGCGATTCAGAATCTAGGAGTTTCCTATACTCTGATGGATGAAGCAATAACCATAACGAAGCGTATTCTTGAACCTCGCACACACATTCATGCTGTAGAAACGATCGCACAAACTTATGCTGTAATGAATGATCATAATCAGGCAACCATATTTCTACAGCACGCATTGGAGATGGCGAAATCTATAGACGATGGTGATCTACAGTTCGAATTGATAGATTCTATTGCAACTATAAGTATACGCATTGGGAATATTGAACAAGCTATGACGATTCTTGAATCGGTCAATACTTATGATCGATTTGGTAGTTCATCTATACTCCCAGGTATTGCAATTGAATTTGCCGATAGAGGTCAAATTGAACAAGCAATAGAATTTAGTCAATCTGTTAAATCGAGAGAGAAAGATTTTGTATATCGTGCTATCGCTCAGGCATATTGTACGGCTGGCGATCAAGAACGGGCTAAACATATTACACAATCAATCAAGACAATGTGGAAATATATTGATACCTTAAGTATCATTGCAAGAAGCTATGTTTCTGTCGATAAGATAGAACAAGCAAAAGATCTTATTGCAGAAATGAAAACACGTATAACCATCCTACCCAACGACAATGATCGTGATTATGCATATGGATCACTGTCACAGGCACTAGCGACGATAGGACAAATAACCCAGGCTATTGAAACTATTCAATTAATCAATACCACAGGGAGCCGTGATGAAGCGATCTATACACTTGCGCAGGTATATGCGGCGCAGGGGAATATCACCCATGCACTTGCTGAAGCGAAATCGATTACCCATATTAGAAGAAGGATAGCTTTGTTCTTATCACTAGGCAATGAGTATCGAGATGATGATTCATTAAAAATATCCCTTATTCAAAAAGAATGGCAGGCCAGTAGAACAATCGAAGATACTTGGGAGCTATTACAACTGATTAATCCCTTATTAAACGACTATCCATGGCTTGGAACAGTAATTCTGGAAGAAGAGAAATGGGTCAATGCGCAACTCAAGCGATTAGGGTAAAGGGGTGGGTGTCAAGGGCCAACTTTGCTACCAAGTCGGCCCCTGGGATTAAGACAAATCCCCCCTCATTTCATCCTTTCCAAAGGCTTGACAGGGGGCATTCCATTTGCTAGGATGCCCACAATTCCCGAGCGAGAGAGAGCATCCCTTGGCTGGAGAGCCGACGGATGGACAATTCCACCCACCAATCGTTATGACACGTATTCCGTATGATCGTAGGATGACTCCTCTCGCAGGGTACGCATCAATCTGCATCCAAAGGAGTCTCTATGTCGCTTGTGCCACGGTGGCTTGCCCATCTGTTGCTCATCACGCTGTTGGGTTCGGGTGTTCCACGCGCATCTATGCGTCCAACCGTGCTCGCCAATCCGCAGCCGCAGCCGGCCACGGCCCCGGTCACCCCGAACAACGAGCTGCCGCCCTTGCCTGATTTGCCGCCCGTCGCCCTCCCGCTGGTGGATACACCCACCCTACGTCCGACCATTCCGGTGACCACGACCGCACCATCACCATTTGGCCCGTTATTGACCCGCATCAGTGATCCCGCCATTGCCCCATCGCCAACGCGTCCGCGTCCGTTGGAGGCTGATCAGACCCGTGCACCATCAACCCCAGCGGTTACGCCGCAGGATGTGAGTTCCTGTACTGGCGATGCGACCAATCCCCGCGCGTGGTGGCAACGGGATAGCACCAACCAGTATGAATTTCTGAATCCCAGTAACGTGGATTGGTCGCATGATCCGACGGGTACCACCCTGCAACGGCGCTTTTTCCAGACCGATCGCTCGGTCGGCATTGTCATTTGTCTCCGCCCCACCGAGCAAATCGCCAGCTGGGTGCCCAATGCAACCACCTGGACGACCACGTGGTATCGGAGTGCCACTCCGACCAGCACTGTGCCAACCATCGAGTTTGGCCGCGTCACGATGACCTATCGCGGCGTTCAGAATGGGACGCTCCTCTTTACCGCTCGCTGGAATACGGGGAACGAGGTTCCCTTCGATCAGAACTGTACGGCGACGGCCAACCCTTGTGCAACCCTCGCGCCCCTCAATATTGATGCGCTCGATCTCAAACGCTATCCTGGCATGTGGCGAGCCGTGGTGACGAGTACCACCGGCATGACCGCCACCCCACCCGATAGCGTGATGATTAACTTAACCGTCACCGACTATGAGGCCAGCCCCAATCCGATCAATCGGGCAACCCCGACCACCTTGACGACCCGGTTCCAAGCAACCCCACCCACGCGGAATGCACAGGGTCAGCCGTCCATGCCCTTCTTGGGCTATGACTATGATCTCTATACCCCGGCGGGTCAGCATATCATGACCTTGCCCCATCCCACCCCGGGCTTTGACCCGAGTACCGCGACCGCCAGTTTCGCCACGAGTTGGAATAACCAACTCACCAATCCCACCCGCCCGATTACCGATGGCACCTATCTCGTCTCCTTCATGTTTGCCTTTGGGGAACCGTTGTGGCTAGGCTGGAGCGAACCCGCCTACATTCAAGCGATCTGGCCACTCTATGTTGGTGTGCCCGCCACCCAATTGCGCAACAAAGGTTCCTGTGAATTTGGCTGTTCCCCTGCGTCCTACCAAGTCGTGGCGGGTGATCCGGTCAATACCGCCACGGGCAATTTTCTGCACAGCGAAACCGACCTCTCCATCCCCACCGAGGGGGAGCCGCTCACCTGGACGCGGTCGTATAACAGTCAAGCCCTGACCGAGACCTCGGTGCTTGGCCCCGGCTGGACGCATCCCTTCCACCTTCGGCTGGTCTTGCCAACCAGTCCGTTGGGGGTCTCCAATCAAATCAGTCTGATCAGTCCGTCGGGGAATCACTATACTTTTCGGCAATCCGGATCGACCTATGTCCCCCTCCCCGGAGTCTATGCCACCCTCACGGCTGATGCGGGTGGCTATACCGTGAGCCTTCCCGACCTAACCCGCTATCGCTTCGATCTGCTGGGTCGCGTGACCACGGTTACGACCAGTCGTGGGGCGAGTTTGCAGTACCAGTATGTCACCAGTGGCCCCTATACCGGCTTGCTTGACCGGATCACGGATACCAGTGGCCAACGCTTCTTGGCGTTGACCTATACCGGTGAGAGCGCCGCCACCGCCCGCCTTGCCAGTGTCCGCGACCCGCTCAATCGAACGGTGACCTATGGCTATCAGGATGGCATGTTGACCACCGTGACCGATGTCATGGGGCGCATCACCACCTATGGCCTGACCGATGGCCTGATTACCACGATTGATCACGCGGGCGTGCGCACCCTCACCAATGTCTATGAAACGACCACCGCCAGCGTTCCCGTTGGGAATCCCTCCGCCTGGTTGTATGCCGCTGCCCCAGCCTTAACCGCCTGGCCCCCACCGAGTCAACGGCGGGTCATCGCGCAACGCAGTGGCGATGGGGTTGAAACCACCTATACCTATGCGGCGGATGGCACGACCATGGCCACCCGTGACGGCAATCGGGTCTATCAGGAAAAACACTGGTATCGCCCGGATGGCTCCTTGGATCATATCAGCCATGAAACCTCTCTCGGCACCATCACCACCGAACAGGCAACCTTCGATCCGGTGACGCTCAGTCGCACGGCGACGACGGATCGCTATGGCAATACCCTGAGCCAAACGACCAATGCCCGTGGCCAAGCGACCTCTATGACCGATGCCACAGGGGGCGGCGTGACCACCACCTATCGAGCAGCAACCGAGGCCATTGCCCCCCAGCAGCCAGCGCTCGTTCGCGATTCCCTCGGACGGGAAACCCGCTATCAGTATGGGCCGGGCGATGTGCTGACCAGTGTCACCACCGGGATTGCGCCGACAACCCCGCAGGGCCGCACCACCACCTATACCTATGACCAACGCTACCCGGGCAAGCATTGGCTCGAAGCCGTCACCGATCCGCTGGGGCACACCACGACCTATACCTATAATGCTTGGGGGCAAATCACCGCCGTCACCGATGCCGCTGGCGCGACCACCACGACCACCTACGATGCGGTGGGCCGCGTCAGTGCCACGACGGATGCACGGGGAACGGTGACCCGCTATACCTATCATCCCGATGATACCGTGGCCATGGTCGTGCGTAACTGTACCGACGCAGCGGGGGTTCCCAGCCCTACCGGGCCGTGTGCCGCCCAAACCGCTGAGCGCAATCTGACCACGACCTATGGTTATGACCCCCGCGGTCGGCAGGTCTGGGAACGCTCCCCGCTCGGCACCTATACCGCCCAACGCTATACCGCTGCGGGCCATGTCGCATGGCGCACCAAGGGCTTGGTCGCCGCAGGCTTTCCCGCCACCCTCCCGACCACCCCACCCGCCTATGATGCCCGCTGGCCCGATCAAAACAGTACCACCTTCTATGCCTATGATAGTTTTGGCCGCACGACCTTCATTACTGAAACGGGCATCGTGACGGGGTCGCTCATGCTGGATTCCAGCCTCGGCTGGCGCTGGACGGCGACAACCCAGCGCGTGACCCGCTTGACCTATGATGCCTTTGGTCGGCCATGGCAGGTGATGCGGCAGTATGACCCGCAACAGCCGCTCACGGGGCGGAGCGATGTCAATCTGACCACCACCTATACCTACGATGATACGGCGACACCCCGTGCCACAATGATCTGTGACCCGCTGAATCGCTGTACCCGCACGGCGTATGATGCCCTTGGCCGCGTCGTCTCGGTCATCGAGCGCTATCAGGATGGCATTCCTGGCCCGGATGCCGCCGATCGCCAAACCGTCACCACCTATACTCCAGCGGGACTGGTCGATACGGTGATTACGGACTACCACGATGGTGTCTATGCGCCAGCCACCGATCCGCTGGCCGACCTGAAAACGGCCTATACCTATGATAGCTGGGGTCGCGCGACCCGTGTAACCACGGCCGTTGATCCGGCCCCGATCAGTGGGGCAACCGATGTCAATCGGACGACCCAGCGCTGGTATGATGCCAATGACCGCCTGTATGCCGAACAAGATGCCATGGGTCGCATCACCCGCTATCGCTCCAATGCGGTGGGGCAGGTCATCGAAACGGTCACCAACTGCACGGGCGCGACAGCAACGCTGCTCACCGGCACCTGTGATGCCTTTACCCCCAGCCAGCCGGATCGCAATCTGCGGGTGTGGATGCAGTATACGGCGCTCGGCCAAACCGAGGCGGTCACGACCATGCTGGATCTGACGGCACGGCGCACGACAGTGTACCGCTATGATCCCCTGGGGCGGATGACTGTCCAGGTCGACCAGTGTACGGCCAATGGGCAACCCGTCATTGCGGGCTGTGATACCCCCAATCCCACGGATACCACCCAGAGTGATACCAACCGTCGGCAGTTGTGGATCTATGATGCGGAAGGGAATATCGTCGACCAACGGAATCCACGTGGGTTTCGCGAGACCTTTACCTATGATCGCCTGAACCAGCAACGCAGTCGAACATACTACTTCATCGGCATCACCTGCGAGCCGACGACCATCACCTGCGCGACCACCCGCCAACAGGCCGATGGAACGGGCCAAGTACGCTGGCAGGTTGATGAAACCGGGATGGATGCCACTGATCTGCGCCGGAATCTCGTAGCCACGCATGTTGATCCCGTGGGACGGGTCGTGCGGACGGTTGCTGCTGCCGACAATACGGGCCAATTCGGGATCGTCACGACCACCCAGTATGATCGTGGGAGCCGCGCCATTGCCACCACCAATGCCGATGGGCAAACGACGCTGCTGGGCTATCGGGGCGATGATCGGGTCACCACCGTCGTCGAGAATGCAACCGGACCCGTCGCGCCCATCGCCGTCACGACAACGGCCCAATACGATGTTCATGGCAATCTGCGCAGCCTCACCGATGCCGAGCAGCATACCCGCCGCTGGCAGTATGACAGTCGGGGCTTGGTGCTGAGCCAACAGGATGCCGCCAATCGCACGACCACCATGACCTACGATACGGGTGGGCGGATGCGCACGAAAACTGACCCGCGCGGCAGTGCGATGGCCGTCAGCTACACCTATGACCTGCGTGATCGGGTGACCCAGATCAGCTCGCCTGGCCTCGCAACCACGATTACCATGCAGTATGATGCCAGCGGTCGGCGCACCCAGATGACCGATGGGAGTGGGACAACAAGCTGGACGTATGACCGCGCGGATCGCGTCGCGACGACCACCCAACCCGTCGTTGGCGGTCTCCAGTATGGCTATGATGCGACCGACCAACGGGTTGCACTGACCTATCCGAGTGGTGGCCCGCAGCTGGGCTATGGCTATGATATGGATGGGTTGATCAACGCGATTGATACCAATCGTGATGGCACACGCGATATTAACTATACGCACACCTTCGATGGTCAGCTGACCAGCATTGAACCGATTGGCCAGCCATTTACCCTCCAATGGACCTATGATGCGCTTGATCGGGTCACCAGCATCGACCAAGGTCGAGCTGCCGCGCAACGCCAACCCGATCACCGCACGCGGGGACAGCGTGCTCAGCCGCAGGATCTCGTCCCCACGACCACGTTTGGCATGCGCTATACCCTCAGTGCCGCTGGTCGCCACGAGGCCATCACCGAATGGCAACAGGGGCCGGGCACCGCACTCCCGCTCCCCGTAGGAGCCTACCGCCAATATCTCCCGCTGGTCCTGGATGAGCGGCTGGATGGGTGGAGTTTGCAGTATGACGGCCTCAATCGTCTGACGTTTGCGACGCTTAGCCGACCAGGCGATGGAACGCCCGCGCGGGGATTGGTTGCCGATGAAACCGAAGGGGCAACCTATGATCGGGTCGGCAATCCACTCACGCGCCAGCGCAATGGGAGCACGAGTGGGCCATGGAGCTATACGGCTGCCGATCAACGCACCGATTGGACGTATGATGCGGCGGGGAATGTGCTCAACGATGGCACCGCGACGTATACCTATGATGCCTTGGGTCGCTTAACCAGCCGCACGCAAGGCGGCACGACCAGCACCCATACCTACAATGGCGATGGCCTGCTGGTCGCCAGCACGACGAATGGCGCAACGACCCGATTCCTGTGGGATACCACGACCCCGAATGCCCAATTGGTCGGCACCCAGCAAGCGAGCGGCACCACCTGGTATGTCTGGTCGCCGATGGGCGGCGGGACGGCGCGGGTGCTCTATAGCCTTGGGCCAAGTGGCCGTCGGTGGCTGATGAGTGACGGGATTGGATCGGTCCGCCGCACGCTGAGCGATAGCGGAACCGTGATCCAAACTCGGCAGTGGACCCCGTTTGGGGTGGAAATCGGCGGCACCGCCAGTGCCGGACTGGGCTATGCGGGAGAATGGCAAGAAGCCAGCGGCTTGGTGTATCTGCGCGCACGGTGGTATGATCCGGCAGCGAGTCGCTTCCTGAGCCGTGACCCGTGGGATGGGATGATCAGCAATCCCCAGACCCTCAATCCCTATGCCTATGCCCATAACCAACCCACCCGCTTTACCGATCCCAGCGGGAAAACGCCCCTCCTTGCGGCGTTGGCAGGAGTTGAAATTGGATTACCAATCCTATCGGGATTGGGGGCTGCGGCGGCAGCCTGTTATCTCAGCATTGTCTGTGGTGTTGCCGTCTTAACCGCCGTGGTAGTTGGTGCGTTTGGCCTCGCCTATCTCTGTCAGCAGGGAGTTCTTTGCCAACCTGATGCAGCGACACAACCATCCGATTATATTGATACGGATGAAGAACTCTTTAACAACGTTGATTGTGACTATATTGAACTACCAGACGGGAATAACGAAGGTCCCGACGGATTACCACCACTCAGGCCTGGCTTAAAATTTGCCGCAATAATCTTATTGACTACGGTAGGGGTAGTCAATCTGAGCCAGATGATTCCCCGATCTGCACCACAATCTACACCTGAATCAGCTCCTACGGCACCTATTTATACTGACACAAATCCTAAAGATAATGATAGAGCCAAACAAGTCTATTACAGAGGCTTAAGTAACAGGGATTTAAGAGAATTTAATACCTATGGTATGATTCGGAGTAAATTCATTAGAGACGGGGGGAAAGTAGAAGATGCGGCTGATATGATCAATAATCCCCAAGCAAGGGAAAATCATCCTTATGGATCGGGAGGGTCACCATTTGTTTCAGTAACAAAGAATCCTACAATGGCGATGAAGTTTGCAACAAAATACTTAGATGATCCAACAGATAATGGATCTAGCGGCTACATTCTTAGAATTACGACAACACGAAAATACTATACCTCTCCAACAAGTTTTGGCCATGAACAAGAAGCTCTCGCACCTATTCTGATAGGCGGAATATTTGATACCTTAGAGATCAATCCACAGCAAGGTGTAATTCCACCTGGATGGAATTGATCTTGGTATTATTAGGTGCTTGATTTAATATATTGAGTCAAGCACCTATAATTTATATAATAAGGAATTTTCATGCGTAAGATAACAAAATATACGTGGAATGAAATTAAAGACATGCCAGATGAAATTCTTACCATTTCTTTTATTGAAAATGTAAAATTTTCAGCAAAAGAAATGGAGATGCTATATAGGGGATATGCATCAGCCGATATGGATGATTACTTTCATATTTATTTTGATAATATGAGATTATATATTCATAATAACTGGAATGGAGATTGTCTTTATATAGTATATTTTTTATATAAACACGGTCTATTTCATATATCTAAAATAGATATTAATCAAAAATATATTCAGGTAAATAATGACTATATTGTAATAATCCAATCTATTATCAATAAATACCTCTTAAATGGGTTAAACGCAAGAGACTAAACGGAGACATAGTGGAGTAGGTGTCAAGGCCAGTTTTTTTTGGTTCATGGAGAGCAGTAAAAAGATGCGGTAATCGTTGTCAAGGATGACATTTTCTACGAGGGAAGGGCATGATCGGCATACCATGGTCGGCTATCGCCGACGGCACGCATCCCAACAGAGGAATGTGTCAAGCACGGTGAAACACATGACGACGAAGTAAACGGGCTATTAAAGAAGGATTATTCGCGCAATGGGGACTCCATCGACGGATCAGCTAGCCCAACGGGATGGATTATCTTTACCGTGAGTTTCCAGCATTGATCTAATGCCTGATATAGTCACGATTCAATAGATGATCCATGTATCCCATCAGCCATCACGACCTCCTCGCGAACGTCCTGTCAGGATAGAGTCTAAAACCCGTGAAGATATTTGTCAATAAATGGCAAAAAGAACCCTACTCTGACAATACGTGAGAGGGAATCTGACATCAAGATAGGGTATACTCAAAACTAACATTTGTCATCGTTCATTTTGATATTTTAGGTCGTAATTGGTCTAAGGTTTCTCTTATTAGCTGGCTATAATCGCTATGTATACCAAATCTATGTGTCGTAAGAACTAGCACTCGTTGATATAAATCATAAGCCTCAGAGTAAAGCTTCTGATTTTCAAGAACATATGCCAAATTATTCATTATTCGAACATCATCCGTTGACATCAACGAAGGTTGTTGTTGATACCATTTAAGAGTTTGTGTATATAACTGCTGTGACTCCTTATACTGACCTAATCTTGCATACACTAATGCTAAGTTATTCATGCTTTGGATGGTATCAGGATGATTCTGGCCTAATGTATGGTTTCGTATATTTAATGCACTGATATGGAGTTCATATGCTTCGTTATAAGATCCTTTTTCTTCGAACGCTACTCCTAAATTATTCATGCTTTGAGCTGTATGAACATGATCTAATCCCAAAACTTTTTTTCTAATCTCTAAGACATGTTTCCAGATACTCTCTGCCTCCCCATGAAGCCCTTGAAGGCTTAAGACTAAGGCCAAATTATTTTTAGTTGATAATGTATTAGGATTTTCTGGACCAAATATTTGCTCTTGGATTATTAATGCTTCTTCATATAGAGACTGTGAATCATGATAAATGCCTTGTTTTTCTAAAATACTAGCAAGATTATTCATCATTGTTGCTAATAGTTTATCTTGTGATTTTCCCAGCTCTTTTCTATATAGTCTTATTGCTTTTTCAAGTAATAATTTTGCCTCTAAATATTTGTATTGATAGGATAATACTATTGACAAATTATTCATAATATCGACAATATATATATCTTTATTGACGTTTGAATTTACTAAATTCCTCAAAATCCCTTCATATAATTCTTGTGACTCACTGTATAATCCTTGATGGCATAATACCGCTGCTAGGTTATTTGTAATTATTTCCATAATATTCGCATCATTCACCAACAAATTCGAATGTGTTTCTTTTATTTTCTCTAGTAGAGATCGTGCTGTTGAATATGATCCTATATTTCTTTCATAAAGTGCAAGACTATTAACAAGAATGAGTCCTATTTTATCTGCACGATCTAATGCTCGTAATGCAACATGGCGTAAATGAATAACAAACGGATATAAAGTATGCGGTTCGTCTCTTATATTGCCCCAAGTAACAACTCTACCAATCCGCTCCTCCGCCACGGCCAGCGTTTCGGTCGATCCCAACTGTACCTGAACAACCTGGGCCAGCAAGCGATGCAACACCACGGCATCCGTTCCATCCAGCAAACCCAACTGCTGTAACCGACGCAATGCATCAACGGCATCATCGATATCGGTATCATCGGGCATCGGGAACAAACGCCAGCACCAACTCGCGTGGAATTGGAATGCCAGGCGCACACCAGGCCGCACCATCAAGCATGCCCAAGGCTAACGCATCAAGTGCATCGTTGGCATCAAGCTGCTTAAAACTGAACATGAAGGTCGCTTCGACATCCAGTTCATGGCGCGTGGGTGAGGGCAACGCGCCACGACCCTTCAGCGAGCGGTGGGCAATGGTTAAATCTTTGCGGTATTGCTCGACCGTGTGATGGGAATAGGTATTGAGATAACTGCCCGCCAAATGCAACGCCAGCGGCAAATGCCCTAGATCCTCGGCAATCGCATCAGCCTCAGCATCGGTCAACCGCGCACAGAGTCGCTGTAACAATGAGCGACTTTCTGTTGGCGAGAGAAGCCCAAGCCGAATTTGCGTGAGCGTTGGCCACTGATCCGACCGCGCCGTGATGAGTACCCGACAGCCACCAACCGTGGGCTTCCATTGGTCAAGAATCGCCCGATCCTCGCAGTTATCGAAAATGAGTAAGCGCGGCATGGGCGATTTCCACGCGTTCAAAACCCGTTGCACCTGCTCATCGAGCGCCATGCCAGTCAGGTCGATGCCGAGAGCAAGTGCACAACCAGCGATTTGGCTGGCCACCTGATCGGGATCAGCACAGTTCAGCCAAAACACCCCGCCATGAAAATAGACCCCATAGCGATAGGCAAATTCCGTCACCAGGCTCGTTTTGCCAATCCCGCCTAATCCGGTGGCCACCGCTGGCATGACGACCGCTGGCTGGGCCGTGCCAATCGCCGCCGCCAATTGTTTCAATTCATCCTCACGACCGACAAAGTGCGGGCTGGCCTCAAAGGGCAAGCGCGAGGCGTGGGGTAAATCCGAACGGGGTTGCGGCACATGGTCGAGTGGAATCGCGGCAAGGGCCGCAAGCGCAGCGGGTAGGGGGTCAATCGGTTCGGGCAACATCTGGATAATTGACTGCATGGTACCGAAATTAATGCCCGCAACTGGTCCATGAATGACACTATTGGTAATGGCGACTGTGCCATTGGATGCAAAGGTCATCCCTTGGTTGCGCAGGGCGTGAAACAAGACCACCTGTTCCTCACGACTGAGTGTTGGACACCCGTGTTGAAAGTGCACAAACTGGGGATCGGATTCGCTGATCTGTTCCATTGCCATATCTCCAAAACCATGAACATCCGCTATCAGTCGAGACTATCACCACTCGTCTCATTGGAGTGGGATGTCGATCATTTCCGCTTTTTCTTTTTGGTAGTCAGATGCAAGCGTTGGACTCGTCCTACATCCCGTTGGAGGGATTGGGTATCTGGGTGCGTTAATCCCAAGACGCGTTTCCTGATGGCGAATGCGTGTTCATAGAGGGATTGGGCTTTCCCATACTGCCGTTGCCTTTCAAGCACACCTGCCAAGCTGCCCATTGTTGTCATGGTATCCGGATGCTCGCGGCCTAACACCGCTTTATTGATGGCTAACGCCCGTTCATATAACATTTGTGCATCGCTATACCGCTCTTGCCGCTCCAAAACCACCGCCAGATTGTGTACACTCATGGCTGTATCCGGATGCTCCGCCCCCAACACCGCTTCATGCACCGTCAATGCCCGTTCTAACAAGCCCTGCGCCTCCGAATACCGCCTTTGATTCAACAGTACCATTGCCAGATTGTTCATACTTCGCGCCGTATTTGGATGCTCCGCCCCCAACACCGCTTCCGTAACCACCAATGCCCGTTCATACAACCGCTGCGCATCCCCATACCGCCCTTGACTCTCCAAGACCCCCGCAAGATTGTTCACACTCATGGCCGTATCCGGATGTTCCGCCCCCAACACCGCTTCCCGCACCGCCAATGCTCGTTCTAACAAGCCCTGCGCCTCCGAATACCGCCCTTGACTCTCCAAGACCACAGCAAGATTGTTTACACTCATGGCCGTGTCCGGATGCTCCGCCCCCAACACCGCTTCATGCACCGTCAAGGTTCGTTCTAACAAGCCCTGCGCCTCCGAATACCGTCCTTGATTCAACAGTACCATTGCCAGATTGTTCATACTCATGGCCGTATCCGGATGATTCTCGCCTAACACCGCTTCGCGCACTGCCAACGCCTGTTCGTACAAGGGTTGTGCCTCCGAATACCGCCCTTGACTCTCCAAAACCGATGCCAGATTGTTCACACTTCGCGCAGTATCAGGATGTTCCCTACCTAAAACTGCTTCATTCACCGCCAACGCCTGTTCGTACAAGGGTTGTGCCTCCGAATACCGCCCTTGCCGCGCCAAAACCGATGCCAGATTGTTCACACTTCGCGCAGTATCAGGATGTTCCCTACCTAAAACTGCTTCCGTGACCTCCAACGCCCGTTCATACAAGCCTCGGGCCTCCGAATACCGCCCTTGACTCTCCAAAACCGATGCCAGATTGTTCACACTCACCGCCGTATCGGGATGATCCAACCCCAACACCGCTTCCCGCACCGCCAACGCCCGTTCAAATAAGTCCTGCGCCTCCGAATACCGCCCTTGACTCTCCAAGACCAACGCCAGATTGTTCACACTCCGTGCCGTATCGGGATGATCCAACCCCAACACCACTTCCCGCACCGCCAACGCCCGTTCAAATAAGTCCTGCGCCTCCAAATACCGCCCTTGCTGATGTAACGCTTCTGCAAGATTATTGATGCTCATTGCCGTAGAAGAATGGTTTTCACCAACAAGCACTCTTCGTATACCAAACGCCCGTTCATGTAGCGCCTGTGCCTCTGCATACCATCCTTGGTGTTGTGCAAACAGTCCAAGGTTCGTTGCAAGTCGTGCCGTTTGTTCTGTATCACGATCTAACACCCGGAGCGTCATACCCCGCAGATGGGGTTCGAGCGGATTCATCTGCTTCGGAATCCCCGTCTTATGCGCTTGTTCCGCCGCAGCGACCATCCGCTGCTCTACCAGCGCCAATGTCGCAGACCATCCCATATGGACATGAATGACTTGGGCGAGCAAGCGATGTAAGATCACTGTCTCGATACCATCCAATAAGCCCAATGCTTGCAAACGCCGCAGCGCATCAACGGCATCATCACCATCCGTTCCATCGGGAACGAACGATAGTATCACATAGCGCGGAAGGGGAACGCTTGGCGCACACCACGCAGCACCATCCAGCATGCCCAAGGCGAGCGCATCGATTGGATCATTTGGATCAAGCTGATTCACGCTCACCATGAAAGTGGCTTCCACATCCAGTTCATGCTGGGTTGGGGATGGAAACGCCCCTCGCCCCTTGAGCGAGCGGTGGGCAATGGTTAACTCCGTGCGGTACTGCTCGACCGTGTGATGGGAATAGGTATTAAGATAACTGCCTGCTAGGTGCAAGGCCAATGGCAAATGCCCTAGATCCTCGGCAATCGCATCAGCTGCGGTGTCAGTCAGCCGCGTGCAGAGTCGCTGCAATAACGCGCGACTTTCGACAGGTGAGAGCAACCCTAAACGAATCTGCGTCAGCGTTGGCCACTGATCTGACCGCGCCGTCACCAGCACCCGACAACCACCAATAGTGGGCTTCCACTGCGTAAGAATCGCTGGATCTTCACAGTTATCGAAAATCAGCAAGCGGGGCATCGGAGATTGCCAGGCATACAAAACCTGCTGCACCTGTTCATCGAGCGCCATCCCAGTAGTATCAATCTTCAAACCAACCGCACAGGCTGCAATCTGGCTCGCCACCTGATTAGCATCAGCACAGTTCAACCAAAATATCCCGCCATGAAAATAGACCCCATAGCGATAGGCAAATTCCGTCACCAGACTCGTTTTGCCAATCCCCCCCAGTCCGGTCGTAACCGCAGGCACAACGACGGTCGGTTGGGTTTGGATAATCGCGCGGGCTAAAGCTTTCAATTCGGCTTCGCGCCCAACAAAATAGGCACTCGATTCAAAGGGAATGCGTGAGGCTTGGGGCAGATCCAACCGTGCCATAGGAACATAATCCAGCGGCAATGTTCCATATACGGCAAGCGCATGAGCAAGGGGATCAATGGGCGTATCAAAATTCGCCTCAAGTATCGTGAGAATTTGCTGGGCCTTGTCAACGTGGTAGGTAGCAATCTGTTTCAGCAGATCATTCGCATCAAGGATATGTCTTTTTGGATCAAAGAGGAGGTGATTGCCGGTGATAGTACTAAAAATAGCAGGACTATATGAGTGTTGTTTTTCCGTCAAAATATATACATACACCGTATCAAACTGGGTATGCAGGTTATGAGCGATGAACGTGGTGAGGGTATCTTTGATTTTTTTACTATCCGGCGTTGTCGTGACCTGAAAGGCGATCCGACGGGCTACATCCCCTAAATCAACCGCTGGATAATTGGGATGGAGACTATTGAGATTCTGTAAACTGGGGCATTCATAGACACGGCCTAAGAGCGGAATCAGCACCGTTTCAGCAACACGATTAATATCACTATGACCCATCGCTGTGGAACTTTTTACTTCTTCGACAAACCGGGCCATGAGCCTTGAGATTTTGTGTTGAATATCGAGTAAGTGCATGATGATCTATCCTATCGAATGCTGGTAATTCTATGAGGATACTGCTCTGGGTGAATCATTTAATGATCATACTGCAACTCGCTGTTGATCTCAAGAGAGTCAGCATGTTGTCTGCGCAGGTCTTTTTTGGTAGGATATAGAGAGGGCTTCTTCAATTTATTTTTGTCGTTGATCCCGCGACAATCGTAGCAACGTGTTCTTTATGCGTCCTATTAAGCATCAATGGATATTTTGCCATTATATATCCATCGCGCCGAAAAGCTTGAATTGTGTCGAAGCCCTTTCTCTCTATGGAGCACAGATACTTTCTGTCGAAAATCATGGATGCGTTGGTGGTTGTTATGAGTTTACATCTTTCGTCTGATCCCGATACCCTTCGCCAGCAATTCTTTCAGCTAAAAAGCCGCGATGATCTCTTAAACCTCTTAGATATTTCTCAACAACAGCTTCTCTATTATTTATACATCTGCCCTGAAAATAAGCGCTATCGCCACCTCCGCTTACGAAAAAAAAGGGGCGGCTATCGCACTATTTACGCACCTGCAACACATCTCAAAATAGTCCAACAAAAACTTTCCTCCATTTTACAGTTGATCTATGAACAAAAACCCGCAGTCCATGGGTTTGTCCCGCACAAAAGTATTGTCTCCAATGCTGCTATGCACCTCAACAAAACCTACGTGCTCAATCTTGATTTACAAGATTTCTTTCCATCCATCAATTTTGGGCGGGTTCGAGGTCTTTTTATGAATCAACCATATTATCTCAATGAGGAGGTCGCAACCATCCTTGCGCAAATCTGCTGCCATCGCAATACACTCCCCCAAGGTGCGCCCACATCCCCCGTTATCTCGAATATGATTTGCGCTAAATTAGATCGGGAATTACTCCGTTTTGCCCAAGCCAATCGCTGTGTTTATACGCGGTATGCCGATGATCTCACCTTTTCAACTAATACGCGGCAACCACCTTCCAAACTAGTGCGTCGTACTGAGGCTACAGCATCTATTGAACTTGGGCGTGATTTAGTTTCAATCATTACAGCGAATGGCTTTCAGGTTCATCCAGAAAAATCACGGCTTCAGGTCAAAGGTCGTCGCCAAGAAGTCACGGGTCTTACTGTAAATCACTTTCCCAATGTACCGCGGAGATTGATTCGGCAGATCCGGGCAATGCTCCATGCATGGCGAAAGTTTGGGTTGGATGCTGCGCAACAGCACTACTATGCTCACTATTGTCATCGTCAGTATCCAGTATTCAAACCACGACCTCCCTTTCGGCAAGTCTTGATTGGAAAAATCGCATTTGTTGGTATGGTACGCGGCAAACATGATCAACTCTATCTCCGTCTTCGCGATCAATTGCTCAACCTTGACCCCACCTATCGGGCAGCAGTGGAGAAAAAGGCCGAAGAAACATTCATCCTGAGTACGCCACTTATCAAAACCGAAGGAAAAACTGATTGGAAACACATCAAACATGCCTTACGGGTTTTGCAAGCACAGGGGCTGTATGCGGGGTTATCCCTCGATTTTGATGAAAGTCTCACCGAGGGTGGAAGCAGTGAGCTAAAAAAAACGTGCTACTATCTTTCACGCGTGAAACAAGCTCAAATTATTATTGCGTTGTTTGACCGCGATGAACCGAATATTATTCGCGAAGTAGCAGATGGTGATAGATTCAAGGCATGGGGGAACCAGGTATTCTCCTTCGTGCTTCCTATTCCTGATCATCGAACACACACGCCAGATATTTGTATTGAATTCCTCTATCCCGATAACAATCTCCTTCTTGTGGATGAGCATGGACGACGCTTATACCTCAGCTCCGAGTTTCATGAAACATCAGGACGGCATAAAGAAAACCCAGCGATTTCCTGCCTGCTTTCGTCGAAATTCAAGAAAGATGCCAAACTGTCGATTATTGATGCTTCGGTCTTTGATGCGAATCATCGCAGTATTGCACTCGCGAAAGATGCGTTCGCAGACTACATTCTTCATGATCAAGTCCCATTTAATCGCATGAATCTCGATGGATTTAAGCCTATCTTTGATATGATTATCGCAATTCTTCGTGCCGAGACAAACAAGACATAGTCCAATTTTGCTGCGGGAATGTCGTGCCTTTCCTCTTGCACAACAATCACCTTATATTTGGTTAAGAAGCGCATGCCATGCGGGAAAATCAGCGTGGGCCTGCGTAATAACGAATTCCAAATCGGCAAAGAGATCATTATCTGTGGCAACCCGCCGAATCAATTCGTCAAAGATTCGCCGATTGGTATACGCGGGAAGCAAAGAGAGATCCATATGCTCAACATTCACCATCATACATGCTGGGTGCAAAAGAGCCGCATGCTGATGCAGAAAGGCATCACCCCACGCGCCTTCACCTGACCGAGAAGCGGCACCAAAGGCACTTGCCACAATATCAGCGAGTTGGACACCCGGTTCTTGTTTTGAATCAACAAGATGGATTGGCTCAACGAGTGAATAGAGGGGAAAAGAAACCCCATCAAGTATGATGGAAGTTCCTTTCGAACAATCGGTCATGAAGTTGATTAAATCGTACTGTTCTTGGAGCGCCTTATTGTAATCACAGTAGACCCGTAATGGCATTCCATCTTTACCCCAATACATGAGAGAACTGGCGAGCGATGGCATACTTATATCTAAAATCCACTTTCTAACTCCTCCAAGATTCTGGATATCGGCAAGAGCCTCACGAATCTGATGTTGATAGGTATGACACAAACGACGAATTCCCGCCAGCATTTCTGACGTTTCATCGGTTTCGGAGCCGTGATCAAGCAGTGCCAACAACCGATCAGGATTATACTCTCGCATACATGCTTCAAATGTTCGGAGAAAGTGATTAGCCGTTTGTTCATTCGTCTTGAAATAGGCATAGAGGGTCGTAATGACAAAGTGATGAAACGACGATGCCTGTAAAAAGTGCATTAACGGATGCAGGATTGGCGCGATCATGAACTCAAAAAACTTTGCCGTTAGGGCATAGATTTTATCAACAATGAGCACTGATACACGACCTTGGAGTGACTGAAAAAGAGTATTAACGAGCGAAGGACATGTACGAATTAATTGGCTTCCCTTTAGTTCCTTATTGAAACGCTTAGCGCTGTTACGAATCTCATGAACCAAGGCACTTGCCTCGGCTGGATCGAGGTTGACACTCGCATAAATAAAGAAGGGCTGTGGATCAGAAGATAAGTTGTTTCCCGTAAAGCCAGATTCGTCACAATAAATCGTATACATTCCAATCCTCTATAACGTAGGGCTTTCTCTATTTATATTAAAAAAGTGTCATTATGCATCATCGGTAAGGAGTATATTTTCATAGGTTTGCCGGATAGAATGAGCAATGACATCTTCGCAGCAGCGTTATTTCATGGCATACATGCTGAAATACACAAATCGGCCCTTGGAAGTAATAAAATTTAATCCCCATTTCCAGTATTTCCACACGCGGAATGGACACGCTATGATGTCCATTCCGCACCCCATGGATTCCACGTGCTGCGCGGTTCAGCGAACGCAGCACGCCACTGGTTATTTCTGCGCCCACGGCAAAAACATGGTGTAGCGCGGCGGAAGAACAATGGTGGCTGTTGGTGTGTTGGTCGGTGTGTTGGTTGGCGTGTTGGTTGGCGTGTTGGTCGGTGTCGATGTCTCCGTTGGCGTGTTGGTTGGCGTGTTGGTCGGTGTATTCGTCGGGGTCTCCGTTGGCGTGTTGGTTGGCGTGTTGGTCAGTGTATTCGTCGGGGTCTCCGTTGGCGTGTTGGTTGGCGTGTTGGTCGGTGTCGATGTCTCCGTTGGCGTGTTGGTTGGCGTGTTGGTCGGTGTATTCGTCGGGGTCTCCGTTGGCGTGTTGGTTGGTGTGTTGGTCGGTGTCGGGGTCTCCGTTGGCGTGTTGGTTGGTGTCGGGGTCTCCGTTGGCGTTGGGCTGGCATAGCCGACATCGTAGAAGTAATTTCCTACGCCAATCCGCGGAAAAAAGAATGATTCTTGGATACATTGGCCGAGCGGGGTCAGTTCTTCACACCCATCACTAGCATCTGCCTGCAAGTAGCGGTAGATACCAGGCTTCACAAGGACCAGGCGATACCAGACCCGCGTCCCGCTTGGATGGGGCGGAATCGTGCACTTCGAGATGATATACGCTTCGGATTGCGGGGGGTGACCGCGAAAGCTTCCACTGAAAAACACCGGGTAATTGGTCGGGCAAGGCGTGGCTTCACCAGCCTGACTCCCCGACATCGTGCCATAGTACAGCGCTATTCCCAGGAAGGATGACTCAGTGTTGATCACGGAAATCGTCACCCCGGTCGTTTGGTCGATCACCCCATGCGCCGCATGCACAAAGGGATAGGTTTGCCCAGGGACGAGTTCCACGCGCGGATCGACCCCAAGGGCACTATGGTAGGCGGTCTCCCATAGGGTTGATTGGATTCCGGACTGGACTGATCCGGCTCCGTCCGTCCCCGTTGGCGAGGGCATGACCGACCCGAGGGGCCATACCGCCCCAGGATGCGCGCCCCCATGCAGCGGACGCAGCGGCGGATCGGTTGCGGCCCTCGCTAGATAGACCGCTGGCAGGGCGAGCAACCACGCCACCAGCCCAAGCATGCCCACCCCCACCCAGACTCCAGTTCGCACCCGCCCTCGTTTCCGCACTGACGACCCGTCATCGTGTTCCATCCGCAGCCTCCTTACACCCGCAGCACGCTATGCCATCCCCTGATGAAAGCGATTCCATTGCGGAACAAGCATTCGCCAAGAACGAGACAGCCGCCGCTCGATTCTGTCAGTTTCCCAAATCGCTAGCCATGGGCATGCGCAGAGCCAGTGCTAAAACAACACCCCGAATTGATAGGTGACCCGATCCGTGACCCCGGACGGCCACCGCCCTTCCAATGGACGCATTGCCCATCGCCATAACTCTTATTTGAGTGGTCTTGCGTTTAACCCTACGATGGAGTATCTAAACACCCGCTTAAACGAGCAATACCCGTATTAAACGCCGATTCCCCATACCAGACTCAACAGTACATCGCCGTGTGCTGTTGTTCGCCAAAGCAGTTCATGCACCTGTCTTTTTATGCGCTCCAACAGGCTAGCTGATGTCGCCCACGTTCCGTCACCCACGGTGTGCTTGATCGCCTGATCCTTCATCGTCTTGCTGTGGGGCATGGAACGCTTTTACTCCAAAGCCATTCGTGTAGCGGTCACCGTGCCCAAGGACTGTGAGCATGGAACGCCATTCCGCGTCATCCCGATGCGGAAGTATTAAATGATGGAGCACGGTGAGCGCCTCAACCCGATCAATTTGCCCATACACCCCACCATAGCTCGCAAGCACGCTCGCATAAATCGCCGCATGCCACGCCGGATCGGCCAGTAATTCCCGATAGAGCGCCATTTTTAACGACCACGCCGCTGGCCCGGAACTCCGGAGAAGACTCCGAAGCAATGCCGGATTCGCTGCCCGACGCAGGGTCTGCCAGATGGTCGCACCGTCATCATTGCGTTCAAACCAATCGAGCGCCAGGTGATATTCGATCGGTCCCGACCATGCCGGATCGCCGTGGGAGAGCATCCGGCACACCTCAAACCAATAGAGCTTTTGGTGCACTCGATCCAGGCCTTGGTAGCGGCACATCAGCCCCAGAAGAACCCCATAACATGGCAGATCACGATACATGGAAACGCTGAGCCGGAGCCGTTGCGCCGTGGTTAAGCCATCGGCCTGCTCCCAAATCATCCTATCGATCCACTGTGGGAGGGGGGAATGATAGGATTGTGATTGGGTGCGCGTGCCCATAGCTGGGGCGGCGTTCCGGGCTTGGGTACATGCACGCTGAAAGGCCGCGCGGCCAATCTGTTCAATCAGGTACGGTTTATCCATCTCGACTCCATAGGTAGCTCGCGCTCATGCAGGTGCAGGCTGGGCAAGGGCATCAATGACCAGTACGGCAATCCCGGTGACGCGCTGCACGGCACCATCATTGGTTAAAAAGGCATCACAGCCCATATCAATCGCCGTCGCCACCAGGAATGGGTATAGATACCCCTGCCCTCTGGTCGCGTCATCGGTCCCGCCTCAAACGAGAGACACTGAATCAAGTATCATTATGTCAATATATCCAAGTGGTGTGCGCGAGGAAGTGAAGCAGTTCCTGTTGTTTTTGGAGCATTAGGACGGTCAACCATGCGCTCCACGCGGGATCGTCGCAGGCGCATAAAACTGACACTGCCCCCAAGTCGGCCCCTGGAATGTCCCCCTTTTTACTCCTCATTTTCCCTCTTCTCACCTTCATGGTGGCGATCTGTTCCGCTACGTTCTCGATACCAGCGCAGAATTGATCGAGGAACCAATTCTGCGCTGGTCATTTTTATACGTGAGTACGGCCATACTTAATCACCCTGTGATCGTCTCCATTGATCAACGAATGCTGCATAGGATGCTAATTTATTGTCATACGATTTGAGTAAGGTAAAGAACATCTGTTGATCAGGTGATAGCGTATCGTTGCTCAACGAACTATAGAGCGCATAATGAATTCCCTGTGATGCGGTAGCGACATCACGAAGCACATGAAAAAGTTCATCAATTAATGCTGACGCGGTAAGGCTCTCTGGACGATCATCCATCCGTATCCTCGCATATTTACTTTAAATCCCTAAAAACCAAAGGCTTCCATCAAACCATAAAAAGAGTCCTGCTAGTGCCGCTTGCTTGGTTTCACTTACACCAATGGGCGATTCGCCGCTATCGCATGAAGCTGACCAAGCATTGCCTGATAGATCTCTCCCAATCCCGTCGTCTCAATCGCATCCCCTTGAAGGATGGCTCGTGCTGCTCGTAACGCGCGAGCTGCGTCCATCCAAGGCGAATCCTCTGGTTCTCCCTCGGCGGCTTGGTCACTCATGGTGCTCAGGCGTGCGACAAGTTGATCGGTAACGGCGGGATCATTGCGGTGGAGCGCATCGGCAGTAGCCCACAATAACGGCATAACCTGGCGATAGATGGGATGAACAGCAAGCTGCATCTGCGTGATGACGGATTGGAAACGATCATTCAACTGCGGTAGTAGTGTTTGCCATTGGGTTTCATCCCCACGTAGCCACGCCTGAAGTGTCTGCAAAAAGCTCATTGCACCATCTATCGGCAATGAGTCGGTAGCGACTAAAGGTTCAAGATGTTCTACAACCTGCTGTCGAGCCTCTGGATCAGTAGTTTTCATCACAGCCACCACCGTCTGACAGACCCGATTCAGCAAAGTTGTAAGACCTGTCGCCTCACGAGCACTCGTCATCCATTGGTTGATGCACTCAATGAGTGTGGGATGCTGCACGAGCTCAAGAATCGTCTTCGTTTGTTCAGCATCATTGGCTGCTCCTAGCTGATGAAAGATCTCATAGGCCTGCTCAATCATAGTCGTACCTATATTGCTGCCTTGTTTGAGCAGAAGTTGCCCCAGCATCACTGTTATTCTGGCTTTTGCATAGCTATCGTCCAACATGTCGGTTATCGCCAATGATTCACGATACAACCTCTCCGCATCCTTATATGACCCACGCACCACCGAAATCTGGGCAAGAGCATTCAGCGTGGAGACGCGACCCTTGTGGTCGTCCAGCGCTTCGGTTACAGCCAAGGATTCGCGATACAACTCCTCTGCGTGCTCATACGCCCCGCGCACCACCGCAACTTGGGCAAGGGCATTGAGGGTATCCGCGCGGCCTTTGCGGTCGCCCAAGTCGTTGTAGATTACCAATGATTCGCGGTATAAACCTTCCGCATCGTCATAAACGCCTCGCAATTGCGCAAGATTGGCAAATCCGTGGATAGTATCGGCCTGACCTTTACGGTTACCTAAGTCGTTGTAGATCATCAATGATTCGCGATACAACTCCTCTGCGTGCTCATACGCCCCGAGCACCACCGCAACTCGGCCAAGGGCATTGAGGGTATCCGCGCGGCCCTGACGGTTATCAAGATCATCGTAGATCGTCAATGATTCGCAATACAATTCCTTCGCCTTCTCATACATCCCACGCACCCGTGCGAGCGTAGCAAGTTCATGGAGGGTATCGGCGCGGCCTTTGCGGTCGCCTAGAGCATCTTTAATGGCCAATGATTCATAGTAAAACTCCTCCGCCTTCCCATACATATCTTGCAGTTGTGCGAGATTGGCAAGTTCATGGAGGGTTGAGGCACGACTTTTACGATCTCCTAGAGCATCGTCTATTGCCAATGATTCATAACACAACCTCTCCGCATCTCTATACTCCCCGCGTACCCGCGCGAGAGTGGCGAGTTCGTGGAGAATGGCAGCGCGACCCTGAAGATCGCCCAAGTCATCAGCGATTGCTAAGGATTCGCGATACAATCCCTCCGCATCCTCATACGCCCCACGCACTATAAAAATATGAGCGAGACCATACAGAGTAGCAGCGCGACTCTTGCGATTTCCTAGTGCGTCGTGTATCGCCAAGGATTCGCAATACAGTCTCTCCGCATCCTCATACGATCCGCGTACTACCGCAATCTGGGCGAGGGCATTGAGGGTAGCAGCATGCTGACGCTTACTCACAGCGTTGTATGTCGCCAAGGATTCACGATACAGCCGTTCCGCATTCTCATACTCCCCACGCAATTGTGCGAGAGTGACGGGTTCGTCGTGTATCGCCAAGGATTCATGATACAGTCTCTCCGCATCCTCATATGCCCTGCGAACCGCATCTATCTGTGCGAGAGCATACATGGTAAAAAATGGACTCTCACGTTCACTCATCATGTCGTGTGTAGCCAAGGATTCGCGATACAACTGCTCTGCATCTCTATACTCCCCGCGCAATTGTGCGAGAGTGGCGAGTTCGTGAAGGTTAGCAGCGCGACCTTGGAGATCGTCTAGGTCATCATCGAGCGCTAAGGACTCTCGGTATAATTCCTCCGCCTCCTCATATGCTCCGTGGATTTGGTGAATTGAGGCTAAGGCATAAGTAACATTACTTTGTAACGTTAGCAGTTTATATGACTTAGCTATCTGTAATGCTTCTTCATGTAGCCGCTGGGCATCGCCGAGTAATCCAAATTGACGCTGTATATCGGCGACCCAATAGGCCACCCATCCGGTTTGGGCTGGCTCAAGATATTGTCGCCCAGCCAGCAAATCTGGGAATTTCGCTTGTGCTTCCTTTGTTAACATACCGGCTTCCTGTTGCCTAGCATAATCCTTGGTTGTCAGCCAAGCATAGTGGCCATACCGCGTTTGAGCATCCTGCATCGGTGTAGTCATCCGTTCGCGCAAGGGCGGATGATCTCGCAGATAGCGCAGGGTTTGCAGCAGCGCGGGCTGAAACCCAAATACATCCTGTTCCGCAGCAACGACCTGAATCAATGAGGTCGCTTCCAATTGATGCAGGCGGGCAATCGCCGGATCGGTTTCATAGCAGATACCCTCCTCCGTCTCTGTCGTCAAGCCCCAGATCGCCGCCGCATTCAGTCCCCAAATCAACGGATTCTCGAGCAGGCTCAGTTGGAATAATGCTGCTTGCATCGTCGGCGCGAGGGCATCAACTGATAACCGTACATTCACCACCAGCGATTGTTGGTGGCGCGCCCCATCCATCGTCTGCGCTGCGACCAGATGCGTGTGCAAATCCGTCAGAAATTGGTCGGGCTGTGGATTCGGGAGGGTCGCCCAGCGCCGCGCCGTCAACTGAATCACCAACGGGATCGCCCCAATCAGGCGCACGATCTGGAGCACGATCCCTCGTGGCGGTGGGTCGTGCGGCAACGCCGTCCCCCCACACCAGCGTTCAAACAATGCTACCGCATCGGCTTCGGCCAAGCCTTGGAGTTGGCCAATCCGGTCATCGGACGGATAGCATGCTTCCGCAATCCCCTCCAAGCGAACGGGCGAATGGCGCGTCGTAAACACCACCTTAATACCGAGGCTCGCCACCTGTTCCCAGAACGTCTGGATCGCATGCGCCGCCTGCTGCCGCTCATTCCGTGGTTCTGCGGCGCTATCCGCCGGATCAGCATCAGCCCACAGATCCAGTCCTTCATCTTGGCGACCTAACGCCCACAAAATCGTTTCATAATTATCGACCACCAGCAAACACGCCTTGCCTCGCAACTGCTGGATGACCTGCTGCTGCACGTCTGCGTCCTGCCATGCCGGATCAAGCGCCAGTCCCAACCAGCCCGCACACCAGCGCAACACGCTCATGAGATCGGGCGATGGTTGGTTCGCAAACGAATAGGCATACACGCCATCACGAAACCGCCAGGCCAGCCGTTGGGCGAGTGCTGCCACTAAGGCCGTCTTGCCCATCCCCCCGGCCCCCCGCACCGTGACCACTGGATGCTGCGCGACCAGATCCGCCACCTCAATCAATTCCGTCCGTCGCCCAATGAATCCGCGCTGCGCCACCTGAAGATCGCTGATCACGGGTGGCACAATCCGCACGGCGGGCAATGGCGCGGGTACGGTCACCGTGCTCGGCTGCCACTGGTAGCCATCGGCCACATACAGCACGGGCTGCACCCAGGCCGCAGGATGGTGTCGTTCCCGATCCTGCATCGCCAACCGCGCGTCCCATAACGCGGTCGGTGGATCGGAACCCCGCAACAGCGACGGATAAAAATCCGTGGCCCACTGCTGTCCATGGCGATCTTCTACGGGGCCGTCCATCCCAATGACCACCGGAGTCCCTTGCTGGCAGAGTTGGAACGCGAGACTGGCGGTGTCACCCTGAGCTTCCGCGCTATGGCACGCATTCACAAACGCCAACTGCGTCCGCGGGCGCAACCGCTGGCTGAGCAGCGCCATATCCTTCGGGTCGGCCCGCCCGCTCCCATCGTCAAACAGCACTACGGGTCGGCCATCATGCCAGTCGCCATGCCCCGTGAAGTGATAGAGCAGCGGCTCGCGGTGCGCGGGAATCGTGCGCAACAACGCATTCATCGTCGGGGCCAGGTCGTGCCAAATGACGGGTAGGGCGGGAGTCGCCCGCTGGACCTCTTGGGCGAGTGGTGTGACGAGGAGCGATGCAGGAAGTGCGTCGAGGGGCTGCCACTGCTCGTCGCGATACCACAGCAGCGGCTCGCAGCATTGAACCACCAACCGATAGGGCTGTGTTCCATCAGGACGATTCGCGGCCAGCTGGGCCTGCATGCGCTCGGTCATGGGAACGAGCCGGATGAACAGGGTTTCGGTAATCGCCCACCGTCCCTCGATGCGCAACCACTCCCATGGAATCGCCTGAAGAACCGGATCGCTGCTCCGAATCGCGAGGATGGCCGCTGGATCAGGGGCGGGAGCCATCAGCCAATCAGCGGGCCACGCAGCACCATGCAACGCCGTATACAACGCATCCCCATAGGCAAGCCCATCGGCATCGGGCGTGGCCAGCGGGCGCTGGGCGAGCAACGGATGGGGATCAAACGTGCCCAACACCTGTCCATCCAAAGTGACCGTCGCCTGCCCATCATCCATCATGGTCAGATCAAGAATCAGCGTCATCGGTTGCTCCCTCGCAGCCCAGATCAATTCAGTGTCAGCATACAGGACGTGTGAGGCGTTGTCGAGTCCATCAAGGACTTTAGATCGCCACGAGCAAGATCACCGTCATCGCCACCAGCATCCCCATCCCCAGCAAAAAGCACCACCATCCCACCCGCAAGGCCCAATGTTTTCGGCGTAAGACCCGGTACTGAATACGGCGCATCGTCGAAACATCAAAGGCGCGGTCACGCTGATAGGCCCGCGGATAGACCACGATCACGGTGGCAACTAAGGCCACCAACAAACTGCCTGCCGCTGCAATCCCAAACGCTTGAAACTGCGGATTGCGCAAATAGGCAGGCAGATTCGCAAACGCAAAGACCCCAAATAAGATGCCGAGCAGCGCCGTAATCACTTGAATCAGAATGGTGGCTCCCGCATCCAAGCGCTCACTACTCTTGCGTTCCTGCTCTTCAAACCACGCGATGGTGGCAAGATCTTCCGGCAACGGGGCACCGCGATCAATCATGCCGCATCTCCTTCATGATCAACGACTTCAATTCGGCGCAGTTCGGGGCAGGCAGGCGCTTGGGGATTTTTACAGGGAACCACATAGATCCTGGTTGCGGGCGCTGTGCCCATAAAGATCGTTTTCTTTCCTTTGCGCAGTACCTCTGCCCGCGTCCACACATTCACATAGCCACAATCAGGGCGACGACAGGTAAAGCGAATCGTATCGGTATCCGCCATAGTATCCTCCTTACCGGGGTAGTAGATCGTCGAAAGGCACTACGCACGCATCCACGCACGGTTGCAGCGAGCGGATCGTGGTGCGGCCTTTAGCGGGTAGCGCGGACGGTCTGCGTTTCCCTGATAGAGTGTATCTCTAGACGCGACGCTTCGGGTCGCGCAGCCCATCGGCGTGACTCCCGGCCCTACCAGCAGCCCTTCCCCGCCGCCGATTGTGCTTAGAGCGCAGCCCACAGCTTCATCATTAATCGAGTACGCTGCGCACGCGTCTGCCGGGTGGCAGGATGATCAGCACCAAGGGTCGTTTCCCGCACGGCCACGGCCTGGTCGATCCAGGACTGTGCCTCCCCATACCGCCCTTGGATCTCCAACACGCCTGCCAAATTGCTTATCGGTACGGCGATGTCTGGATGCATCGGCCCATGCACGCGTTCATAGATCGTAATCGCCCGTTCTAAAAGGGGCTGCGCCTCGCTATAGCGTTCTTGGTACAGCAAGGTCATGCTGAGGTTGGTCAGGCTCAGGGCCGTCGCCGAATGGGGGACATCCCAGACCTGGTCGCAGATGGCAACGGCGCGTTCCATCATGGCCTGGGCTTCGCCATACTTTCCTTGCGCCACCTGCGCGATGGCGTGGTTATTCAGATTCAACGCAACATCCGGATGGTCGCGGCCAACGCGCGTTTCCAACAGCACGCCAAGCTCGGCATAGATCCGCTCCGCGTCCACATACTGGCCTTGCCGCCCCAACACCACGGCCACATTACTGCGCTACTTCGCCGTGGTGGGATGAGCCGCGCCAAACACGGAGGTCGCCAGGGCAACGGCGTGTTCATAGAGTGCTTGGGCCTGGGGATACTGGCCTTGTTGCTCCAGCAGCAACGCACGCTGATTCAGGGAACCTGCCCGCGTTGCGGCATCCATGCGGTCGCTCATCGCCGCGTCCGCGACGAGTGCCTGGGCGGCCTGCACCTGTCCTTGGGCATGCAGGGCTTGGGCGAGATTCAGGCGAATCCCATGAACATGGACATGATCGTCCCCCATGAGCGCTGCGCCGATGGCGACAGCACGTTCATAACACTGTTGGGCTTCCCCATAGTGCCCTTGGTGAGTCAGCACCAGCCCCATCTGATTGAGCAACCCGACGGTCACCAGCGATACCTCCGCCCGCTGCTCGCAGAGCCACAACGCCCGTTCGAACAGTGGCTGCGCCTCTCCATACGCGCCTCGCAGATACGCGAACATCCCCAAGGTATATGCGCAACGGACGGTACGTTCATCACCGCGATCCAACGCCCGCATGGTGACATACCGCAGATGCGGCGCAAGCGGCAGCATGCGGGTCGGTATCCCACTATCATTAATCTGCGATGCCATCGTGGTAATCGTATCTTCGACCACGGCCAGCATGTCCATTGATCCTAATCGTGCGTGAACAACTTGAGCCAGCAAGCGATGCAAGACCACCGCATCTACGCCATCAAGAAGCCCAAGCTGTTGTAATCGCCGCAATGCATCAACGGCATCATCGGCATCCGTCCCATCCGGCACGAATGCCAGTATCAAGGCACGAGGAATCGGTACGCCTAGCGCACACCACGCCGCGCCATCGAGCATGCCTAAGGCCAAGGCATCAAGGGCATCGGTCGGATTAAGCTGCTTAAAACTCAGCATGAAGGTGGCTTCCACATCCTGTTCATGGCGCGTGGGTGAGGGCAATGCGCCACGGCCCTTGAGTGACCGGTGGGCAATCGTCAAATCCGTGCGGTAGTGTTCGACCGTATGATGGGGATAGGTCGCCAGATAACTCCCCGCCAAATGCAAGGCCAACGGCAAATGCCCCAAATCCTCAGCAATCGCATCAGCCTCGGCATCGCTCAACCGCGCACAGAGGCGCTGCAAGAGATCCCGACTTTCGCCAGAAGAGAGCAACCCTAAGCGAATCTGCGTCAACGTTGGCCACTGATCCGACCGTGCCGTCACCAGCACCCGACAGCCGCCGACCGTGGGCTTCCATCGCTCAAGAATGGCTGGATCTTCACAGTTGTCGAAAATCAGCAAGCGCGGCATCGAGGATTGCCAGGCATTCAAAACCCGTTGCACCTGCTCATCAAGCGACAAGCCCGTGGTATCAAGCTTCAAGCCAACCGCACAGGCCGCAATCTGACTGGCCACCTGATCAGGATCGGCACAGTTCAACCAAAATACCCCACCATGAAAATACACGCCATAGCGATAGGCAAACTCCGTCACCAGGCTCGTTTTGCCGATCCCGCCAAGCCCCGTGGCCACCGCTGGCATCACCACCGCTGGCTGCGCCGTGCCAATCGCCTGCGCGAGCGCTTTTAATTCCGTCTCGCGCCCAACAAAATGGGGACTGGCTTCAAACGGCAGCCGTGAGGCTTGGGGGAGATCGGAACGGGGCGCGGGCACATCCTTCAAGGGAATCGAGGCAAGGGCGGCAAGCGCAGCGGGCAGGGGGTCAATCGGCTGCGGGAGTTGTACCGTCACATGCACCTGATTGCCAGCATGCACATCGCCAATCGTGATTGTGGCATTGGTAAAATCATTGTTCTGGCCCAACAGCATGGAGATCGAATTGCCACCAAGCAGCGTGGGATGGCCTGCAAAGACCGATTCGAGCGCCACAGTAACGCTCGCCCGATCATACTGCGGGCATTGGGCAAGAATCGCATCGACCAGAACGGCAATGAGGGCTGGCAATTCCATCGGGGACTCCTCACAGAGCGCTTACGCTAGGGGTTTGTTATTAATAGATACATTGCATCCCGATTTCTGGCATGCAGGGCTAAAAAATCACCTGCATGGGGGAGATTCACAGTGCGGCACATCGTGCTATGGTTGCGCAGCGTGGTTAGGGGTCAGCTTCCACTAGCCGTAGAGCAACAACCCGACCCACACGTTGCAACACGCCACGACGGATGAAGGGAGCACTGCCATTGATCACCTATGCAACCCTGATCACCCATCTCGCCACCATACTCCCCGATATCGATGCCACCGCCATGACCGCCATGGTTGCGGCCTTACCGATCGATCCGCACACGCCCTACCACGATGGTTCGTCGGAACCAACGCACACGGATATTCTAGGCTTTCTTGATCACCTCGGCATGGCCGCCGAAAAGAGCAATCATGAGCACGAGGCCCACTCCTTTTATACGATCTTGTTGCAGATCCATGACCAATCGCATACACGCGATGATGCGTTGATCATTTCCGTCCTGATTCGGTTGGGGAAAATTCTCGAGCGGCAACCAAACTTTGCGGCAGCCCAACCCATTTATGAGCGATTAATCAAGGCCCAAAGTCACATCGATGGCGGCAACCACCACGCAATCAAACGGTCGATCACCGCCTTAGGATTTACCCATCAAATGCTTGGCAATTATGTCATCGCCCAAGCGTTATATACCCATGCACTCATGCTCTGTGAACGGCTGGATGGTCCCATGCATTATGATACCGCTATGGCTTTGATCAATCGTGCCGCAGCGTTGGGACGGCAAGGCTTGTATGCGGAAGCGATCCCCTGCTTTGAACGGGCGCTCGCCATCCGCACCCATCTTTTGGGCGAGCACCATATCCAGACGATTAACACGATGGGGAACCTTGCGGTAACCTATGAGTCCGACGGACGACCCGTTATTGCGGCGGCACTCTTGGAGCGGGTGGATGCCTTAAAAAAAGAGGCCCTTGCGCGCATAAATGCCGGTTCCGATCCCGCAGCCGAGGTTAACCACTCGGCCAGCAAATCATGACCGTCCATCATTCGAACAATCAGCAAGGATTGATTCCTCACCCAATTAATTATGCACTCGCGTAGAACGCATCACTGCACAACGCCGTCAATCGTCGATGCACTTATCGCCTGGCAGAACCACCGCTGGCCACCATGCGCTCGTCATGGGCTTTTTCTTTCGCTCGTAAAAATCATTCCCATGTCGTGCACGACTTAAGACACGATTTCAAGCAATCGACCCGCATCCTCGCTCGATAGTATTCAGCACGCCCGTTCGCTGCATATTTTCGGGGCCAGCTGGGTTCATGCGCTCGCCTGCACGGGCGCTAAAAACTCGCGGGCAGTGGTCTCCGCAGCTGACGGCTCCCGCTCCAAGTACGGCTGATCGGCATCCTCATGCACTCCGGTGCACCAGCGCGTTGCATACCCCATCTTTTTCCTGCACGCATCATTCAGCCACTATTGGATTTTTCTCGGAGTCTCGCGAACCCACTTGGCGAACGTCGCCGGGCCATTGCTGCTGATCGCTTGGAGATAGTCCTCCGATCCCATGGGCGGACACGCCAGCACAGCTGCGCAGAAGGCGGGTGGCGGCTGATAGCCATGGACGGCAATGAAGTGCACGATGAGTGACGGTGCCACATAGAGCAGGCCATGGCCGGGGATAAAAAGATTTTCGTTGCCCATCGGAACGGTCATCTCACCAGCCTGCACTGCGTCACGCCGCTCTGTCGGTAGACAACGATCACACGTGTGCCAACCGAGAAACGTCAGCGGTTCCCACGGGTTTTCACAGAGCGAGACGAGTTTGGTCTGGACGGCACGAGCAATGCTGCCTTGCGGATAGGGGTGGCCACGCTCCAGCCAGCCGACCGCGAGGAGTTTCTCGCCATGCGGCTGGTCAAGATCGAAATAGGTGCAGGGGGAGAGATCGTCATACCACGTCATCATCCATCTCCGTTTCTCCGTTGATTCCTCGTCCAATCAATTATGCGCTGGCATACCACGATCGCTGGTATCCCGCTATCGCGTCAACGGTTCGTTTTTTTATCAACAAACACCCGCTGTACCTGCTTGAGGATACGCGCTTTGGCCCAATCAGTCACGAAATACCCCGATGAACGCGCATTTCCCACGCGTATTTCTTTTTTTGCGATGATCGTTAAATCACATAATGTTTGGAATATCGTCGCATTCCGAAATCTGACATGCGAAACATCTCGCTCATATTCCATGAAATCGAACAGTCTAAAGAGGTCTCCTTTATCTAACCCATTAATAAAATCAATGCCCTTCTTTTTCTTAACGAGTCGTTGTATACCATAGGCAAGTATCCGATACCCGACATAAAACAAGACAACGACCGTTAAACCACCAACAATAAACATCCCCCACAGGATCGTCGCGTGCTCCCTATCCAGCCCAGGATTGACATACAGGATACTCCCACAGCTGATGATACTGAACAGACTGATGTTCAGTGACCGTCCATAGGTGCGCATGAACGCCGCCACAAATGGTATCCGACTATGAACGAGGCGTGTTTTGACCGCGCGGAGGAGCCGATGCGCGATCGTGAAACAGACAACGACCGTTACCCCAATCGCACTCGAGAGTCCCCAGAGCATACGCGCTTGATAGCTATCCAGCGACGGATGTCCATACAGGATACACCCACTGATGATGATCGTGAAAAGACTGACGTTCAGTGACCGTCCATAGGTGCGCCTGAACGTCGCCAAAAACGGTATCCGATCACGCATTGATGCTCCTCCCGTTCCGTCATTCATACTATAACAATCCTTCCATCACGCACGACCGTCATCCGCTCCATCGGCTTGCGCTGGGTTTGTATGCTCACAACTCATAGCCAACGCCGAATCAACCCTCGAATTGATTCCTCGTCCAATCACGCGCATATGTAGAACGGCGGCTTGGCTGCAGGTCCGCACGCGCGTCGAGGGCTTTTTCGTCGCCTTGCTCGTTCCTCCGGCGTTGCTTGGCCGCCGCTTTGGCCCGCCGTGATCGCGCCAGTTTTTGCGCATAGGCGTAGGCTCCGCCGCTATCTTCTTCGGGTCTAGGTTGAGCGCCGTCCGTGTAGCGGGGGTAGGCAGGCATGCTCATCCCAGCATCATTGATTACCGCTGCCTCCGTTCCTCTCCTAGCAGGAGACTTCCGATCATTAGTTTGTCAAAAAGTGCGCAAAATGATATCGAATCCGATGAAGAATGGCATCGCCTTCAACGCCGGGCAATCACACACCGAAATCCACGATTGTAACTAACATTTATCGGGAGCGATGTATCATTCGCAGCAAAAAGAATCGTTGTAACATTATCATAACAAGATCCACCGCGTAGTGTGATCAAACAGGCATCATTCACCGCAGATTCATCAATGTGCTCGTCCTGCTTTCCATCCAGTGTCGCTGTCCATTCCCACAGATTGCCTGTCATGTCCGCAGCACCACATGGTGCATCACCCATCCTACTTAAGCCGACTGGGGCTGGCCGCCGTTCCTCAACCCAATCATAGACTGCATGCTCAGGAGTTAAGGGCTGATTTCCCCATGAGTAGTTATGAAATTGCCCATGTTCATCATTATAGGCCGCGCTCATCCATTCCGTCTCACTTGGTACACAGACGCGATAGCCTACTGGTAGCATTGGCTGGAGGTAGTGATTCAGCCAGTTACAATATGCCACGGCTTCATACCAACTTACTCCATAGATGGGTTGGTTGATATATTGCTGGAGCGTTTGTTGTTCCCACCACCAAGGCTCGCTACATGCAATCATTGTTTTCCATGCCTTGCCATGCGTCGACCACCATCGATCAGTGTGATACCCTCCTGCTTGGATAAAGGCCTGGTATTGCTCCACCGTCACCATAAATTGTCCAATCCAATATGGATGAGGGACAACCCCTACATCCCCGATCTGAGTATCACCCTGACCACGGTGATTCATCCCAGCAGGATCAAAATCACCCAGATGTTTTTCTATGGTCTCGGCTATGTCTGTTCCTGCGTCACCACGCTGGTACTGACCCGCAGGCATATAGCGCCAGTAATGGGTCCCCTCGCGTCCGAACTGTTGTGATAGGTGTGTTGTCTCCTGCTGCCATTGCGTTCCATCGATAGGATAGCGTGGGTCTCCCAGCCCTGCCAACAATTCGGCAGCGTGTTGGCGTTCCTTGACTAAGAGCGGTGTCGGTTTCATGGCTGCCCCATAGAAATACTCAAGAGCGGATTGCGCATGCTGACGATCATGAAGCATTTGCACTACGCCGAGCCGTATTTCGCGTTTAATACGGCGAACATCAATCCCTGTACCGCTCAATAACCCCCAATCACGATCAAATCCCAATTCAGCAGCCAGCACTACGTCGCGATACCATACATGAGACGGTTTGCAGGTATCACTTCCATAGTCATAGCGATCGATTAATGCGGTTAACAGTTCGCTGATCTTGCTTGATCCTAAACTTTCACTCGTCAAGCACCCTACACCTAAAAAGATCGGCTCACGCCACCGATCATCATGCCGTAAGGCTAAAATTTGTCCAATTGATTCATAAAACAACAAATGGCGGCCTGCACTATGTTCTTGCAAGGTCAGGTGCGCAAAGGCATACACCATACCTGCATCTTCCGGATGTAATAGACCACTACGCTGATCGATATAGGCAATACAGCGCTCCGCTGCCCGATAGGGATCGGCAACTTTGACCCGATTAAAATAATCCATTAACTCAAGGCGCAGCTCACGGCCATGAATTCGTCCACGCCCATCAACCGACAAGGCCTGCATATGTGCGTGATAGCACAGCCGATCAAGCACCCGATTACGGAGCTCTTGGCTGGTAATTCGTTCATCGCCGATGGCTTGTCCTAAGTTGTCCCCTTCACGTTTCGCATCCCATTGCCCCAACAATTGACCGAGCACCTGCTCGTAGAGACTATGACGGTCGCGGGGCAAGACACCATTTTCGGCCAGTACAAAAATCATCATACTTAGTAACAAGGGATTTTCTGCCATCAGCCGTAATTTTTGGCGTTTGGGGTGCTGTAAGGCTTTCAAAAGTTCGGTACTATACCGCTGTGCTTCGTCATGACCAATAACCCCACTTAATACCAACTGCGGAAACCAATAATGAACAAAATGAGTAATTTGCCCCCCAGTCAAGTGAGCTAACTCGTGCATCGGCCATTGGGTGATCATGCGATATTCCGATGTCCACGCCCGTGAACGACAGGTAATAAGCATACGAGCGTTCGGCTGATGATCGGCAAAAATCCGCAAGAACCGCAGCAACGACGCGCGATCAAGGCTATGCTCATTGGCTTCAACCGGAACTTCATCAAGTCCATCAAACACAAACAAGACCTTGTGACGCTGGTTCAAACCAGCCGTTAACAGGGTACGTGGTTCATCTAACCCATAGTGTGTCTGTAAATAGTCACAGAGTGCATCGAGCAATAACCCAATTTTTGGTTCAGCATGCAAACCCAGATCATTGCCCGCTAAAGCTCCTGCCAGCTGCCGTAGTGGCATAAAGATAGGGAGAAGCTGCCGTTTATCAGTCCAACCACGGAGGTGTGTTTGATGATTGATCTGATCAAGTCCCCGCTGCGCCAATGCCCAGACCAAGTGTTTAGCAAATGTAGATTTTCCACTCCCAGGCGCACCGCAGAGGATGAGATACTGATACTGCGCAATGGTTTCAGTCGCTAATTCCGCGCGGAACATCAACCAACCATATCGTTGATGTTTCCCAATCTTGATAATCGCCTGATCGGGTAAACAGCGATCAGGCTTCAACTCATGGGGAATCCTGAGCTTTTGACGTTGATAGTCAATAATTTCAAACGAAGTCAGTTTGCGAACAATGCGATACCGTTTTTGCACCGCCAGCATAATATAGACGGATGCAAGATCAATGCCCGATTCAAGGCGCGAAGGACCAAGTCCAATGACTCGGATTTTGCGATGGCTGTTGGAAAGTTGTTCCAAATATCGGACTAAGCTCTGCCGCTCACCTTCCTCTGGTGCCCGTCCATAGATAATCGTGCCTAAATTAATGCCAACAACGGGGCCATCAATCATTGAATAATTGGTATTGACCGAACCGATGGTAGTATCAGGCATACATAAAACCTTCCTTCAGGTGTGAGGAAATTGCAGATAAATTGTAGAGGAAGGAACTAGTGATGTAAAGCCCATATGCGCATTGGATAAAGACTATCAATCGATCTTGCCCATGGTGTTACGCCTAGAGAGGCATCCCACCATCGTCAGAACCCCATTCCATAAAAACAACGGGCAATCAATTAGATGATTATGAAAAATATAAACTCATCGCTGTAAGTCATATACATGGCATCCAAAAGCTAAGTGACGAATAATTTACGGTGTCCTACATAACGGTGGAAAAACGGCCTTAAATCGTCTCAATCTCCGCCACATGTGCCCAACGAGGGCGTTTAAGAACGATAAAACAGTATAAAGCGGGAGTAAAAATTTCTCCAACATAACGTATAACGTATTAAGGCTTCATGTGGCGCTGCCGTACACCATGCACGATCACGCCACGCTGGCCATTCCCATGAACACGGGTCATTGCACAAAGGCCGCCACATAAGCCACTTTGAACGAAGCCGATAGCATCGTATTTGGGGTTTGGTAGGGGACTTCTTCTCGGTCTAAGAGTCGTCTAGCTGTTGCTTATCGCAGGTATGGAAGACGATCCACTGCGGCAACACACTGTTGCGCCATGCGTCGTTGCCGTCCAAGCGTCTGATCGGGAATCCATGGCCTTAATCGCTCATTATCTGATGCCTATGACCAACAGATCCCCGCCAGCATGCTCATTCATGCTGTCTTAATCACGCAGAACGAGGATGATGCATCCCATGGGGCGGGGCACGTGTGCGACTGGAGACGATTTGCCGACCGTGCATCAGTGATCCACAGGCCGGGCATGTGCTCAGCTGGTGGGTCTGAGCCGACAGTTTTGGTTGCGGAATCGCCCGATCCAGCAGATCGTGGCTGCGGAAGAGCATCAATTGTGCCCGAATGCGTCGCAGGCTCGCGCGGACTCCTGTCCGAAAAAAACCATAATAGCGCACTTTGACAAACCCTTTTGGCAAAATATGGGCAACAAAACGATCAAGGAAGGTCTCCACTGGGAGTGTGCTCGTTCGGTTTTCGCCACTCGCGCTGTGCCGATAGCGAAAGGTGACCTGTGTCTCATCAGCGCTGACGATGCGATTATTACTCATCGCCACGCGGAAAATATACGGAGCGAGATATTTGAGCGCTGTTTCACCGGTGCCCACGGGACGGCAATCAATCACCCAGTCATGCTCCCACGCCGTCGAGGGAATGGTCGCAGCGATCGCTGTTTGGCGTAGCGCGGCGCGAAGTTTGGCGCGGAAGATCATGGCTAAGGGGCGAACAGGAAGCAAAAAATCTGGAGCAGGAGGAAAGACAATCCGTTCGTCAGTGGTTCGTCCAACGCCGGGGATCAAATAATGAATGTGCGGATGGTAGCGCAAATCGCGCGTCCAGGTCTGGAAGATGCCGAGCATCCCCAATTGGCCACCCAAGTGGCGCGGATCGGCGGCAAGTTGTTGGAGTGCGGCAGCCGATGCCCGAAACATGGCCGCATACAGCAGCGCTTGATTGGTAAGAGCGATTGGTCGCAGTTCGGCAGGCACCGTAAACGTGACTAAGAAATAGGGAACGGGCAGCAGCAGCGCTTGTTGGTCGGCCAACCATGCGGCTCCAGCATCCTGTTGACAGGTCGGACAATGGCGATTACGACACGAATGGTAGCTATAGCGAGTCGTCTGACAGGTAGGACAGGTGAAGACCTGACCACCAAGGGTCTCTGTCCGACAGGCTGCGATCGCGCTGATGACCCGTCGTTGTTGCACCGAGAGTCGCCCATGGCAGTGAGTCCGATACGATGCACCAAAACGCTGGATAATGGCGTTGAGGGAAATCATTGCAGTTCCTCAAACAAGCGCTGACTGGTGATAGCAGCGGACGATTCTGCATGCTGGGTGAGATGGGTGTAGTGGGCCGTCGTCGTTGGGGATGTATGCCCTAACCACCCTTGGATGATGCGGAGATTAACCCCCGCTTCGAGCAAATGGGTCGCCCATGAATGGCGGAGCGTATGGACGGTTGCATGCTTGCGCATCCCGCTTGCTTGACAGGCAAGCAAGAAAGCACGCTGTACGCCGTCACGACTCATGGAAACGGATCGGGCGGCGATGGGAAGCGCCTTATCCACCCAATGCGACGGAAAGAGCCAGCGGGGATGCTGATGACTTCGCCAATGTGCCCGCAGCATAGCGAGTGCTGGGGGTGGTAAGGGGATATAGCGGTCTTTATTGCCTTTGCCATGCTGAATATGAAGCATCAAGCGAGCACTATCAATGTTACAAACCTGCAAGCGCACGCCTTCCATCAGCCGAAGGCCACAGGCATAAATGATACTGAGGCAGACCCGATGACGTGGAGTCCGAACCTGATGGAGAATGGCGCGGACTTCATCACGGCTCAAAACCACCGGGAGTGGTTGGGCCTTGGGCGGACGAAGAGCATCAAGCAGGGGCCATGATCGCTGGAGGGTGTGCTGATAAAGAAAACGAATGGCGCAGAGTGTCACGGTGATCGTGCTCGCCGAGACCTGCTTTTCTGTTCGTAAATAAAGGAAGTAGCGGCGGAGTTGGTCGTCACTGAGGCGATCAGGGGGGGTGTTAAAATACTGTGCAAGCTGACGAACCGCTTGGACATAGGCACTTTGGGTTTGCGCAGACAGACCGCGGATTTGCATATCGTCGATCATTCGTTGCCGTAATGGGGTCGTCATAGGGCATCCTCCTATGGTATGGGGTAACAACGATATCCATAGGAGGAATAGTGACACATCAGGTGTGGTGCTGCAAGAGGCATTCGTGATGAGGTCGATTAGCTCCCTGCGCGGGAGCGCTTCGTTCAATGATTGTTATGCAGGAGAGATGCGACAAAGAAGAGCATTCTATCGCGCTATTTCGTGTATGGCTCGTTCCATTGTATGAAGATTATGTTGGACAGCGTAAAAAAATTACCAGATAGCTTTTGGATGCCATGAAACATATTCCTTGTACCTATCTAGCGATACGGATTAACTGTTCTTGTACCCATTGTTCTCCTTCAAGCAAGACTATCCCCATACAGAGATTCGTTTTCAACAATGGAGTACTTAATAATAAGAGATTCCACATATCGCTGTTTGTGACACCCATTAACCATTCCCATTGAATAACATCGATCGCAACCTCATTGTTATATGAATGTGCTTCTAGGATAGAGGTAAGTGCCTTTGTCCGATTCCAAAGATCAGGAATCAATTGTGCTAGATGAATGGCTGTGCCGAGATCACCAGATACTGCAAGTGTCACGATAATAGCAACTAGCGCCTCAAGACGATCATCAAGTTCCGTTATGAAGAGCGTCAGTGAGATGGCCTCTTTTACAAGGCTTTGCGCTTGTTTATAATCTCCCGCAGCAGCCATTGCTTGGGCAATAATACTAAGGGTTTTGGATTTTTTGCCGTGATCCTCTATGTCTTGAGTTATGAGAATAGCCTGTTCAATAAACCCCGCCCTAGCAGTTGCCTGCCCAATCACACTTAATACTTCGGCTAGGACGATATCACTTGTTCTCGATTTAACAATCAGGCATGCCTGATTGAAAATAAGCAGAGCTTCCTGAACTTTATCTGATGTGAGAGCGATTTGGGCGATGGAAATTAAGGTCTCTGTACACGTCCAAATATTATTGATGCCCTTGATAATGGAGATGGCATGATCGAAATAATGCGAGACAGCGTAAAGTTGGGCGATAGCCATGATAGCCTTATCGTGACTATCTGATTCGGTAATTAATCGACTGGTTTGTATCGCTTGTTTTCGTAAGGATCTTGCCTTCTGTTGGTTACCTTTACTACTTAATATTTGGGAGATAGCGCTTAAAGCGGTTACTTGTGCATCAACTTCTTGGATGGATTGCGCCTGAGTAACAGCATCTTCAATATTTCCCATCATAGCTGTAGCCTTGGCAATTGAGGCGACGGTATGTGATCGGCTCCAAACACTCTTTATCGACCCAGCAATGATGTGTGCCTGATTGATATTCCCATCTAGCGCGAATGCTTTCGCAATAACACTCAATAGCGAGTCTCGATCAACATTACGTGTAAGAGTCTGGGCTATTGTTATGGCCTGATTAAGGTCATTTACTGTTATGTAAACATCCGCTATGGCACGCAAGGACTCATCACGATACCGATCATCCTGATTATATTTATTCAATAGAGTCTGTTTTAAGATCATTATGGCACGGTTGTGATCCTTCAAGATAGCGGCGGTTCGGGCAAGGATAATCAGGGCTTCAGCACGGTGTTTCTCATCACTCATGGTTTGCACGACTGAAAAAACCTTTTCTGATAGCGTTTTAGCATAGTCATAATTATTTAATCTGGCTGCTGCTTCTGCAATATATGCGAGGGTTTCTACCTGTTTATAAGAACTAGTATATTGTGTGATGGCGATAGCCTGATCAAAAAATCCTTTTTTTGCGGCAATTAGGGCAATACTACTAAAGGTTTTATTCCGTCTCCAATTATCGCTGATAGATTCTGTAAGACGAATGGCGTGATCAAAAAATTCATACTCGGAAGCTGTTAGCGCGATATGTTCTCGTGCTAATTCTTGGCTCCCATTCGTATCAATATTATTGATAATCGTAAGCGCATAGTCAACGTTGCCAGTAGCCACAATTGCTTTGGCGATAGCTATGAGAACGGTAGATCGAGAGCTATCTTTCTTTAGCGTATCACTAATGTTAATAGCTTGTCCTATCAAAAGTTCGGCACTATTTTGATCACCACGAGCAGCAACGGTTTGGGCAATACCCGCCAATACTTTAGTTCGTATCCGATCGATATCGATAGAATAGGCAAGTGCTAGAGCATGATCGATTGCATTTACGGTAGCGAAAGCGTTTATAACGGTAGCAAGGGTATGAGCACGCAATAAAGGATTATGGATAGCTTGTCCAAGAAAGGTTGCTTGCTCAAGGAGAGGAATAGAATCCTCAGTAGTATTAATAATGCTCGCGATGGTAGTATAGGCTTCGGCCTGTTGTTGATTATCTTGAACCGTATGGGCAATAGTTAATGCTTGGCCGATATCTCCAATAGTAGCGATAATTCTGATAATCTCAATAAGCGCGGCGTGATTCCCCCCAATGACCCTTAAACATTGCCTCATTCGCAGTGTGATTATTTGTTGCTGTTCATCACACCATTGAATCACCTTCCCCCAGAGCCTGATCTGTCGCATTACATCAGAAATCAACTCAATTCGTTCCAATGCCTCGTGCGTGCGGCCAAGCATCGCCAAAACCTCAAACGCCTCATCTGGCCACTGATCAACGCGGCTGGTTAAACTTGTCCGTAACAGGCTATACTTCCACAATCGTGGTAAATTCTGGATATGCTCGTCGATGGATTTCCCCGCGTTGATGGCACTCTCACGTCCCCGATCCAAATCCAGCGCATACAGCCGCGTACTCGGATCAAATCGGGTTTTCTGTTCGCCATAATCGTCCGAATCTAAGACCTGCCAGAGTGCTGGCCAGTTTTCCGCCAATGAAAGATGCGTTACATAGTGGTGTCGCGCATAGACCCGCCGTGCCTGCTCAATGGGATCACGATCATCAGCCCAAATCGTATTCAGATCAACGGCACACCAATCAGCCAGCCGTTGCTGCCAGCGTTTCACCTCGCGGTCATTGAACACCGATGCTGCCAAATAGTCACGAAACAGCAGGTGATGCAATGCAACCCGTTGATCAATCCCCTGGCTGACCAACCCGCCCAAGACCAATGTCGCATCCTGCATGGTGTCGTGGTCATGTCCCAGGAGATCGCCAAGCACATCCAGATGAAGTGGTTCTTGCGCGACCAGTAAAAACGCAAGCATAGGTTTCCATATTGCCCGCCAGTCGGCCAAGGATCGACCTTTAATCCGCCCAAGCGTAATCCCAAAGAGATCATTGGGATTACGCTTAATCTGTTTAATCAGACTGGCCGTATCAGCCATGGATTGATCGCGCATCGTATCCGCTGCCAGGCGGACGAACAACGCATTCCCCTTCAAGGCATCATACAGGTCATGGAAGAGGTCATCTGCTACGCCAGGCTGGACTGATCGCCACAAGGCCAACGCATCCGACTTACCAAGTGGTCGCAGATCATACTCAATACAATACAGCCCCTTCTCTTTAAATGGTATCAACGTCTCATCGGGCCGCGATCCAAGCACGATCACGATGCCTGGTGGTGGCTGCGGCGGCAGAAACGACAAGTCGCGCGAACCATCAATGTCAGGCTGGAGTTGATCGAGGCCATCAAGATAGATCGTTTCCTCGATTCCTTGTTTTGAGAGATAGTCAAGCAGGCGAAAAAACTCCCCTTTTAATAACTGGACATGATCTCCAAGACCGAATGCTCTTGAGAGATTGTGTTTGAGAATCAATTGCGCCACGACCGTATGTAACAACTCCAATTGGTACGTGCGGCCCGTGGTCAGGGCAATGAAGTGATGGGGTGTCTGCGCAATCCCCGCATCCTGAATGAGCTTGGCGATAATGCTACTTTTTCCTTCTCCGGCCAGCGCCTTAATCACGACATAGCCCCCCGTTGGGCGTATGGCTGCAATGTGCTCGTGGATATCCGCCAGTTCGGTGACCCGACCGACAAAGCCCTCAAGGCGCAAATTGAGCAGGCGATCACTTTCAACATGGTGTGCGGCATGGATGAGTTTCGGATGTTGCAGGTCATACCACGCAAACTGCCAGCGTCCCGTGTAATCCCATCCACCAAGCCCACAGCGCTGCTCTGTTCCGGCAAGTTTTTCGCTACAGTACTGATGGACTCGCTCCATCGTGACCGCACCAAAACTATCCACGGCCTGCCCTTCCAAGGCGTTGAGCAAATGGTAGGTATAGAGGCTGGTTCGATTCCATTCATAGGCTGGATGGCTGGTATAGGTTGATACCAGCATGCGGCGGAAGGCTGGCATATCTCCCATCTGGGGCTGATTGCCAAGTTGGTCAATTATCCCGCTGGAACAGCAGTCAAGAATCACCACCACATGTCCAATTGGGTACATCTGCGTATTCCCGCGCAGGACTGTTTTCAACCACCCGACGCGGAGGCAGATGAGCGGATCATCCTGAATAGTTTCAAGCGTTGTATCCGTTGTGACCAACACGACATCAGGACCCTCAGCCGTTTGGGTTATCGTTCCATGGCCGCTGAAATAAATGATGAGTGAATCACCAATCGTACCAGCCCGCATCTGTGTTTCGATGGCATCACGAATCGGCTGCATCAACGCCTGGTCACCAAGAAACGGTTGCACGTGGAAACCACAGGCAGGGCTGGCAAGGACGGCTGCCATACGTGGCGCATCATGGGCTTCGGGGGCGATTAACGGCGCAAGCCCCGATGCGATTGATCCATTTGCGCCAATCACAATCGCATGGCGTAGACCGGGGAGTGGACTTCGTGGAGGTAGAATCATGGGCGTAATCCTAGGATGCTGGCTGATCGTTAGTAGGATGGAGCCGAATCCGGTATGCGATCTGCTGATCGGGCGCGGTTGCGGCGAGGCTTGCCAACAGTCCATCCATTGATGTTGGTAATGCCGTCAGGCCATGAGATTGGAGGACGGTTTCCGGTTCAGCAACTACGTCGATGGTTGCGGCAATCGGATTGGCCGGATGGGTGGTATTCCAGGTATGCAGGTGATTCCTCAGGTATGGAAGGAGTGTTGCGCCAAGGATCATGACCAATGGGATCGTTTCATCAAGTGCGACAATCGTATAGAATGCGCCACCCCGCCGTCCTGTTGGTATCGGACGAATGGAGAGTGATGTGGGCGCAGACCGCATCAGCGTTCGCCCAAGATCCTCATGAAGCATTGGCATATCAATGATGAGGGTGATCGTCGTTGGCATGGTCGTCCTCCTCGCTATCGAGCGCATCACGATTACGGGGTTGGCGTGAAGGGAATGGTTGTGGTGCTGCTCAAGGGTGGTGTATGGATGGTCGTACCACAGGGCATTGAACCTTTAGGATGGGTCGTATAGGTCTGTTGCTGAATCGTGTCGGCCTGAATCACATGCACCATGGTAGGCAAACAGGCGGTGGTTAACGCGCTGGTGACAAACAGCTGATCGGTATTGGTCGTTACAACCAGGAGTTTGGTATAGGTATAGACATCCGTCGTGGTGAGCGCCGATGATCCCATAGGCAATCCAAGCAAAGGCTGGGTCAAGACCAGATCGGTGGTCATGATCGGGTCATCCTTGAAGGTGTTCACTGCCGCCCGCTGGCCATGTTCCAAGGCCATCACGCGACCACCTTCCAAGAGAAAGATTCCCAAGGCCATGGCGAAAAAGCTCTCCATGAGCGGAATCCGGATCGCATCGGGAAGTTCACCGCGTAGCGTTTCCCACTCAGCACGCCCTCCAATAAGGATTGGTATGATCACGCCATAGATACCGGCCCAGAGCCACGAAAATCCTAAGCCTTTGGCCATCACAAATAAACAAACGGCCATGAGCGCAGCGGCTTTCCACGGCATTTTTTTGGTGGATGGAACCCCTGCCTGAAATAAGAGGATGCACAAGAGCAGGACAACCACCCGCCAGAGCAAAACCCAGCCCAGCTCGCCATAGTCCCAGATCGAAAACACGAGGCTTGACGGAGGAATGGCAAGGGTTTCATGATAGCCGCGACTGTAACTGCGGCCCATTAACCACAGCAGTGCAACCAGATAGACCGTGATTCCGCTCAACGTGGTGATGGCGTTTTTGAAGAAGGTGGTCGATGGTGATGGATCTGGCGGGTTCGTCATCGTGCACTCCAACACAAGAAGAACGAGGGGAGAGCCAAGGCGATAGATGCTATTTTGCGTCGTCCAGACTGTTACGCTATCCTAACAGAACAATGGTCATACGGCAATGGATTGCTGACGGTTTTTTGTGCGATGATGAGGATTACCGCACAGCCACGATGTCCCGCTACCAGTATCCCTGTCGTGTATCGTTCGATACACGACGGCATAAGCAGGAACGAGCTATCCTCTAGGCAAGGCACGCCATGATGATTGATAGTGGGAGCGATGAACGATGGGACGATGGACACCGCCGCCGTGGTGGCTCTGGATGCTGGTGCAGGTCAGTGCGTGGTTCTTTGGGATGGTCGGGGTGGTCTGGTGTACCCTGATGCTGATTTCCCTCTACCACGATACGCGGTCATGGCCACCAGATGACCTGCTGAGTCGGGTCGTTGTTGCCTTTGGCTGGAGTTGTCTGAGTATTGGGGTGGATGGCTGGATTATTCTGCGCGGGACGCAGACACGGTGGCGAGGATTGGTGGGCTACGGGGTGTTGCTGCTCGCGAATGGGGCACTGATCTATACCTTTGGCCGTTTATTTGAGTAAATGGTTTCTTGACGCGGGATTCACGCGCGAGGAGATGGATTGTGTTGTACACTGGATGGTGTTTTTTTTGCTCCCTAAGTAGTTTCCGTCGTATTTATGGATACTGATATGATAGGCAAATCAATACCCCAACCTCACTTTACCCCAGTCGTTTGAGTTGCGCATTGACCCATTCTTCCCCTTCCAGAATCTGCCCGACTAAATACAAATTATTTTTAAATAAGGAATTAAGAAAGGGGAGACAGAACCATGTCTTATTCGATGTTTTGCTGGTATACCATTCTTTTTGAATAATGGGTAATAAAAGTTTAGCAGGTTGGACGATTTGTAAAATACCTTTAAGAATATTAATACGTTTATCTTCATCTCTGATGGCAGAAGCAGCGGCGAGGGCTTGGTCAAAATAGCCGAGGGATGCAGCCCTTTGCGCAATCGTCAAGAGGTTATTGGTATGATTTTCTATATCATCTCTGATGGCAGCGGCAGCGGCGAGGGCTTGGTCAAAATAGCCGAGGGATGCAGCTATTTGCGCAATCGTCGTCAATACGGCATTGCGATTTCTTACTGAATCAATGGTGGATACAATAGTAAGGGCTTGGTCAAAATAGCCGAGGGATGCAGCCCTTTGAGCAATCGTGGCGAGGGTATCATTACGATGCGAACTTTTATCAATGGATTGAACAATAGGGAGGGCTTGGTCGAAATGACCAAGAGATATTAGCGTTTGGGCAATCGTGGTCAAGGCAATATTTCTATTTTCTACTGAATCAATAGCGTATGTAATGGTGAGTGCTTGGTCGAAGTGGCCGAATGATGCGACAGTTTGGGCAATTGTGGCAAGGGCATCAGCCCGATACCAATCGTTATCAATTGACTGCGTAATGGTAAGTGAACGACCGAAATCACCGAATGATGCAACCGTTTTCGCAATCGTCGCTAATGCATGTGCGCTGCTTCTCTTCACATCAATCAATGAAGCAATGGCGAGGGCTTGGTCGAAATAGCCGAGGGAGGCAGCCGTTTGGGCAATAGATACCAAGGCATTAGTGTGTCTCCACTGTTCATTATTAATGGTGGGAATGATCATAGTCAGAACACGGTTGAAATCACCAAGAGATGTAGCAGTTTGGGCGATTGCAACGAAGGCACTGTTGCGATGTTCTACTGAATCGATGGAGGATACAATAGTAAGGGCTTGGTCAAAATAACCAAGTTTTGCAGCGGTTTGGGCAATTTCGGATAGTGCGTTGATTTGCCTCCATAGTCCCCTATCGATGGATTGAACAATAGTGAGGGCTTGGTCAAAATGACCAAGTTTTGCAGCAGTTTGGGCAATAGTGGCTAAAGCATGAGCACGATCCAGGCTGTTATCGATGGATTGAACAATAGTGAGGGCTTGGTCAAAATGGCCAAATAATGCAGCGGTTTGGGCAATAGTGGCTAAAGCATGAGTACGTTTCTCTACTACATAAATAGATGAGGCAATAGCGATCGCATGGTCAAAATAGCTGAGTGATGCGGCAGATTGGGCAATTGTAACTAAAGCTTTATTATACCGCCAGAGTTCGTTAATCGTAGAGATAATGGCAAGAGCCTGGTCAAAATGACCAAGTGTTGCAGCGGTTTGGGCAATGGAGATCAGTGTATTGGAACGGTTCCTCGTCGCATCGATAGCAGGAGTTCTGATATGATCGTGATCGCCCTGGGAGGCATCAGGCTTGGCAAAAGTGGCGAGAGCCTTAGCTCGGCTTCTTGTGGCATCGACAGTAGATGCAATGGCGACCGCAAGGCTGAGATCGCCCTGGGATGCAGCGGTCTTAGCAATAGTAGCTAAGGTATTAGCACGGTTTTCCGCCACGTTAATTGAGGATGCAATGGTGAGGGCTTGGTCAAAATGGCCGAGTGATGCAGCTGTTTGAGCAATCGCAGCCAAAGCAGTGTTCCGGCTTCCTGCGGTATGAATGGAGGATGCAATGGTGAGGGCTTGGTCAAAATGGCCGAGTGATGCAGCTGTTTGAGCAATCGTAGCCAAAGCAGTGTCCCGGCTTCCTGCGGTATGAATGGAGGATGCAATGGCGAGGGCTTGGTCAAAATGACCGAGTGATGCAGCTGTTTGAGCAATCGCAGCCAAAGCAGTGTCCCGGCTTCCTGCGGTATGAATGGAGGATGCAATGGCGAGGGCTTGGTCAAAATGGCCGAGTGATGCAACTGTTTGAGCAATCGCAGTCAAGGCGTTAACACGCCTTGATGCAGTATCAACGTTAGCGAGAAGGACGAGGGTGTCGTTGAGAATCTTTGTAGCATAGTTGAAATCATCAAGGAGGGCTGCAGTTTTGGCAATACTGGTCAAAACATCGGCACGGTTTGCTAGTGTATTAATTGTAGAGGCAATAAAGAGGGCCTGATCGATATTCCCAAGAGTAGCGGTAGTTTTGGCAATTGTACTAAGGGCATCAACATGGTTTGCTACTGCATCTATCGTAGAGGTAATAAAGAGGGCCTGATCGATATTCCCAAGAGTAGCGGTAGTTTTGGCAATTGTACTAAGGGCATCAGCACGGTTGCCTGTCGGATAGATTGTGGATGCAATAGCTAAGGCATTATCAAGAACACTAATGGTATAGTTAGAATGGCCAAGAATGGCAGCAGCATGACTAATAACAATAAGTATATTAGTACGATCTCTTGTAGGTTGGGTAGTGGAGGCGATGACTAGGGCATTATCGAGAAAACTTGCGATACGGTCGGGTTGGTTAAGGGTTACTGCGGTTTGAGTAATGGTGACAAGGATATTGGTACAATTTCTTTTCGGGTAGATAGAGGATGCAAGGCTAAGGATATCATTAAAAATCCTTATAGCAGGCTGGAGATTATTAAGAGATGCGGCAGCCCTGGCAATAACAGCAAGTGCGTTAATCCGGTTTTCTACTGTATGGATGGTGGATATAATAGTAAAAGCACGACTGAGATCTCCAAGAGTTGTAGCAGTTTCTGCAAGAGCAATAAGGATATTGGTATGGTTCCTTAAGTTATATACAGAAGAAACGATACAGAAGACGCTATCGAGAATCTTTACACTATGTTCGGAGTGGTTGAGTGCTGCGGCAGCCTGAATAATAACGATCAACGCATTGGCTCGGTTCTCTGTCTCATCAATGGTGGACGTGATGACAATAGCCTCGTTCAGAATTTTTATAGCATCGTTAACATCGCCAAGTGTGGTAAGTGTTCTAGCAATCGTGGCCAACGCACAAGTTTGAGAAAAAGCTGAGAAGCCAACTGCACATTGCATCATCCTCGTAATAACGATCATTTGCTGCTTTGGATCACACCATTTAATAATATTTTCCCAAAGTTGGATCTGTCGCATTGGATTCGAACATAACTCAATATGGCCTAATGCTTCCTGCGTGCGCCCAAGCATCGCAAGGACAACAAAGAGATCATCGGGCCATTGATCAACGCGACTCGCTAAACTCGTCCGCAACAAACTATACTTCCACAAGCGTGGTAGGTTTTGAATATGTTCGTCAACTGATTGACCTGCGTTGATGGCACTCTCCCGCCCGCGATCCAGATCTAACGCATACAGTCTTGTACTCGGATCGAAGCGTGTTTTGTGTTCGCCATAGTCGCCCGCATCCAAGACCTGCCACAGTACTGTCCAGTTCTCGGCCAGTGCAAGATGGGTAACATAGTGATGTCGTGCATAGACCCGCCGTGACTGTTCAACCATATCAGCATGATCAGTCCAAATCACATCCCGATCCATCGCACACCAGTCGGCTAGTCGTTGCTGCCAGCGCTTGACCTCACGCTGATTGAAGACTGACACAGCGAGATAGTCACGAAACAACAAGTGATGCAACGCAACTCGTTGATCAATGCCCTGGCTCACTAAGCCTCCTAAGACCCATACGGCATCCTGCATGGTGTCGTGGTCGTGTTCCAGCAGATCGCCCAGCACATCCAGTCGCAATGGTTCTTGGGCGACCAGCAAGAGCGCCAGCATGGGCTTCCAGACCACATCCCACTTGGATTGTGGCATGCGTTTAATCCGTTCCAAGGTAATCCCAAAGAGGTTACTTGGATTCTGCTCAATCTGCTGGATCAAACTGGTCGCATCAAACACCGATGCACCCTGCATCGTATCCGCCGCTAAATGAACAAACAGCGCATTACCATTCAGTGCGGTATAGAGGTCATGGAATAGGCCATCTGCCATGCCAGGCTGAACCGATCGCCACAATGCCAACGCATCTGGCTCGCTGAGTGGCGGCAGGTCGTAATCCACCCGATGCAGAATCTCCAGCGGTTTCAACGTCTCATCTGGTCGCGAACCAAGCACGATCACGATGCCTGGCGGCGGCTGCGGCGGGAGGAAGGATAAATCCCGCGAGCCGTCAATCTCCGGCTGAAGTTGATCAAGGCCATCCAGGTAGATCGTTTCCGCGATGCCGTGTTTAGAAAGCTCGTCAAGAATCCGCGCAAATTCCCCCTTCATCGCCGGATAGCTTTCTTCCGGAAAGTACGAAACGGTGAGATTGTGCTTGAGAATCAGCTGCGCCACCACCGCCCGCAACAAGCCTAATTGATATTCACGACCCGTAGTCAGCGCAATAAAGTGATGGGGTGTCTGCGCAATCCCATAGGCATCAACCTTATCGCCAGTATCACTCAAAGGCACTCCTATGGCATCATGGAATTGCACTACACCATGAGTCCAAGGAGTGCCCATGTCCATCATACCGCACGTCAGTGACGCGATGCAAACCGTACTGACCACGACCACCGAAACCGTCGCGGCAACCCTCGGCTATGTGAAGCGGGCCGATCGAGCGACCTTCACGCCGAGCACCTTGGTGCAGACCCTCGTCTATGGCTGGTTGGCGAACCCAACCGCCAGTTTAGGCCAATTGGCTCAGATGGCGGCACGGGTAGGCGCGACGGTCTCACCGCAAGCGATTGATCGCCGCTTTACGCTGGCCACCGTCGATCTGCTCCATCACGTGTTACTGGCCAGTATGGAGTATGCGATCAGTGCCGATCCCGTGGCGGTGTCCATCCTCCAACGGTTCACCAGCGTGCGTATTCATGACAGCACGACGATCGGCCTGCCTGATGCGCTGGCGACCACGTATCGTGGCTGTGGCAATGCTTCGGCACGCGGGACGGCAGGCTTGAAATGTGGTGTCCAGCTCGATCTCCTCACGGGAACCCTGTGTGGGATCGACCTCACGGACGGACGAGCTTCGGATCAGGTGTTATCGGTTCAACGTGCCCCGCTGCCTGCTGGGAGCCTTCGGCTGGCGGACCTCGGCTTCTACAACATCCGTATCTTTCGTGAGCTTGCTGCCGCCGAGGTATATTGGCTGTCACGCGTCCAGAGTCACAGTCGGATTCGGCTGCCAGGACAGAAAGAACAGTCAATTCTGGAGGTCGTGACGGGGTTGGGGGATGCGGATCACTGGGAAGGGACGGTGCTGGTGGGAAGCAAGGAGCGACTCGCGGCCCGCTTATTGGTGCAACGCGTCCCCGATGCCGTGGCGGCACAACGTCGCCAGCGGGTACAAGACGAGGCGCATGACAAGTGCCGCCCAGTCTCCAACGCTGCCATGGATCTGGCGGCATGGACGGTGGTTATCACGAACGCGCCGGAAGATAAGCTCGGCCTCACCGAGGCCATGGTCTTACTGAAAATGCGCTGGCAGATCGAGCTGTTGTTTAAATTGTGGAAGAGTCATGGCCACGTAGATGAATGGCGAACGAAAAAACCTGCCCGGATTTTGTGCGAAATCTATGCGAAATTGCTTGGACTGGTGTTCCAGCAGTGGATTCTGGTGGCAAGTGCGTGGGATACGGCGGAACGCAGTCTGTTCAAAGCGGCGCAAATCGTGATGGCCTATGCGACTGATCTGGCGAGCAGTCGCGGATGTCGTGAGCAATTGGAGACGGTGCTCACGACCCTTGCGAGCATCATTGGGCGGTTGGCGCGGGTGCAGAAACGTCAAAAACGGCCATCGACAGCGCAGCGGTTGTTGGCCTTAACTGCTGGGAGCGGCTAAGGTTGATGCCTATATGGGGTGTCTGCGCAATCCCCGCTTCCTGAATCAGCTTGGCAATGCTACTGCTCTTGCCTTCGCCTGCCGCCGCCTTGATCAAGACATAGCCACCCGTCGGGCGCATCGTTTCAATGTGCTCGCGAATCGCCGCCAGTTCGGTGACGCGACCAACAAAGCCCTCAAGACGGAGCTTGAGCAGGCGATCACTCTCGATTTGCTGGGCCGCATGCCGAATCCGCGCCAGTGTTTTTTCCTGCTCATGGGTTCTGAGGGCGGTGGCCAAGAGCGCATCAAAGCGGGCATCAGGAATCGGAATCGTGACCGTGACCTGGACGAGATGGCCGCCGACTTGATTGCCAATCGCCAAGTTCGCCTGGTGCGCATGGGTATCACTGTCCATCGTGATCGTAACCGGAGCGCCGTTGAGGGTGGCAGGTCGCTGGGCGAGGGCATGCTGAACTGCGGTGGCGACGGCTGCGGGATCGTATGTCGGCAGCTTGTCTTGAAAGGCGGCAATCAACGCGGCTACGGGATCGGCGGCTGGTGGCGTTGATACGGGAAACCGCGCAAGCAAGCGGTGGAGGGCATCGCGCTCAAAGGGCGTGAGGGTTCCCTGTTCAATTGCCTGCATGCCCCGCGTGATCCGCTCGTGATAGACATGGGCGGCAGGGTTCGTGCGCAGGGCTTCCAAGGCAAGATGCAGATCCAGATCATCCATCGCGCAATCCTTTGGGCTGGCAGGAGTGTTGGTGTATCCTAGCAAAGCAATGGTTCTGATGCAAGCGGTTGCTGACGGTTTTGTGGCTATGGATGATGCCTATGTTATCCGATGCCCCATACCTCGGTATCAGAGAGCGATCTCACAACCGAAAACTTTCACGACAGCACCTATGTTCGGTAGAGAAAACTGGGGGAATCTGCGTTGGTGAGGGCAAATACCCCACATGTCCATTCGGCGAAAAACGGCCCTAGCATTAATATTTTTAATGGCGTGGCGTTCGGTAGCACGAATCTTGGGCTAGTGATGAACATTGAAAGCGTTGTTCATCAGCAAATGTGCAAGAAAACGATACCCATGCTTATGTTCAGTCTGCGGCTTACCGCACAAATGTTGGTTGACGTGGTTAAATTCCAGCATTTTGCTGGATAGTAGCATTAATTACACCTTTCTTATGAGAAGAAAAATGGATAGAAGCAACTGATAGATGCAGATAGAATTTACTGGTGCATGTCACTATGCTTGAGTAAAGAGCCAAAACGGAGACGAAATTGACGTTGCATGCTTGACCCCAACCAATGACAGATGTACTGATCAAGGGCTTGAACGCGGTGAAATGGAAGGAATTGGATCAGCGTCTGGGCTTGACTTAATGGAATAGTGCATAAAAATCGAGCAATCCCGCGCAGATTATGCAGGGGGAGTATCGGTGCTTTCAAATACGCGATTAATGGCTCTGAATCTTCGAGGAGTAAGAGATCGCACGGCAAGGTCTCATAAGGAGGGAAATCTTCCCAGTTTCCTGTCCCTGCACCAAACCAGCAAAACAATTCGCTAAAATAAGCGCTTGGGTGGGGATACGTAGTTTTGAGCAGTGTCTGCATCTGCTGCCTGTTCGATTGCGAATAGCTCACCACGAGAGGGCGTTGCTCACGCAGGCATGGTGGAACGGAATGCCACCAGCGATCAAAGAGAGCGCCTTGCGAACTTACCACCCATCCTGTTTCCATTTCGGCCTCCCATCCTTGCGTTTCTCGCCACGCATCAAGACCGACACTATCACAGAGCCATGCGTCAGAATTCCAGCGTGAGCAGCGGAGTGAGCCGCTTGCATCGATGCTGAACGTAGCAAGCAGCGTATTGTTTGCGTGACACGCAAGCGCATAGTCGCCAAGACTCAGAACCGCAAAGCCTGGTTCAGCTGGTTCATGAATGCGGATTACCCAAGACAGGCTGGCGATCTGGGAGCGATCAGTACACCAGCGATGTGGGGTTTGGTGTGATGGATGCGGATAGAAGGCAATGGCGGTCGTCTGTGCAAAAACGGTATCCATAGATGCCTGTGATGGTATACTTCCATAGGCCATAAGATTCCTCGTCATGCGATGTCATTCTCTCGCGTATTCTAGCACATGCTATTGTAGAAGGGGTGAAAAGGGGTATTAATTTCTCTTAATGATAGGTACTGATTTGTGTCCAAAGTTGGCCCTTGGGAACCCCCAGCAACCTCTGCTATACTCTCCCTACCGATCCGCTATGTTCCTCGCAGTTGCTGCGCAATCAACCGGATCAGCACCTACCCCATGGGCGGCATGCCCCGCTCATCACCGTGATCGGTGGCATCTAAATATTATGTCAATGAGGTCTGTATGGACGAATCAACGCTGCTCCCCCCGGCCGATGCCGATGCCCGTCCGATCGTGACCGATCATCGCACGGCCTTAACCATCCGCGGCATCCAAGCCGATACGGCGGCCCAGTCCGTCATGATTACCGAGTACCGCAGTCGGCTCGCCCCCAAAACCCGTCGCCGTCATGAGGTTGATTTGCAGGGGTTCTCGGATTTCTTGACCACCGTTGGGGTGGTGATTCCGGTCGATGATCAGGAAGTCTCGGTGTTGGCCCACGACCCAGCGGCATGGCATGGCATCACGGCGGGCTTGATCAGCGCGTTTCGCACCTGGATGCTGACCGAGGGCTATGCGATTGGCACGATTAATATTCGCCTCGCCACCGTGCGCACCTATGCCCGATTGGCCCACCTTGCGGGCGTGATTCCCGCCGATACCTACAGTCGGATTCGGGCGCTGAGCGGCTATCGCCGCAGGAAACTCAGCAACGACATAGTATGCCTATATCTGTCGTTTGGATGGCACAAACCCATCGAACATGTGTTGGTCTAGGCAGCCACCCAACGGTTTGCTATGATGCCCATGCACCGGGGAGGTTTCATGGGCAAACGGCGACCATTACCAACTCCCGAGACGTGGGAACAACTCGAAATGCGGATTCATTGGCCAGAACAACGCAGTTACGAGGTCATCCGACCTGTAGTCTTGTTTGGTGACTCCGCTGCTGAGCGTGCCCACGCGACGGGACAACCCATTCGCACGATCTATCGCCATCTCCAACGGTTTACTGCCAAGGGCTTTGCCGGACTTACCGAAGCCGCCAATCCACCCCCGCCCCGCACCGTGCCACCCGCTGTTCGCTCGATGATCCTTGCCCTCAAAGCCGAACATCCCCCCTTAACCGCCAATGCGATCGCCCGCATTTGTTGGACATGTTTGCACTATCGGCCTGGAGCACGCACCATTGCTCGCGTTTTACGCGAAACACCGCCAACCCCGCCCGCCAAACGCCGGTTTCCCGTCTTTCATGCCTTGTCTCCGACGCGGCGACGCTGGGCCATTATTCGCCTCCACCTCGATGGGTGGGGCGTGAACGCCATTGCCGCCTATATGCAACGACACGGCGAACCGTGTCGCTGCTGCTCAAACGCTTTACGAGCGAGGATTTAGCGGCATTACGGCCACGATCACGACGGCCTCGCCACCGGGTTCGGAAAGTAACGGTCGCGATCATCCAGCGCATTCGCTCCTTACAACACAACCATCGGCTTGGTGCATGGCGCATGGCGGCGGCGCTCAAACAGGAAGGCATTCGCATTAGTCCCCGGACGTGTGGCCTGATTATGGCCAAAAATAAAACCCTCTACGCCGAATTACGACCGCCTGATCCCCCTCCCGCCGCCGATCCCAAGCCCATGCCATTCGCAGCAATACGCCCACACCAGTTTTGGAGTATCGATATTCGCTATCTGGACATGCATCAACTCGGTGGCGGCAATATCTACTGTTTGACGATCCTCGATAATTACAGTCGCGCCGTCATTGCCAGTTGTGTCTCGCGCAGCCAAGATTTGACCATGTATTTGCTCGTCTTGTTTGCGGCCATTCGCAACCATGGGGCACCCGAGGCGATCGTCACCGATGGGGGCAGTATTTTTCGGGCGAACCAAGCCCAGAACATCTATCGGGCCTTGGGCATCACCAAGCACCAGATCGCCAAGAAACAGCCGTGGCAAAATTACATTGAAACAACGTTTAATATTCAACGGCGCATGACGGATGTCTCGTTCGAAACAGCAACGACATGGGAGGCATTACTGGATGCGCATGCGGTGTGGGTTGCCAATTACAACTACCAAGATCACTGGGCGCATCGCCAGCGGAGTGCAGCGTATCGAAGCCCGGTAGAGGTCTTGCGCTGGATTCGGGGCCGCCCCTTTGCCGATGCCGATTTACGGTTTGTGTTCTATAGCACGCGCTTCCAACGTCGTCTGAATCGATTTGGTTATGTCCAGTTTCGCAGCTGGCGAATCTATGCAGAGGAAGGTTTAGCGAATCACGCGGTGACGCTGTGGCTGTATCGTGACCATCTGACGATTAGTTATGATGATCTCGTTGTGGCGCAGTATCAGGTTCGTTACCAACCCGACCAGCATCATTTTACCCAGATCACCGATCCGGCCTTATATCCAACCCCGCACCAATCGCCCCAAATGACCTTCTGGGAACGACAAGCAGGATGGTGGAACCTTGCCCAGCGCCTTGCCCTCCTCCCCATTCGCCGTATCCGACAGACTGTGGGTGGCGAGCAACTTCCGATTGATCCTTCCCTGCTCGAAGCGCCTCAAGACACCGCTGCATAAGGCTCATTTTTGTGCCATCCAAACGACAGACATAGGCATACTATGTCATTGCTGAGTTTCCGCCGCAGTGAAGGCGATAACCTCGACCAGCAGCGCGTGGCCACGGAGCAGGCCACCCGAATTGCTGCTAAAAAGGCCACGGCCAACATTCTCACGACCCCGCAGATTATCGATCTCAAGCAGTCCCCATGGCGCAATCCCACGACTCGTTCCGAGGCCGTTGCCACCCGTGATGCCCTGCTCGTCTGCCTCTTGGTGGACTTGGGCTTGCGCTGTGGCGAAGTGGCGTTGCTGCGCTGGGACTCGCTGCGCACCGATCTCTTGACCGTTGCCCGCCCCAAAGTCAAGATTGTGCAGCGCCATCGCTTGCTCGGCGATGTGGGCACGGTGCTCGCCCGCTATCAGGCCAGTGTTCCCGTGCCAACCGAGCCAACCCAGCCCTTGATCGCCAGCTTTGACCAGAATGGCGTGTTTACCCGCTTTGGCCTCTCGGAACGCGCCATCAGTAAGCGGATTCAGCAGCTGGGGATGCTGATTGGAATTGCCAATCTCTCGCCGCACGACTTGCGCCACTCGTGGGCAACCCGCCTGGCCCAGTTACAGGTGCCGATTCAGGCGCTGCGGGATGCGGGCGGCTGGTCGAATTTTGCCACGCCGGGGCGCTATGTTGCCCAGCAGGCCATCGCCAATGATCGCATTCCCTTGGCCAATGATTTGGTGGCAGAGAGCGCATCTGCCGAGGATCGTGCATCATAGGATACACAACGCCCCGATGGATCGTTGTATATCACGCGGCCCATCGGGGTGGAACGCGCATCGTGATAGCTCGCAACCGTTGGTTGCTGCTCCCGCTCATCCAGCCTTCGGTCTTTTATAGAATATATGTGCTATAATCACGCGCATCGTAGCACGAAGCGTTTCGGTTGCCTACCCCACCGCGTAATCATAGGAGGATGTCGATCATGGATGCGCAGACGCACTCGCCGGATAGCCTGCTCACGGATCTCATTGGACAGTGGCACGGAATTGCTCGGACATGGTTTGATCCCGCAACGGTCGTTGATGAATCGCCCATACAGGGAACCTTTCGGCAGATCGGGGAGAGTCGCTTTGTCCTGTATGAATACGATGGCACCTTTGAGGGCAACCCGTTGCATGGAGCCGCGATCTATGGGTATAACCAATGGACGCAGCGCTTCGAAGGCGTGTGGGTCGATAGCTTTCATATGACCACAAACATCATGGTCAGCACGGGGATACCAGGCGATTCCCAGCTCAATGTCCAGGGCACGTATCTGGTTGAGGGCAGCCTCCCGTGGGGCTGGCGGACAACCATTGTGGTAGAACACGCCGATCGCCTCACCCTCACCTGCTATAATCGTGCGCCAGATGGGCCGGAAACACGGGCAATCGAAATCCAGTACCACCGTGTCTGATCCCCAAAAGCCGATGGTGCGGTTCCCATGCTCCCGCGCATCGGCTTTTCCTCCAGCAGCCTGCTCTTTAACGCTGCACGTTCGTACCGTGTGACGCAATGGCATGCCCCACGCATCGCTTAAATCCACCCCAACCCCCGCACGATGGCCAGTAGAATCCCGGCCACAATCAGGAGTTTCCAGCTGTGGCCGATCAGCTGCGCATGCCACGGCACGGCATAGCCAACCTGTGCGAGGCGTGTGACCAATTGGGTTGTCGTCGGTTCGGTCAGGGTGCTGGCATCGGGAAATACTAACGTTGGCACGCTCTCGTTGCCATCGTTGATCTGCTGTACGACCGCTGCTGCAGCGGGGTCATGGTGAATATTGATATACACATAAGGGATGCTCGCGCGATTGAGCAGCCCGCGCACAGGTGGGACGGCAGGGCAGCGGTCATGGCCATAGAGGCGAATGGGTTCGCCGGTTGTAGGATCAGGTGATCGCATGGGTGTTCTCCATCAGGGTTCTCCCCTAGGCCGCGTGTTCCACGCCAAAGCCGCTATACGGTCGTTTGTAGGGAGCCAGAAAGGCGAGGACAATCGCACTTTTTGGGATGCCCTGGTCCACCAACTGCTCGGCAATGCCTGGTTCGGTACTATCCGTTTGAATCCAGACTTGGCCATCCTTGAGATCGCAGTGAATCAGACAGTGGGCAATGCGGCGTGGCCCCTGCCAGCCAACCGCCATCAGCATGTAATGATCATGCACGGGATCAAGAATCAGTTGCCGCTCCAGCGTGGGGTCGGCATCCTTGGTGCGGGTATGATAGTCGGTTAATACCGCTTGGAGAATCATTCGATAGGTGGGTGTGGAGTCCATGTCAGCACCTCCGGTTGTGCAGGGTCATAAATCAAGAGCCGCACCGCGTAGAGGTCACGGGCGGTTTGGGCAAAGGGGAGTTGAAAAAAGGTCAGATAGGCATCGAGCGGCACGGCCAAATACAACTGACGGGTGGGATCGGTCTGTTCCAACGCCAACTGGTAATTCAAGAATTGGCCTAAGGCGGCATGAAAGTCCGTAATCAGGGATGGCCCAAGAAAGCTTTTAATTTCGACCGCAATCTGCACGTCATCGCGCTTGGCGGCCATGAGGTGTTCGGCTCCCAAATCGATCGCAAAATCGACCCCGCCAACGGTCAGGACGTAAGGGTCACCGTCCAGCCATGGGTTTCTAAGGCAGAGCGCACCAAGGTGTGAAAGAGATCGCGAGCAGCCATGGCGGTGTATCCTGTCCTGCACAAATCATCCTATGCCTCTAGGTACTCTACCATAGATTTGCCCTTGCGGTATCCGGTTGGTGACGGAGGCGATATGCGTTCGCTGCCTGATACCCCCTTTTCTATCAACCGCTTCATCGGCAGCATACCGCATCGTCGAACCGACCTTGCGACGCGTTTCAGCAGCAGATGGGGTCAGCATCAGCATTTATTGTGGTTCTTCGCGCCAGTAACAATCTCCTGCGCGACAGCCATAGAAAATACGGCTGTCATAGTCATCGGCCTCAAGAACCGCATCAAAATCGGCGGGTGGCGTGGACTCGATCAGGGCGAGGAGTGCTTCTGCCCCGCGTATCGGTTCATCCGTCGTCGCGGGCATAAACTCGCCAAATGCTGGTCCGGTCGGCCCTTCATAGGCCGTCATAATCCAGCTCTCTCCGCGATCATTCTGGACGGAAAAGACATAGGAAAAGGCGTTTTCCGCATCGGTGGAACTGGTTAACGGCGCACCAAACAGCGCCAAGAGCGATCCCCGAAAGCGTGCACGATAGGGTATCTGTACCGTTCGTTGGAGCATGTCAATGGGCATGCGTGATGTTCCAGACCGAGCCATGTCATCCGTCAGCGGCGTAAACGAAAGCGATCATCGCGCTCAGGAGTCCCACCCGTGGCGGATGGATGCATGGTGGGGCCACAGCTGCCAAGCATCGCGAGCGTGCAGAGCACGATCCAGCAGCGTTGAAGCAGTGTTTGTCGCATCGTTGTGTCTCCTTCCTCACCCGGCTTCGGTTTGCCTTGGCCTGCGCTGAAGCTGGCATCGGTGGGGTGTATCGCGGGTCGGTTCCCGCTTAAGGCTGATCCCAGCGCACCGTGGGAAGGGAAACCACCGCCTGCATCCGCTGAAAATCGCTATCCATCGAGACCAGGGTGAGTTGATATTGGAGGGCAATGGCAGCAATCCAGAGATCGTTTTCCGAGAAGCCGAGCTGGTGCAGGGCGGTATGCCGTTGTTTGGCTTTCTCTTTCGGGCCAAACTGCTGCAAGACGGCGGCCTTGAGGCTGCCATAGGTATGGGCGGTAATCTGGTCAATCGAAAAGATCGTGATTTCGCGCAAGAAGGCATCCACCGTGCGGCGATTTTCGGCGCGCCGCGCGGAGCGTTCGGCCATGAGAATTAATTCCCCTTGGACAATCACACACGTCATCACGGGCGTTTGCCCAATGGCGGCCAAATGGTCGAGCACGATGGGATGGCCTTGGAGAATCAGGCTGCAATGATTGGTATCCAGCAGAAACATTAATCAAGGCCCGCCAGTCCACGCAGCTGGTACACTTCTGCCAGCCGCTCATGCTGATCATCCCCCGCCCAGCGGCCACGAAAGGCGGCAAGCGACTGTCCCGTGCTCGGCGCTGGTTTCAAGGGACGAGCTGCGGATGTCACCGCACGACGCGCGGCCTTTTGATCGAGCACCCGCAGCCGCTGTTGTGGTTTTTTTGAGTTTTGGGTCATGAGGTTCCTCCGCCGGTAGTCCGCTGGGTATACCGCTATTTTAGCATGACTCTGGGATAGCTGGCTCCGTCATCCTATCGATTTTCTCATAGGAATGGTACGGTTTTCGTTTGCCTGAGTAGCGTGCTTGGCTATGATAAGTTCTGATACAAAGGACTTTTTTACCCCTCTTTTTATCATTTCCACCCCGTATGGATACGATTAATCCGCCAGAAGCTGCCGACAGGCATCAGCGATCACCCATGTCGCACCGTGTTGCATCCAGTGACCTAGCACGTCCGGCTCCAGCCCATTCGTAAGAGAGGTTGCAAGTGAATCCAGTTGTGACTGGACGGGTGGTGGTGCTGGCATGGCATAGTGTCTCCGCAAACGCTGTTGCAACCCAAGCAGGGCTGCGGAGATGTGCAGGTCTTTCGTACGATAGGTATACCATAAACAGGCATCAAGCGTCTGAACCACACGCGGGATATCGTTCAATTCAGCAGCCATGGCGAGTGTCTGGCCTAGGATTACCCGTGCACGCCGATGATCGCCATGGGCAAGCGCAAGTAACCCGTCCAGCCGACGCATATCGACGAGGTCACCACGATCAAAACTAATTGTCTGTTCAAGCATCCTGCGGGCTTGGAACAAGGCATGTTCTGCTGCATCCACGCTACCCTGCGCCAGATCGATGAATCCTTGGCGAGTCCAAGCCAAGGCGCTATTGGCGGGATACTTTAGGATTTGACAAAGGTTGAGCATGGCTTGCACTTTTATGCGAGCGGTCTCATAGTTCCCCTGCTGTTCAAACATCTGAGCCTGGTTATGGAAAATAATCGTGAGTCGTTCTATTTCCGCATTGCTATGGGCCCAATCCTCACAGCGCGCAAGATACTGCTCGGCGATGACAAAGCGATTTTGCTGTATGGCAGCATATGCGAGCATAAAATAAATACGCACTTGATCCCGCTCTCGACGCGCAGATTTAAACATGGCCAAGGCGGGAATGAGTACTGCCTCGGCATCTGCGTAACGACCCGCCGTAATCCAAAAGGCTCCCAAGTCACGCGCAAGCATGGCCTCTAAAAGCGGGTCAAGCCTTGGTAGGGTGATACACCGTTCTAGCCAAATAGTGCCATACTGGATCGATCCCCGATTCATCCAAACCGGAGCAAGGTGGCTCGCGAACTCAGCTGCAACGGCAGGATCGTGGGTCATTAGCCAGTGTAAGGCGTGATCGATATTTGCGGCCTCATGGTCAAATTGAGCGACCCACGAGACACTATCAGCCTTCTCGAGCCTGATATTAATATCTACTAGAAATGCCCGATAGTGGTCAGCATGGCGGCGGCGTGCATACAATTCCTCACCATGACGAACGAGCAGCAGGTGAGCAAACTCTCGCAACGTTTCCAACATCGTTAGTGCCAGAACACCCGTCGTCGTTGGTTCGAGGCTGATGAGGCTGTGGTTCGCGAGGAGATGAAGATAGTCCATCAGCGATGGAGCGGCTTCATCCTCGTTCGCGAACATCGCTTGGAGCGTGGGGAGCAGAACTCCATCAACGCAGGCACCCAGCGTACGAAAAATAGATTGGGCCATAGGATCAAGTAATTGATAGCTCCATAGGAGCGCATCCCACACACTACTATGGCGCTGCGGCCGTGTATAGTTGGTACTTTTGGCTAGCATCAGGCGGCTCCGAAACACGGTACGAAGCTCCTGTGGCGTGACTATCTGACAGCGAGCGGCAGCAAGCTCGATGGCTAACGGCAGTCCTTCCAGCTCTACACAGATGGTGCGGATTGCGGCTAAGGCTTCGTCAGTGATGACGATCTGGGGATTCACTGCGATGGCTCGTTGAAGAAAAAGCTCCATCGCTGCCGAATGCGCCGCATGAACCCCCTTACCCGTTGGTTCAACGACGAGGCTTAAGGGATGCACGACCATACAGTGTTCCCCAGGGATATGCAATAGGGCCCGGCTCGTTGTGACGATTTTTAACTGGGTTGTGCTTTCAAGGAGTGTTGCAATCATCGGGGCAGCAGCGAGTACATGCTCAAAATTATCCAGAATCAGTAACGCGTGGCGGTGTCTCAACATGTTTTGGATCGTCTCGAGCACGGTCTGGTCGGGTGGGGTCGGAAGTCGCAGCACGTGCATGATGGCTGGCAACACGCCGTCGGCATCGTGTACAGGAGCAAGTGGTACATACCATACGCCATCAGGGAACCATAGCTGGCAAGCTGCACCTAATGCCAGACTAAGCCGTGTTTTTCCTACTCCCCCTGGTCCGGTCAGTGTTAGGAAGCGCACGGTGTCCTGCCTCAAGAGTATCTGGAGTGCCGCAACATCGGTGGCACGACCTACGAGGGGAGTCAGTGGTATCGGTAGATACGCACCAACAGGGTTTACTTCGGGAGTGGGATCGGTTGTTCGCCATTTGATCACAACCGCTGCGTCCACCTTGAAGATGGTTGCTAGACGGGTGATGATCTGTTTTGAGGGACGGCGCTGATGCGTCTCAAGCTTTTTTAGGAGCGAGACCGAACAGCCAATACGCTCAGCCAGCGCTTCTTGCGTGAGATCGTGGCTGATCCTTTGGTGTTTGAGCCATCGTCCAAACGTCTCCATATGCGCACTCCTTATGATGCGGTTGATCAGTATTTTAATACGCTTTGATGGACTGCTCGCAATGCGCCGCATGGACGTGGATGGGCTACTTGGATGAAAACCAATCCCCTCCCTTGTTGTGTTCCTTATTGTGTTCCTTGTTGTGTCTTCGCTGTGGCTGGTAAAACCCCTGCCGGAATGGTTAGATGAGTTACCCATTTCACATTAATGGATGATCCAGGAGGAACTATATGAATGCGTATCGGAGCCGGTCACACTGGAGGCAACGTATCGTACTTTTTATCGCCGTGACGATCTTGATAGCAGGGATGGCGCAGCCCTACAAGCTCAATGCTGCACGCTCCTTCTCAATATCCCATGGAATGGTTGACGATAGTACGTTCGAAAACTCCTTTTGGATCGCGATGCATGCTGGACCCGATAATAGTGGTAATACCGAGATCAATACCGCCCCCAAAGTGTTCGAAAAATATTTCCAAGCCAGTCAATGGCATCCTGGAAATAAACCGACCTTCTATGGGCTTGGTGAGGGCAATGGCTACACCAAGACGGCACTCTCCTTCGCCACGTTCTATATGGCCGAAACTACTGGTCCGCGCTATCCTGGTCAACCCCTCACTGATATTGATGGGTGGCATTACACGCCAAGCCCACAATACGTCGCGATGCTCAACGCCGCTGCTAACGCCCAACCACCACGCCCAATCTTCGTTCACTTCAATGGTTCACGCTGGATGGAACCAAATGAACAGCCATGCGATGCCGCACATACTTCACTCTGGTGCATGTTTAACCATACCATGCAGGATAATCTCCAGTTCGATCAGTTCAATCAGGCATTTACGGGAACAGCCGCGAATGGGCTTGGCAAGTGTGTCAGCGGACAATGCTATTTGAGCATAGCTCGCGGTGCCAACCCAAACAGCGATACGGCAACCTATGCCCGCCTATACAAAAAACGCAATTTGCAAGAGGCCGTCCGCTACCTGCTGGAATGGTCGAACAATAACCCTGGTCGGCTGGTGGCTATCACCCTTGACTCCGAGACAGCCCAAGCTGCTGTTGAAAGGCAGCCGTTTCCACGGATTGGGGACTATGGTCCTCAGGCAACAATGCAATACCGGACTGAGATGCAATGGCAGTTTAACTTCAATCTGACCGCGTATAACCAGACCTTTAGTTCATGCCAGCCCGCGATTACGAATTGGGAACAGCTGTGGCCACCAGTCAACGCTGATAGCCTTGCTACGATGACCAACATCAATACACTCAACCCGTGCTGGCAATCGTGGCAGAACTTCCGTGTGCACCTTGTTCAGCAGATGGTGTCCGATACAGCACGCTGGGCCACCGAGGTCGGTATGCCCAAATCCCGTATTTATACCCATCAAGCAATCAGCGATACCTTCCTTGATTATATGTACGATGCATCGCCAATCAGTACCGCCAAGAACAGTTATAGCCAGGTTGGTCTCGATTTTTATGAAAAACAGCTTTTTACGACAACGTCCAATGGCAGTCTTACCACTAAGGATTCATTGATGCAAGAAGCACAGGATCTGGCAGTAGGATCGGCGTGGGGTATCCCTGAATTCAATGCTGGTCTTGGACCCAATGCGTGGGGCGGCGCGGCTCGACAGGGGCCAGTGCTCAGTAAGTGCCAACCACAGCACGATGCCGAAATCTATGACCGTACCTACAGTTCACTCTACAAGGCGTATCTTAAGGGTGCCCGCGTTGTGATGCCCTACCTATGGAATCCGAGCGATGGGACGGTCATTGAGCAATGGGGCATTGGTAGCTGCTGGCCAGCAATGCGGGCCTATCGTGATTTCTTGCGCAATTTACATTGATGCGCGATGTTATCAGGCGAGCCGAGCAACGTAAGTTGCTCGGCTCGCCTGATAAAGGAGTCCTATGAACATTCGTTTCTTGGGAGCATTGGGCTTGCTCATGATTGTGTTAGCACTGCCCCGCAATAGCGTAGCGGAGCACCAGCGTTCATCGGCATCGCACGATAGTGCGATCACGATCAGCACCACCGCGCCAGCAGTTCCTGGCCAGTTTATTGTCCAATTTCGCCCGACTGCTTCACGGAACCAGCGTCAATCGACGCTAGCCGTACTGGGTGCATACGTCGTTCGCCGCATTGAGCCGCTTAACCTCGATGTGTTGGAAATACCAGCACTGACGAAGACTTCAACATCAACGGCTATGGATCGAATCCTAGCGCATGCCCGTGACAATCACGATATTGTATTTTTAGAGCCGAACTATATCTACACCACAACCTATCTCCCGAACGACTCCGCCTATCAAAACCAATGGGCTTGGAGTATGGTGCGTGCACCACAAGCCTGGGATATAACCAGAGGGAGTCCCAATGTCACTATTGCGGTGCTTGACACCGGGATCGATCGGGAACACCCTGATCTCAAAGCGAAAGTTGTGAGCCATGGTATCGATTTGGTGACTGCTGATGGGATCGCTCATGATGAGAATGGCCATGGCACACATGTCGCAGGCACGGCGGCAGCGGCAACGAACAATGCGCTAGGTGGCGCTGGGATGTGTCCGCTTTGCCAGGTACTACCAGTGCGCGTCTTGAATGCGTTTGGTTCAGGTACACTCGACGCTGTTGCCGAAGGGATCATCTATGCTGCCGACGCGGGTGTCCAAGTTATCAACCTCAGTCTGGGCGGGCCGGGTTCTTTTGCGCTGCAACACGCTGTCGATTATGCGTGGACTCATGGATCATTTCTCGCATGTGCCGCTGGCAATAATGGCACTGCATCGCTCGATATGGCGTATCCTGCTGCATATGGTAACTGCTTTGCCGTAGCGGCGACCACGTCCATGGATCAAACGGCTGACTTTTCAAACTATGGCTCTTGGGTGGAAATGGGGGCACCAGGAGTTAATATCTACTCTGGTTGGCTATATGGTGGCTATCATACCATCAGTGGCACGTCGATGGCAGCGCCCCATGTCGCTGGAGTGGCGGGGTTGCTGGCTTCATTCGGTTTAAGTAATAGTCAGATCCGCAGCCGACTCTGTACATCCGCCGACCGTACCGCAGCCACAGGGAGCGCCTATACCTGTGGCCGTCTGAATGCGTGGCGGGCAGTTTCTGCCGCAATTCCGACGACAACACCCACATTGAGACCAACCACGACAAGGACTCCGACACCAAGCGCCATTCCACAACCTGGGGTGACGGTAATGCCTAGTACGCCGCCTGCCCATGCCCCGACTGTAACAGCAGTGCCAACGGTGGCTGTTCCTGGCAATACGTTGATTAACAGCGGATTTGAGGATGGCAATGCCCCGTGGGAGCAGGTCTCGGCTTGGAATTATGCGTTGATTATTGATGGTCCTGCTCACACGGGACGACGCGGCGCACTCTTGTCGGGATTTATTAACGGCGGAGATGCACTCTTCCAAACCGTTACGGTACCTGCACATGGGAAACTAACCTACTATCTGCGGGTGACCTCCGATGATGCCCCAACCCAACCTCGCGATTATCTGCGAGTTAAGTTGTATACGACCAACGGCATACCGATCGCGACCTTGCGCACGTGGAGCAACGCGACACTGTGGAATATCTGGATCGTTGATTCTGTGGACATGAACGCGTATGCGCATCAGACCCTGCGTATTCAGTTTGAAACGATCACTGATAGTCAATGGAACACGTGGTTTGCGATTGATGATATCAGTTTGACCCCTTAATCGGGTAGGGGGGTAGGGGAATGATCCGCGATACCAGACCAGATACCATAGTTTGAGGATGATTCATGGGAAGGATTCTTGCCATGGGTGCCGTTAAGCCACGGAGGATCTCGTCGCTGAGCGGTAGTATAGCGCAGGGGTGTCAGTTTGGAGTATACGCAATTCTGACACCCCTGCGCTACAAAGCCGATAGACACGGATCACCTACTCAAACCCGTGGTCTCGAACGTGCTATAGACCATGGGACAAGGTCGGTGTTACCAGTCCGAAGATCCTACCTCGCCATCCTTACCCGTACTCTTGCTGATCGGTCACACACCACTGGCCATGACCTTGGTGGTGGCCGCAGTGCGATCAACTGCTATCCGAAACACCATGGCTTCCACACGCCCCTCCGTGCTCTTGGGGAGTCATCTACCCGCCTCCGTCACCATCCCATGCGTGATCCAACATTCGCCGATCTGTTTATCAGTGAAGAGACTGCCGTCGCGCGTGGCTATCGCAATCGATACGGAGGGCTGTCCGATGCTCTGCCTATTGGCACGTATCCGTTCCAAGGAGTTGCTATGATCGACCCTATTCCCGTCCCCAATGGAGCACCTCGGCTCCGCGACCATCCCATCACACGCGGTATCGGCAACAATCAGATTCTGCATCTTGCCGATGCTGTCGATCACCTCGTGAATGAGGTGCATCCCGCGATCCACGGGCATCGGCAGATAACCCTGTTCCGTCAAGCCCCAGTCACGCTCGTCTTATTTGTCTTTGATGCGGGCGGTGAACTTCCCGATCATGTTGCCCAAGGAATCGTCAGTATTCAGGTACTGAACGGCAGGTTGAGCATCCAGATCGCAGGGAATGATCATCGCTTGGATGCGGGACAGATCCTGTTCCTCAATCCCGCCATTGCGCATAGTGTGCGGGCCGAGATCGCGAGCACGATGCTCTTGACCGTCCATCACATGGAGTCAATCAGCATGGCGCAAACGACGGTGGAGCCATAATCCGGCCTGCGGGGGAGCCTACAAGTACCACAGCAATCAGACCACGATGACCGCTGCATTGCAGCGAGGAGGCCGGGATGAAAACGATACGACTCTTTCCACATGTAATCGGATCTTTGTTTGCTGGGCAAGGCGCTGTTCATCGCTGATCGATCGGGCATAGGCATACACCATGATCGATCAACGTGCTGATCCACTGCTTGGTTGACCTCGTGAAGCGGACGGCACGCTGAGCGTATTGCGCTGGGAATCAGGAACACGAGGTTCACCCGGCGGTGGTTGTGGCGGACATTGCTGGCTTGGTTGCAGGGGTAATGTCCATGGCCGCAGGCGAATATGTATCGGTCAGTTCCCAGGCAGATACGGAACGAGCGGACATTGACCGTGAGCGTATGGAACTCGCCGTGGATGCCCACGCCGAACGAGCGGAACTGGCAGCCATCTATGGTCGCCGTGGCCTTGACGCATCCCTCGCTAAGCAAGTCGCCGAGCAATTGATGCTGAAGGATGCCCTCGCGGCCCACGCCCGTGATGAACTTGGGATCTCCGAAACTATGCGTGCCCGTCCCATCCAAGCAGCGCTTGCGTCGGCGGCTGCCTTTGCCGTTGGCGCAATACTCCCGCTGATGACCGCCGTGCTTGCAGTTGATTCCTATCTCACTGTTTTGGTGACGGGAACCTCACTCATAGTGGGTGCCATGCGGGTGGCTTTTTGGGGTGCGCTTGCGATGGCATTAACGGCTGGCGTTGGAGCGATCTTTGAGACACCTGTCTAGACCGTGCTTGTATCACAAGCCACTCCTGTTGGCAGCGCAGTTTCATCCCATTGCAGCGTATACGAGGAGATTATATGACGAGTAGCCATGTTGTCGCCATCTTTCAACAACCGACGGATGTGGTGATCGCTGCACTAAACAGCGACATGAGCCATGGATTGACCACGGTGGAGGCGCACCGTCGTCACCGCCAATACGGTGCCAATGAACTTGATGCTGAACCGCCGATCCCTGCCTGGCGGACGTTCCTCGCGCAGTTTCAAAACGTCCTCGTCATCGTACTCCTAATCGCGGCGGCGATATCGCTAGTAGTATGGCTCTACGAGCGCGAGCAGGCGCTCCCCTATGAGGCGATCGTGATCGTCGCAATTGTGCTGCTGAATGGAATCTTGGGCTTTATCCAAGAGGCGCGTGCAGCACGCGCCGTCGCGGCGTTGCGTGCACTGGCAGCCGCTGAGGCCTCCGTCATTCGCAATGGGGAAACCGTGCGTATTGCGGCGACAGAACTGGTACCGGGCGATATTCTCCTGATCGAAGAAGGCGCAACGATTCCCGCCGACGGGCGCGTTATCCAATCGATAGCCCTGCATACCCTCGAAGCCTCGCTGACGGGGGAGAGCTTGCCCGTCTCCAAGGATACCGACCCGCTTACCACCGCCGCGAGTCTTGGTGATCGCTCAAATATGCTGTTTAGCGGCACAACGGCGAGCTATGGCCGCGGGCGAATGGTCGTGACCGCCACCGGCATGCAGACGGAGATGGGCAAAATCGCTGGGCTTCTCCGACAGACCACGAGCGAGCGCACGCCCCTGCAACGGGAGCTTGATCGCACGGGGAAATGGCTTGGCATAGTCGTCATAGGCATGGCCGTCATCATGATTGGGACTATTCTGTTGCTAGAAGAGGTTCGGGATGTCAAAACCATCGTTGCGGTGCTCATCCTGGGTGTAGCGCTCGCCGTGGCTGCCGTGCCAGAGGGCTTACCGACGATCGTGACGGCGGTCTTGGCGCTCGGGGTGCAACGCATGGCGCGTCGCAAAGCCATCATCCGCAAGTTGCCAGCAGTGGAAACGCTCGGCTCGGCCAGCATTATTGCCTCTGACAAGACAGGGACGCTCACGAGGAACGAGATGACGGTGCGCACCATCGTCACGGCGAGTGGTCGTGTCGAGATCGTGGGCATCGGCTATGGGCCAAGTGGGGAACTTCGGCAGACCGACGACGCTTCGTCCACCGAGGCCATGCGCAGCGAGGTCACCGCCACGCTGTCGGCAGCGAATCGTGCCAACAATGCGGTAGTGCTGGAGCGTGACGGACGCTGGACGATTCTCGGCGATCCCACCGAAGGAGCGCTGATTGTTGCCGCGCAGAAGGCTGGCCTCACAGAGGAAACACTGACCGCCCGCTTCCCGCGCGTAGGCGAGGTGCCCTTCTCTTCAGAACGCAAGCTCATGAGCACCGTCCATACGGACAGCACGCACCCAGAGCGCCTGCTGGTCTTTACCAAAGGTGCGCCCGATGTCCTGTTGAATCAGTGTACGGCGGAATGGGTTGAGCACGCTCCACGTCGATTAAGCGAGGAGCGCCGCGCAACACTGCGCACACTCAACGAGCAGTTGGCGGGTGAGGGATTGCGGATTATCGGGATTGCCAGCCGTGTGCTACCCCGTGATGCGCTCGACCAAGCCCACGCGCTCAACGATGAGCTGGAACATGATCTGGTGCTGCTTGGCTTCGTGGGCATGATCGACCCGCCGCGCGACGAAGCCAAGGCCGCGATCACACGGGCGAAAATGGCCGGCATTCGGTCGATTATGATTACCGGCGATCATCCCAAAACCGCGATGGCAATTGCGATGGAGTTAGGGATTGCTGGTACCACCGCAGCGGTAACAGGAGCAGAGGTGGAGTCGTTGTCAGAGGAGGCACTTCGCACGCTCGTGCAGGAATGCTCAGTCTATGCACGGGTTAACCCGGAACACAAGCTCCGCCTCGTCAAAGCGCTCCAACAGAACGGTGCGGTGGTCGCGATGACTGGTGATGGCGTTAACGATGCGCCAGCACTCAAAGCAGCCGATATTGGGGTGGCGATGGGAATAACGGGAACCGATGTGTCCAAGGAAGCCGCCGACATGATCCTCGCCGACGACAATTTCGCCACTATTGTCGCCGCCGTCGAAGAAGGGCGTGCCATCTTTGTAAACATCCAGAAGTTCTTATTTTTCCTGCTTTCGTCGAACATCGGCGAAGTCCTGACGATGTTCGGCGGGGTCGTACTCGCCAGTGTCTTGGGATTAAGCGCTGGCAATGACGCGATTATTGTTCCCTTACTGGCAACCCAGATTTTGTGGATAAATCTGGTTACCGACGGCACGCCCGCGCTAGCGCTTGGCCTCGAACCAGCGAATGCCGCAGTGATGCATCAACCGCCGCGTCCGCATGGGAGCAGTGTCATTCCGCGCGGGATGTGGATACGCATCCTCGTGGTTGGGGTCATTATGGCCGTCGGAACGCTGCTGGTCCTTGATGCCGCCTTGCCGGGTGGCCTGATCCATGGGTCGCAGACGATGGAGTACGGGCGGACAATGGCATTCACAACCCTGATGCTATTCCAAATGTACAACGTCTTCAACGCCCGCTCCTATACCCAGAGCGCATTCTCCCACCCGTTCCAGAATCCTTGGCTGTGGGGCGCAGTAACCATGTCTCTTGTGCTCCATATGATGGTCATCACTGTGCCAGTGTTGCAGCGTGCCTTCAGTACCGTGTCTTTGACCGCGCGTGACTGGCTGACCTGCCTCCTTGTCGCGAGCATCGTGCTATGGGTCCGTGAGCTGGATAAGGTCGGGCAACGACACCGGCTGCGTGGCACGCAGGGGGAACACCGGGGCACCACAACAAACACCGAAACGGATCACAGCGGATAATCAGCAATTCCATTTCAGATGCACCAGGTGAAACTCTGCGATAACGAAGGTGATGGCGGAGTTTGACAACGATAGTCCTCGGTCTCTCAAATGGTCGAATTGGCCAGCAAAGTCGATCGTGGGTTTAACTCTATTGGCGTAGTGTGGTGCATAATCATTGGTGCACCATCCACCGAACCCAACGTGAACCCTTGGTGCCATGCGTGTACCCCGTCAACCATAGACCGCTCTCGCGGGTCAGAAAGGACACGATGCACAACAAAGACCACCCCTCGAAGGTGAACGCAGGTGATACCACGGTAGGGAGATCGTCTCCCATTACTATCGGGGGCTTTATCGCTATTGGAGCCGGATTGGGCATGGTCGTCGGGCTGCTGCTCGGTGACCTGGTGCTCGGGATGCTGTCTGGAACTGGCCTAGGCATAGTGGTTGGCGCAGTCCGTGAAACGCTACCGCGTCCTGTCGATGGAGAGATACCGTGATGGCTGTCAAGCGGCAGTTTTCATGAAGGAGAGCATGAAAAAGTCGGAGCATGAAACGCGATGGCGAACAGGATCACACGGCGATGCCGATCAGCCGAATGGGTGAGATGTCGAAGCCGAAAGCATCCGCAGCGGGAGCCGTCAGCCCCTGAGACCGCTACCCCCGAGTTTTTTGCGCTCTCCTCCTGCGGCGAATGTCTGCACCCGTTCGAGGATCAGCTGCATGGCGGCATGGAGCGGATCAAGCATGTCCCACGACGTTCGTTCACGGAGGAGCGCCCGGTAGCCTGGAGGGCCACCACAATCTTCGGGTGGACATGCCCCTGATCCCGCGTGACAGTGGGGATACACGCGGTGCGGGACGGCGGGACGGATGTGTTCAATCCAGATATCGTGCTGCCAGAAGTCGCCCATATCGTAGTCGTAGCGGAAGCGCTCACCAACCCGCAACCGAAAATCGGCAAGCCGCACCTGGTCGGGATCATCAGCAAAGGAAAAACCGCCATCGTGATAGACTCCATAGGCCTTACCATAGATCAGCAATTGATGGAGGTGGGCATCCTCCCAGCCCATTGCCGTTTGGATAATGGCATGGAGATCGGCAATGGTGGTGGTTGCGGCAACCTGGACCCGTCGCCACACCTGCGGCGTGATATCCCGCAACACGATTTTGAGGTGATAGATCAATGGTGTCGATGCAGCAAGGGTCATGGCAACTCCGGCTGGGTTTCCACATCGAGGATGGTGGCAAGAAAACGGTCGTTTGGTTGCCCCTGGTGGGGGTGGCGCGAAACAGCGATCCCATGGGCGGTCATGTGGGCATGATACGCGGTCAAGCTATCTTTGTTAAGATACCACAGCCGACAATGAGATTCTTGACCAGAAGGAGCGCACCCATGCAGCTTGGCTATGCCCGTGTTTCCACCGACGACCAACACCTGCACTTGCAACACGATGCCCTCCAGCAGGCCGGATGTGAGCAAATCTTTGCCGATCACGGCAGTGGTGCAACCGCTGACCGGAGTGGCTTCCGCAGCTTGCTGGCCTATGCGCGAGCGGGGGACATCGTGGTGGTATGGCGCTTGGATCGGCTCAGTCGCTCACTGAAAGATCTGATCGAAATTGTCACGCTGCTAGATACCAAGGGCATCGGCCTGAAAAGCCTTCACGAATCGATCGATACGACCTCCAGTGCGGGGAAACTGATTTTCCATATCTTTGGGGCACTGGCGGAATTTGAACGCACCCTCATTCGCGAACGCACCCACGCGGGATTGCAGGCAGCGCGAGCGCGAGGGCGGAAGGGTGGGCGACCGAAAGCGCTGTCCGCCGATCAGCAGGCGTTGGCCGTGAAACTGTATAACGAAAAGCAGCACACGATCGCGCAGATCTGCCGGATGCTGGGGATTTCGAAGCCAACGTTGTACAACTATCTGGCCGATGCCTCCGCAGCGGGAACCACCAACGCATGAGGCGCATGACCCCGACTTTTTTGTGCTCTCCTTAAGCCCAGATGGGCACAATCGGCTCACGTATGATGCATTTAACGAACGCTTTTGACCTCGCGTTCTGCATGGGAACACAAATATTGCAGCCAGACTTTCGCCTCCATTGGGCCAAAATCATCGTGTTCAACCAGCGCGTTCGCGGGTTGCTCACGCGCAAAGCGTTGCGCTAAGGCGATCGTTGCTTGGCGGGTTGTCTTAAAATCTGCTAGCAACTGTGGCCACGACCGATCAGCGGCTGGCGCATAGCCATCATACTCTTCACGAATAAATGGCTCACCAAAACACACCATAAGTCGCCGCCATGCCCAGCGTTCGATGCCAATGATATGGCGCAGTTGTTGACGATTTTTCGGGAGATCCGCCGCTCGATTGGCGTATTGTTCAATGGTTATGCCATTGTCAGTCAACAGCTTCTCATAATCGCCATAGGAATGGTTGTTGGATGGACGGATAAAGAGAAAATGAGCAACGACCTTCAAGATCAGTTTTCGCATATATGCCTCATACATTTAGGTCTCTAGCTAGTATAGGCATATTCTCTCATGGAAATGATTAGATTACTGTATGAAATTGTGATACCACGCATTGGTGCTGCCTCATAGGCGCAAAGGAGGAGGAATACCGAAGTCACGCTGTTGACGGGCATCGTATGCCCCATTGCACAACCACAAAAGCCCATCACCCCACTGCCAGAGCGGTCTAGACGGCCATTTCGTACTCCCAACAATCAATCGTCACGGCATCCAGCGGCGCAGGGGTCGGGCTGGGCGTAAGGGGCAGCAGCACCAGACAAAGCGACCGGAAGCGACGAACACCGCTGGTTCAGAGCGCGAACCGTGGATGATCCATAGAAAGCCTTCCCTCCCCCTATCATAATGAGATAAATATCATCATGGTTAAGGATTATTAAGAAAATATACAGAACCCCCCCCTCATTTTCAGAATTTTTTCAGAATGATGCGCTAAGCTGGCACACATATCGAACATTCTCTAGCTAGCTAGGGGTATCGCATGCACCACGCACATTGATGATTATGGCTCTGTGTATGCGGAAGGATGGATTCCATGATTAAGCGCTCGTCATTCTTCGTGTCTGGATTCCTGCTGGTGTTGGTGTTTGCCAGTAGTTTTGGGATTCGCTCGGCAGCCGCCCGCACGTGGGCGCAGGTGAACGATGGGGATAGTGGGGTCAATGTCTATACCGTTCAAGCGCTGCTGAAGCAACGCGGGTATAGCCTTGATGTTGATGGCGATTTTGGTGACCAAACCCTCGCAACCGTGAAGAGTTTTCAAGGCAGTAAAGGGTTGACGAAAGATGGGATTGTTGGGCCGAACACGTGGGAGAAATTGGTGATCGAGACCAACCAAGGCGATGTGAATGTCGTGGTGAAAGCGCTCCAAAAACAGTTGAATAAACATGGGGCTTCGTTAACGGTTGATGGCGATTTTGGCGCGGCAACCCTGACTGCGGTCAAAAGCTTCCAAGGTCGGAAAGGGCTGACCCAAGATGGGAGTGTTGGCCCTAATACATGGGCCGCATTAACGGGTAATGCGAGCAGTGATGGTGGTAGCGGTGGCGGATCAACGCGGGCAGAACTGGCCGATACGATCCTCGACAGTAGTCGGATTACGCTTGCGACTGTCCACGTCTCAGGGGTCAATGATAGCGCAACGGCAAAACAAAATATCATTGATACGGCGAATGGACGCGCAGCGCGTCGCAGCAGCTATGGGAATGCGCCTGGCGGCAGCGTTACGCTCAATACCTCGATGCTCAAAGGCATGTTAACCATCGCACGCTCATGGCGCTACTCAGTCAGTGAAATCGCGGGTGGCTCCCATAGCGCCACCTCACGCCATTATGCAGGTGTTGCCTTTGATGTCAATATCATTAATGGAACCCATGTGAGTGCATCTCACCCCAATCAACGGGCGTTTCAGCAAAAATGCCGCGATCTTGGCGCAACGGAAGTCCTTGGCCCCGGTGATGCAGGCCATAGTGGTCATATCCACTGTGCGTGGCCTCGTCCCTAATCCAAAAATCATGGCGATCCCGACCGATCACGCTGATCGGTCGGGCACAAACAACCAGCACGTCGAACGATCACAACCGTTACGGGGTCGTCACTCAGGGTGGATCATCGTCGCCGTTTCGGACAAAATACAAGGATTGTCGCATGAAACAGTATTCACGGCGGTCATTCGGAAAACTGACCGTTGGCGTTGGGATGAGTGTCGTCGTTGGGTTGACTGAATTACAGCTCCTTCGCCCCAGTCATGCAGCCGTGGCCATCCCTGCCATTGGGGGTACCGCCACATGGGGGGCCGCAGCACCCAAAGAACCGATCAAACGCTTGGCCCAGAAACCGATTGGGATTGTGGTGCATCACACCACGAGTCCCAACAGCAATGATTTTACGCAGACCAAGGCGCGGCAGGTGGCCCGCTCCATTCAACAGAGCCATTTTAATCGTGGCTGGATTGATACCGGACAACACTTTACGATTAGTCGTGGAGGCTGGATTTTAGAAGGTCGTCACCAAAGCCTTGCGGCGGTCCAACAGGGAACAACCCATGTCCAAGGTGCCCATGTGGATGGGCATAATGAAACCCATATCGGGATTGAATGTGACGGCCTCTATATGGAGCACGCACCGAGTCTCCCGTTATGGAACAATCTGGTTGCGCTGCTCGCCTATCTCTGCCACCAGTATGGATTAACCGCCCAAACCATTGTCGGCCACCGTGATTTGGATGCAACCCTCTGCCCAGGAGATACTTTTTACAGTCTCTTACCTCAGTTACGGGCAGCCGTTGAAACCCACCTCGCTGGCGGGAATGTAGGACGGATGTGGCCAACGCTGAAGCGGAATACGCCCGCAACCAGTTTAGCCAAAACGGCCCAATATCTCTTACGGACGCATGGCGCGAGTATCACGGCCGATGGCGCGTTTGGCCCTGCCACCGAGGCGGCGGTCAAAGCCTTCCAAACCGCGAAAGGGCTGACCGTTAATGGAATCATCGGCGCGGCCACATGGGAAAGCCTGATTCGCACCGTGCGCCTTGGCGACAGTGGTGATGCCGTCCGTGCCGTCCAAACGCGACTGGCCGCCCAAGGCTATACAACCACCAGTGATGGCCAGTTTACGGCAACCCTGAATGCCCTTGTCAAAACCTTCCAAACCAATCGCCAACTGAGTGTCGATGGAGTGGTTGGGATCAATAGTTGGAATCATCTCGCGATGTAAGGGAGTCGCTATGCATACGTTCGTTCGACGCTCGTTCATTTTCCTCCTGCTTGTCGGATTCCTCGTGAGTTCACAAAGTTCAGCCCATGCGATTGCCGGTGCATTTTTTCATACCTTAAGTAAGGGCAATCGCGGAACGGATGTGAAAGCGCTGCAATATTTACTGGCAATTGATGCCGATGGTGTTTTTGGCGATGCAACTGTTACGGCCGTCAAACGCTTTCAAGGCCGCAAAGGATTGACCGCTGATGGGATTGTTGGGCCGGCAACATGGGACGCATTAACGGAAACGGTGCGGCCTGGTGATTCCGGCAATGCGGTGAAAGCTATCCAAACTGAGTTAAATGCGAAACACAAGGCCGGTCTGACCGTTGATGGGAAGTTTGGTGCTGGGACGGAACAGGCCGTCAAGCAGTTTCAACGGCATGTTGGGATTACTGCTGATGGGATTGTTGGATCAACGACGTGGAAACAGCTGATTTGGCATTATGAATATGCCGATATGAGTGCGAACATGTGCGATCAAGATCCAGATGGGAATGGCAGCGCGAATTGGGGGGTTGCCGCAACCATCGCCCAACTGGAAGCAGCAACCCGCGATTTTGCGGCAACGGGGAATGGCAAGGTTCCCCTTGGTGACATCAGTTTTGAACATGGAGGTGACATTCCTGGTCACGGGTCACACGAGACGGGGCTGGATGTGGATGTGTGGCCGATCCGAACGGATACGCGCCAATGCACCGGCGCGCGCATCACCTGGCGTTCCAGTACCTATGACCGGGCCGCAACGCGCACCTTAGTCAAAGCCATTCGCGCTGCAGCACCTGGCCAAATTGCCTTGATCTATTTCAATGATCCGGTATTGATTGATGAAGGCCTCACGAGCGCGTATCCGAATCACGATAATCACCTGCATATTCGGTATAAATAAATAACCGCGATGCGGCGGCTGAAGGTCTGGAATGGAGCGTCAGCCGCTGCATCGCGGGAACAGATCCATACATTAAGGGGTATGCTGCGTAAGGGCGGCGGTTCGGATGATGCTGCCGTGATTGATGCTCGAATCCTCAGACGAATGGACTCGGCTAATCCTCACGAAGCGAGCCAGGTGATGTGTTGGGAGGTGCGATGCACCGTTTCTTTTCATTGCTCATGGGATGGAGTGTATTCGGGCAGTTATGGCTAGGCCCGCTCGCCCATGCTGCAACCAACCCATGGACTCCGAACACAGGCTATCCGGTTGGAACGCAAGCACATGGGATAGCCGTTGCGCCACCATGTCGTGGCTCAGAGTGGTGGGATTGGCGACTGGTCATATGTGGCGCAGCTGTGTCTGGTCGTACAGGTCTGCCGACGCGCAGCAATGCTGTAGTATCGACGGCTGCGCGTGGCGCATAGTCGTGCGCCGCGCACCACGCGCGTGGCCAAGGATAAAGATGCACCGAAGATTGTTTAACATACATAGATATATTTCCCATGGTGGAGATGTTTCAACGCCCATGCCAGAAATCGCCTGTGCGTGGCTCTCGATAGGATGAACCGAAAAAGAGCCTGCCATGCAGAAAGCAGACGCATTGGCGGAGATCGAGGCAATCATTGACGACCTCTCACCTGGCGAAATCTTTGACGATGTAGGTGAAGCAGGCTACCTGCTGCTCCGCGAGATCTTGGAAGTCGTTCGGTTGGCAGTACAGGGTCGCATCCTGCCAAGTGAAGCCCATCGACATGTGTTGATGGACAGCATATCATTATTCAGCAGTTGGTTAATCCACCCGATAAACACCTCAATTGATGGGCGCATAGGAATATGGATACCGTGGTTTGGAGGATGCGGATGATGTGCTTCTATGACCGCCTGCGATGGAAACTCGGACTACCCAGTTTGCCTATTATTGATGCCTCGTCGATTGCTGATGCGATTGACGCGCTCCCCACGGCTGTCCCGCGCTACGCCAGTGCGAGCTATGGGGTGGTCGCGCCACCCTTTGATGCCTTTTTCGTTGAGGCGACGTCGCTAAGAGCATCAGCTATTCTGCTTGGCCAACGCGGCGTGCTCTTCCGTGCTACGACGGAGCACCTGCATCCCGCCACCCCTGACCGAACACGCTGGACGCTGACCCTCGAAGCGTTTATGCATGTCCATGGGCATGGAACCTATGGGTATCAGCAGCTAGCGGTGGTCTTTCTGGATGACCACGGCAGGCTGATCAATAATATGTTGAAAGGCATTCCGCTGCTGCCAAACCCAACCTGCTACGATCGGATTGGCCAAGTCGCGACACCTGGGGCGACCTTGCATTGTGTGTATGCGTTAAAAGCGATTAATGCGATAAACCTCTCGTGTCCAGCGGAGCATGTGACCCCAACCGACGACGAATGGCAGCACTACCAGCAGAAGGCAGGGGTAGGCGCGGAGCCAAGTGACTACTATCTGTTAAAGGTGCGGCCACGGGCAAAAGGCGGCTTTGAGGCGATTGGGCATAGTCCGACATCCGAGCTGCATCGGGCACATGGGGTGCGTGGCCACTTTAAATATTACGATCCTGAACGTCCACTCTTTGGTCGCGCAGGGCAACACGGAATGCACTGGATTCCCGCGCATGAACGGGGTGATGCAGGAGAAATACCGTGATGATTGTCAAGCGGCGTTTTCCATAAAACAGCCGAGCAGGATCGTGGACGGCGCACGCCGCCAGCACGCGACACGGCAGTGCGATCACACCGTCGTGTCGCGTTCGAGCAGCACCAATTAATGCTCGCCCTGCCCTTTGAGCAGCTGGTGAACCAGCTGTGCGAGCAATGTCGGCAAGAACGATTTCGTTTGCGCGATCGCCAGTCAGCCCGCCCCCACAAACGCTGGACACGATGAGGATGAATTGGGTGACGATGTGCGTGAACAGCACACAATGGTATGCCGATCATGCCGCTTCCCTCGGAGAAAATTCATCCTTGACAGCGATTACCGCATCTTTTTTGTGGTCTCCGAATGGGCTGGTCATCTCGCACGAAACACCAAAAACAAGACCCCATGGAGGCTGTGTCACACCATGGGGTCTTGTTCGCCATTCAGGAGTCATAATCATATTGGAATGAATTTCTTAGCAAGAAGTATACAAAACTGGCATGGATCTATCGAGTGACACAAGTCCTGATATACCTAGGTAGAAAAGGGGATAAAACCGCGCGATTCAATGGCGAATCGCGCTGCCACGTTTTAGGAGACCAGGAAACCCTCGATAAGCTGGTATCAAATAGCACAGACACGGCGCGATAACAACCCCTACATCCTTACCGATTATGAACGTCGTTTGGAGGACTGATAGAGCATGCTATCAGGACCCTAGCCCCCGTACCCTGATCGTTTCACCTGCTCATTCACCGCTTCCTGTATGCTGAATGCGGTGGACTCCTTCATACACCGTTGCGGCGGTATCAATCGACCCCAAGTCAAGGCCTAAAGCCACCATCGTTTGCGCGACTTCCGGCCGCACCCCCACAAGCAGCATGTGCGTTCCTAAGAGGTGCGCTGCCTGAATCACCTGCATCATGCCGCTGGCGACCTGGCTATCCACGATCTCAACCCCGGTCATATCAAGGATAAGGTGGTTGGCCGTATACCGCTGGATGGCGGCTAACGCCCCGTCCCGCAAGAGGACGAGTCGGGCACTATCAAGGACTCCGATTAAGGGGATCACGACCACCTGCGGGGCGACGGGTAAGACCGGGATACTCATGGCCCGAATCGTCTCACGTTGCAGCGTTACCGTGGCGAGAAGGCGTTCCTGCACGCTGGTTCGTTCCTGCAAGTGTTGCACCGTGGTTGCGACAGCGGCAGTTTGTTCGTCAGCCTGCTGTGCCAAATGGCGGTTGATGACCATCAGGTCATGGTGCTGCTGCGCGATGTGGTGCTGTCCATCACGAATCGTCTTAAAGGCGCGATGGTTCACATCACTCGCGACAAACCCAATGATCGCGCTGACGAAGGTCATCAAGCTGGCATGCGTTATGATCGACCGCTGTGTTGGCATGACCTGTGGATCGGGCGGCAGCATCCAGACCATTCCGAGAATGACCATCGTCAGCCCAATCGCGACGAGCAGGATCTGCCATGGACGGAACACAACACCGGCAATCAAGGCGGGAATCAAGGCATAGGCCAAGGACTGATTGCTAAACCCAGCGATTACCTGCGGCAGGACAACGCTGAGCGTGGTGGCAAGCACGACCAACCATCCCCCCAGCGCAACGTACCCCCGGCGCACGATGAAAATCAAGCTGAGGAACAGGCCGATGCTGAAGACGATGGAACCCGCCGCGCCATGCTGCACGGGATCACCCAGCAATGAGAAGAGGCCCATGACGGCGATGACGAGGAGCGAACACAGGATACCGATCACCACTTGGCCGCGTCGCCGGACATCGTCCACCGGATGATCGATAAATGATAACCACGCAAAGAGCTGTTTCATCCAACGTGTCCTTATGGTTCAGTAGCATCACTCGATGCGTGCGATGCTGATGGGAGGAAGAGCGGGTACGGCAACGCCTTGATGAGGCACGGACCCTTGTGCTTGATGCATGCGGCGGAGCTGGCCAGCGTCGTTGCCGCTCGCCCCATGGTTGACAGGGGAATAAAACCCGGTAACCTTGCCCAACGACGCGGGACACGACAACCCGCTATGTCAGGGTATGGTTTGCGTGAATCGTTGCCATACACCACAATGGTATGCCGATCATGACCCTTCCCTCGTAGAAAATTCATCCTTGACAGCGCTTATCGTCTCGTTATTCGTGTTCTCGGTGCATATGGCTCCGGCGCACTCCACCCCATCGTTCGATTTTTTCGACCAAACGACCAAACTGGATTGGTTTTGCTTCATACTCGCTACACCCTACCGCGAAACAACGCTCACGATCACCGGTCATGGCATAGGCTGTCACGGCAATAATCGGAATATCCTGCACTATGGGGATCGCCTTGAGCCGTTGTGTCGCACTCCACCCATCCATAACAGGCAAACTCATATCCATCACAATCACATCGGGCATGACGGCTTGCGCCATGACCACGGCCTCGGCCCCATTCAGGGCGAGCGATACCGTATAGCCATGCCGTTCGAATCGCCGTGTCAACATGTCGCGATTCATCGCCTGATCTTCTACTAATAAAATATGGAGTGCGTCCGTCATGGGCATAGCTCCTTCTATCGTTGGTGCTGCTGGAACGGTAACGATGATTAAAGCCCTTGCATAGCATAGCTAATTCCTTGGTGGAGATCACTGTAAGTCCGTATCCTGCGGAGATCGACCCCCATGGTGACGATCGTCTGGGCAATTTCAGGTCGGATGCCCGTCACGATGACCTCAGCTCCCAGTAATCGCACGGCATCAGCTGCTTGGATAAAGATGGCAGCCACGTGGGGGTCAAGTGCTGGAACACCCGTGAGATCCACAATCGCACGACTTGCCCGCTGTTGACTCACCCCTTGGAGCAGTGATTCAAGGATACGTTGTGCCCGTATCGTATCAATTGCACCGATCAGCGGCATCAGAATGGTCGTATCGGTAATATGAATTAGGGGTGTGGACAGTTCCATAATCGTGCGCGTATGAATTTGAAGTATTTCTGCTTGGAGGGCTTGACGAGTAGCAGCCGCCTGTCGCTCATGGGTCAGATCACGGGCGATGGTAGAGAAGTGAGTCGGTTGGTCGGCAGCATCGCGATGGCACAGGATCATCTGGTCAATAGGAATCTCGTTCCCATCAGCCGTTACTAAGGCTGTCTCTCCGCTCCAGTACCCTTCTGCAAGCGCCGTTGGCAGGGCCGTTGTCTGGAGCAACTCCTGCACCCAGCTGGGATGCAATGCCGTTAATGGTTGACGTGCTAAGGGTTCTTCGGGGCGCATCCCAATCAAGGCACGACCAGCAGGATTAATATAGATCGGCTGACCATCGAGGGTTGCCATACCGACAAACTCTGGAAGCATATCAGCTAGTTGCACAAACCGCCGATGGTCAGCTTCGATCGCAGCGCGTGCGTTCACATCAATGATTACGCCATCACACCAGCGGACACGACCAGCGTCATCGTAGACAGCCCGCCCACGGTTCGTTACCCAGCAGACCTCGCCATCGCGGTGTATGATTCGGTAATCAACGCTATAGGGTTGCTGGGCGATGATCGCCGCAGTCATCGTTTCCTCGACCCGAACCCTATCGAGGGGATCGATGCAACTGACAAATGGTCGGATGGTATTATGCAAGAAATCGCTTGCGGGATAGCCAGTGAGTGTTTCAATGCCATCGCTGAGGATCGTGACACCCCAATTGATATCGGGACTACACCGATACACGACTCCAGGGAGACTCTGCATGAGTGAGGTCAGTTGCTCTGTAAGCTGGACGACACGGAGGTCTTGCTGTTTCCGTTGGGTAATATCACGCGCAAGGCCAACGAGGCGAATGACCTGATCGCTATCATTATAGATTGGATAGGATTGGTCATAGATCCAACGCTCCGCACCATCCGAGCGGATAATCCGGTATTCAAGGGCACGAAGGGTATGGGCCTGCTTGGACATGGACGCAGTGACGCTTGCACGATCATCAGGGTGAATGGTCGTAACCCACGATTGGAGATCCGCATACAAGCTCGCGCAGGAATAGCCCCAAATTCGTTCGTACGCCGGACTAATATACAACAACTGCTGTCGCGTGGAATCCGACATCCAGAATACCGCATCGATCGTTTCTGCCATCTGCCGAAAGCGCAGTTCACTTTCTTGAAAGTCCGTCATCAGCCGATGCTGGGTTTGCAGCAGTTCATGCATGGTATTTGCCGCCAGCTCACGCTCAACAAGCATCGCAAGGTCAGCGAGAATCTCCTGATCATCATCCGAAAACACGCTATGCACAACCGTATCGAGGAGGCAGAGCGTCCCAACCGCCGCGCCGCTGGGAGCATGGAGCACATGGCCCGCATAAAAGCGGATATGGGGTGTTCCGCTGACAACGGGGTTGTCAGCGAAACGTGTATCGCACCACGTATCAAGGATAATCAGGGGACGATCGGGCTGCAGAATCGCATGGGCACAGAACGAGATCTCGCGACTAGATTGCTGGACATCGAGGCCAATACAGGACTTAAACCACTGACGATTGGTATCAACCAACGAAATAAGGACGATCGGGACGTGGAACAGCCGTTGCGCCAACCGCGTCAGGCGATCGAACCGTGGATCAGGCGGAGTATCTAAGATGCCAAGCCCATGGAGCGCCTGAATACGAGCTGACTCATCACTAGGAATGGGGGCTACTTCCATACTATTCCTCATCATAGGGACGATCGTGCGACCATCGCCTTAGCGAAGACACCGTCTCGATTGGTCTTCCTCATGGATCCCCCGTTACGGCAAGCACAGACTCGGATAATGGCGATAGGTTGACAGAACACCCATCCAACTAGGCGAGCGGCGTGCTCGGCGCGGATTCCTTCCAGAGCATGGATAGCGATACAAAACCTTACGGACGACGATGGTTGCATCACGGCATTTGCTTCGCGTTGCAAACCATCGTCGTACCTCGAGACGGACACGGTTTTGCATCCATTTGATATACAAGCACCAATAATCATTCCATGAGGCCAGGACATGATGGAGTATAGAGGAGGAGGATGGATCTGTCACCCCGTAGAAGTACGGTAGTAATAGTGCAGAACTGATCCCACACTCTGCCGTTGTTTTGCCATACAACGAAACGTCCAACGGGAATGATCAGCAATCGCCATGAGGCGCTAGCCCGGTGATCATTCTATGCGCTCATCGTGAATGGGTGGATTGGTGACCACCGGCATCCGCCCCGTCCGCACCGCAAAACAGATGAGATCCGTTTGCGTTCGCAAACCCAACTTGCGCAGCATACTCGCCCGGTAGGCTTCGACCGTGCGCACACTCAGACAGAGATGGGCGGCAATCTGGACGGAGGTATTTCCTTGCATCGCACCCGCAAACACGTCACGTTCGCGCGAGGTGAGCAGATCATAGGGATCGATCGGAATCGTGTTGTTGGGGCGGAAGGATGGCATGTGCCAATATCCTTCGAGATGAGAACTGAGAATACGCCGCCCTGCGGCGACGGCTTGAACGGCCGTCACCAATTCCATCGCATCCGCTTCTTTGAGCACATACCCCGATGCACCCGCCTGCATGGCGGCATCGACATAGCCCAGATCGCCATACATGGAGACAATCAGGATCGCAACATGCGGGGTGGTTGCTTTCACATGGCGAGTGACCGCAATCCCGGTCGCCTCTGGAAGCATTAAATCGACCAGTGCGACATCGGGTTGCAGGTGCGTAATGGAGGTCATGGCCTCGGTTCCGGTCGTCGCTTCGCCGATGATGGTGCAGACAAGATGATGTTCTAAGATGGCTCGAAAGCCCTGACGGACCATGGTATGGTCATCAGCCAGCACGATCCGCATGATCAACCTCCTCTCCGCGAGGACGACACGGAACATCCACGGTAAGGCTGGTACCATGGCCAAGCGCACTCTCAATTGTCAATGTTCCTCCTAACATCCTGATCCGTTCGCGCATCCCAACTAAACCGATGCCACGCGGCATCTGGCATACCTGGGCAACATCAAAGCCACGTCCGTGATCTTGGATTAAGAGCGAGACCCCCGTCGTCGTGACCCCAAAATAGATGGCAGCGGTCGCCACATTCGCATACCGCACAAGATTATTGACCGCTTCCTGAATCACGCGATAGAGCGCAAGCTCTATCGCGTGGGGTAATGGAGGAATAGGCGTATAGGGATGCAGGGCGATAACAACGCCCGTCTGTTGTTCCACCCGTTGGAGCAGCCATTGCAACGAGACCATTAACCCAAGATCTTCCAAGGCGGCTGGCCGGATGTCAAGCGACAGTTGACGGACTTGACTGAGGATATCGATCACCTGCCCTGTCGCCTCATGAATGCGATCCCGCCATACCGTTATGGGTTGAAGCGGGGTACTCTCGAGATACAGCTTCAGCCCCGTAAGCGCCTGGCCCACTCCATCATGGAGTTCGCGAGCAAGCGCAGCCCGTTCCGTTTCCTGTGTCGTCACTAACTGATGGGTTAAGCGTTGCAATTGGTCTTCACTCTCATGAACATCAGCGAGCAGTTGTGCTTGGTCAATTGCCACGGCTGCATGGGCAATCAGTGCCTGGGCAAAATGCAGATCACCTGGCCGAATCGCGGTCTGGACTCCGTGCAGGATCTGCACAATCCCGAGGCAACACCCCCGAGCGAGGATAGGAAATGCAGTCCATGCTGGAGCGGCGGGAACGCGCAGGAATGACGACGCTTGGTCGTGATGAAGATAGGGCTGGGCGGTCTGGAGGAGGGTTGTAAGGATCTGATCGGTGATCCGGGGGAGACGAATGGTGTGGCACGGTGGTGACACGCCAACCTCGTGAAGACCATCCTGGTCATTGAACATAAAGATCCCTATTGGCTCGCCGCCAAATCGGCTCTGGAGGGTGGTGACCAATACCTCCACGATTGATGGGAGTCGAAGATTCTGCATAAATGCCTGACTTGCCGCATAGAGGGTCTCCAGATCCCTGCGTGCTTGCTGTTCCGATTCCCGTAACTGGCATCCTTCGATCACGAGTGTACTCCGATGCGCTACCTCTTGCAGCAGTGTCACATCATGCGGTGTATAGCTGATTGGGGTGATATCACGAACGATACTCAGCGTTCCAATCACACGACCCTGACTCATGAGTGGGACAATGATGCAGCTATGGGGAGCATACTGCTCACTATACGGCCAAGCCACTGCGTCAATCTGTGTTTGACGATCGTCCGCGTTCCAAATTGGGATAAAGCAGGGCTGAGCGGTTTGCAGCACATGCGCGGTGAGGCCCCGATCAAGGTGCTGCGGATAGTCATGGATGAGCATGTGCAACATCGTTTCACACGCCACATCTCGGTGTGCCAAGACGCTTGGCACGAGGTGTAGTCCATCACGGAGCCGAAGGACACATCCATCGCCGACCTGCTCCGCAACGGCACGGACAATCGTCTGCAACGCATCCGTCATGGGTTTGGTATCCGTGTGCAATGCGAGCGTCACGCGGGCAAGAATCGTCGCTTGCGCGGTCGCAGCGTACTGCTCGGTCACATCGCGATTGACGGCGACCATGCCCATCATGTGCCCATCATCCGCCATAACGCGCTGGATCGCGGCATCAATATAACGATGATGCCCGTCACGATGCGGCTGAATAACCATACCGCGCCATCCACCACGAGTTATGACGTAGTTGGCTGCGGCAGCACGGGTCGTCCCATCGAGATAGTGCAGCGTCGGGATGACATCACTGATGGAACGACCAAGCACCTCAGTCGCCATCCACCCATAGATCCGTTCCGCAGCAGCATTCCAGCGCAGGATGCGCCATGCATCATCGATCATAATCACGGCATCGTTGAGGATATTGAGAATCGGATCGTCAGGCCATCCATGCTGGATGGAAACCGCAGGGTGTATATTCATCCCAAGGTTTCCCGGTTGCTCATGCATAGATCCTCCTTCTTACGAAACCCTTCATCAATCCACCCCCCTCCTATCGTAGCAAAGCCGTTTCCCGTTTGACTACCGTACTTCTACGAGATGACAGCGCGGATGATTCTGGGTAAAGTTGGGACTGTCAATACGATTGGTCAGTCAAAAAACGCTGGGATGATCATCAACCTGATGAAGACTGGAATGGTTTCAATTGTTATGGAGATTTCCTATGGGTATTCCACGTCTCGCGCTCCGCGCCATCGGTGTCCGCTGCTTTCGGTCGATGCGACTGCTCATGCTCGTGTTCCTTACGGCCTGTAGTACCGCCCAACCGAGTCCGACCCCTGCCCCGATGGATACGGTGACCATCCAACTCAATTGGGTTAATGATTATTCCTCTGCTGGCTTTTTCGCGGCGGAAAAGAACGGACGCTTCGCCGACCAACGCGTCCAAGTGACCTTGCGTGAGGGCGGCTTTGATGCCAATGGCTATATTGATGGAACGGAACAAGTCAGCAGTGGCGCTGCCGATTTTGGGGTGGCCAGTGCCGATAGTATCATTCAGGCGCGGGCACAGGGGAAGCCCATTGTGGGCATTGCGGTGTTGGCGCAGGATAGTCCCCTCGCCATTCTCTCATTGCCGCAGACCGCCATCCGTGACCCCCACGATTTGGTCGGAAAAAAGGTGTTGGTGGCCGAAGGCGGCGCAACCCAACTGTATACGACGTTGTTGGCATCCCAACAGATTGCGCTCACCCAAGCACCGCCCATCCCACGCACCGATTCCGGGATTGACCAGTTAATTGCGGGAAAGATTGATGCCTTGGTGGCGTGGAATGTCAACGAAGCGATTGAATTAAGTGAACTCGGCTACCCACCATCGGTCATGTTGTTCAGTGATTATGGGATCAATAGCTATGAGTTGGTGCTGATCACGACCGAACGCATGGTCACCGAGAACCCCGATCTGGTCACGCGGGTGCTGAAGGCGACCCTACAGGGATGGAAGGATGTGATCCTCAGTCCGGCCCAAGCAATTGGCTATGTCAAAGACTATGCGCCCACGGTGGATCGGGACGGACAAATGCGCCGCTTGAGTGCGTTCGTCGAGTTATTACAACCCACCAATACCAAACTCGGCGATATGCTGCCGGATCGCTGGGCGTTTACCCATCAAATGTTACAAACCCAAGGGGCGCTGACCCAGCCAATCGAACTTGGACGGGCCTATTCCACGATGTTTCTTGATGTGCTTCCCGATCGCTAAACGGCCATCCCAATGATGGATAGGCCAACAACGCGCTGTGGGTATCAACGATGTAGCACGAAGGATATCGATGTATACCATCTTTACCCCCACGATCGGTCGTTATCGCAAAACGGCCATTTATGCAACCTGTGTCTCACCGCTCCCCACGGTAGCCGATGAACCAGACCGCACCACGCAAACCGTGGTTGCGTTTACAGTGCGCCCCTTGCCCCCCTACCCCGATATCTACTGGAATACGGCGGGCGTGCTCTTAGTGCACGAGCGGTTAGCGGCGATCTTTGATGCGTTTGATACACCGCATACGTCGCGTCCGGTCGTGTTTCAGCATCCCATCACCCATGCGGTACTCCCGCAGGGATTTGATTATCGCATCTATCAGATTGAGGCGACTGCCCCAATTCTGATAGCGCAGTCGCCCTCCGATGATACTCCACATTCGACAAAGGCGGGATCGGTTCTACTCAACCCAGCGATCGGTGATCACACCCCACGGGTATGCCTCGATCACACCTGGCCGACGGTGGTGTGTGTGCATCGAACGGTACAAGCATCGATGAAAGCACGCAGGATCACGGGTGGGTGCTTTCTGAGCATCGCCGAATGGAGTCGTCTGCAACCTGCTCACGGTCACTGATAGCACGACCGATGATACTACCCTTCCTCCTGAGGGTGGTCATGGACAGAACACCCGCTCTTGTGATCGCTCGCCGTTGACACGTCTAGCACACGCCTACCATTCATTTACGCTGCCATAAAGCCAATCTTGCTATTTGCTCCGTGCTTGCTGGGATGAGCAATAGATGATAATCGTCATCATCACTCCCCCTCGGTGTCGAGCTTGGTTAAGGTCGCACTCAGATCCCAGAGCCGGGCATTGGCCGCGCGATCATAGGTCTGTGGTGGTGATGAAATGGGGCGCATCGCGGCGAAATAGGAACCCGTGATGTCCGCAACTGCTGGCGATGTGGCGAGATACACTATCTGTTTGGCGGCTTGGGCAGCATCAGGGAGGACATACTGGCCAAGGAGGCCAAGCATCCGAAAAAACCATGATTGACGACCGTCGTCTTGGCCTAAACGCGATTTAAAAACCCCGGGATGCACGCAATTGACCGTGACTCCGGTTCCCGCAAGGCGGCGAGCCAGTTCATAGGTAAAATGGATGGTGCCCAATTTCGTCTGACTATAGGCCGCCAGGGCTCGATATGGTCGTTTTTCAAACTGGAGATCATCGAAATCCATCCGCGTTGTAATCCGTGTTCCAACGTTAATGATACGAGCAGGGGCGCTCGCAATGAGCCGATCACACAGGAGATTGGTGAGTAAAAAGGCCGCTAGGTGATTGATCGCCAGCGAAGACTCGATGCCATCCACCGTGACGCGACGCGTCGGAAACGATGCTCCAACATTATTAATCAGTCCATGCAGCTGCGGGTAGCGGGCGAGCACGGTCTGGGCCAGCTGTCGAATCGCATGCTGTGAGGATAAATCCGCGATGATTAAATCAACCGCCGGATTGCCACTCTCGCGGATAATGGCGGCTTGCGCGGCGGCCCCCAGTGCTGCATCACGACAAATCATAATCACCGTCGCACCGTCGCATGCCAAGCCGAGCGCCGTGGCGCGTCCTAAGCCACTGTTGGCTCCTGTCACGAGCATGATGCGGGAAGCAGGAGACGACGACATGAACATCCTCCTTCGGTTATGAACCTTGATGCAGCGTGCGGGCATGGAGTCGTGAGCGCTGGAGGACTGATCCGATTCCAACAACCATGATCGCACCGCTACATGCAGCCACCACGGCGAGCGACCGATCAAGATTATTGATGCCAATGCCGATCAGACCCCAGCCAATCACCGCCGCATACACCCACAGGGTGAAGCGTGTGGGCATCACGTGGAGCATCGTCAGCGACACGATAGTCGCGATCCCGATCATACCAACGGCCCACCACGCCCCATAGGGCGCACCCGTAAACCCAAGCGCCATCAGTGCTGCCGTCATATTCGCAATCGCAGCAACATTGAGCCATGCGAAAAAGAGCAGTACAGGGAACTCGATGAACCACTGATCGGGTGCGGCCAGCAGTGAGCGGTGCTTCCGCAGGAGGAGCAGTACATAAGTCAAGACCCCAAGCATGATTGCCAAGATGAAGACCGTCAACACAACATACTCCGCTCGAAACGCGGGTGTTCCAAGCGTGCCAGCGTGGCCTGCAGTCCCGTTCCAACCAGCCGTTAAGCCATTGGTCAGGGCCATCCACCACCCAATCTGCGCATGAATGGGTCGGGATTGTTGGCTAGGCAGGAATTGATAGCAGGCGTAGAGGAAGCCCGTCAGAAAAATTAAGCCCCAAATGGCAAAGGTTAACCCAATCGGTAAAAAATACGCCGGTTCGATGGGGGATGCCGATTGATCAAGTCGATCACCCAACCACAGACTCGACCCGATCGCGAGGAACGCTGCCAGGAAAACGACAAAAGGCCGCACACGATGGACGATCATCATTCTTGCTCCTTGTTAAGGGTTTTGCCCGGCCACGACGCACCCAACTCATGTCCTACGGCATCGTGATTGACCTCCACGGTGGGCGCATGAAACGCGGAACCCTTAACGGGTACGCCACCCATCGAGCAGCATATCAACGAGCGTATGACCAATCTGATACCGCACAGGCATCGGATAGTGGGCCGGAACGTTATGCACACTCTGGAGTAAACTGACCAAGGCAAGGGCTGCGACGTTGAAGTCGTGGATCTGCACGAGACCTGCCGCCGCCGCAGGTTCGAAGATACTGCGCAGTGGAGTCCGCATGGCATCATACGCGAGGGTCATCAATGCATCCGCTTGGTCTGACCCGAGGTCGTCCATATCGGCCTCATGAAGCCGCGAAAGGTTGAGCGGTGGTTGGGTCACAAACCAGTCAGCAACCGCATACAGTTGCATCCGCACGTCAACGCCAGCACGGACAATCGCATCAGTTAATCCTTGACGATGGCGTAAAAAGTTCCGCTCCATAACAGCTACATACAGCTCTTTCTTCCCACCTGGCGCATAGTAATACAGGGATGCATGTTTGATCCCGATCGAACTCGCAATATCGCGCAAGGTGACCGCAGCATATCCTCGTTTAGAAAATAACTGATCGGCACTAGCGAGGATGCGTTCACGGGTGGCGTTCTGGGCACTGGTCATGGCAATCCTACCTACAATTTGGTAGAACTATCGCATACATCCTGTTGCATGTCAATCCCTGCAAGCAAACCTATCTGCTCATGCAGAACAATAATGGTTTTTGGGCGTGGTAACGGTATGACGCTTCGTGTTATGAGGATCGCGTACAACGTCGGGGACATGAATTGCGATGGCGAACCTGGAGACCATGAAAAAGATGCGGTAATCGTTGTCAAGGATGACATTTTCTCCGAGGGAAGAGCATGATCGGCATGCCATGGTCGGCTATCGCCGACGGCACGCACCCCAACAGCGCAGACGCGCTGCCGTGCTGCGTGCGCTGCCATCGGTGCAATTCCCATTAGTCCGTAATAGCGACCATGACCCTGTGCTCACGGAGCTTCTGCTGGTAGCCAGGATCAAACGGTTGTCCTGTCTTCACAATAGCCCATGCAAGGTGAATCAGTTTGCGTGCTGCCGCACAGCGAGCCACCTTGACCGCTTTTCCTCGTTCCCGCAGGCGCGTATACAATGCCTGAATTGGCGGGTTATACCGACTCGCACTGAGTGTTGCCATATACAGGACAGTTCGTAGGCGGGCATTACCGCCCCGACCAACACGGGGTCTGCCACGAATACTCGTTCCAGACTCGCGGGCAAGCGGATTTAATCCAGCATAGGCTACCGCTGCTTCCGGGGTTGCGCACAAGGTGAAATTCAGCGTGCTCACCAGCAGCCACGCGGTCGCGTGCAGACCGATCCCCGGGATTGATAACAAGAGCGTGGCCGATGCTGCCCAGTCACCGAGCTGCATGGTCGTGGTGATTTCGCGTTCGAGCATCGCCAGTTGTGTATCCAAGGCCGCCAAGACGGTATTAAAGTGGGCGGTTACCTCCGCAACAACCACGGGCCACTGACTGAGGGCATGCTGTTGATTACGGGCTTGGGTTCGCATGGCCAGTAAGGCATCGCGAGCAAGTAAGCGTTGGCGCAGTTCATGATAGACCGTTGGCGGTGGAGTCCAACAGGATGGCTGGCGCTCAGTCGCAAAGCGGAGAAGAACGTCGGCATCAAGCGCATCGGTTTTCGCGCGACGCGGGAGCGATTTGGCAAAATTGTGGATGTGCTTTGGATTGATCACGGCCACCGCGTAGCCTGCTTGATGCAGGGTAACCGCCAGCCGAATCCAGTATGACCCCGTGGCTTCCATTGCGATGAGGATCTGCGTGGGCAGGATTGTCGCTGGGAGGTAGGCTTGGAATGCGGCAAATCCAGCCTCAGTCTGGTCAAAAGTGCGCGGTGAGCTGGCTGCATGACCTGGCTCCGCATACGCGGCCACAAAGGTCTTCGCGGCAATATCGATCCCAACAAAACAGTGATAGACGGGCGATCGATTCATAAGGATACTCCGGTTGAAACCCACACGTCATCATGGAACACACTGAATATCCAGGGCAGGGCATAGTCGTTACTCGTGAATGCGCGGTTGTATCCGCTTGATGCGGTTCAGACTCACCACTGCCCGACGTGATGGGGACGTGTCTTTTTAACGCGGTCGTGCCGCTTCGGGGGCACCAGTCTCACCATCACGTTGGAATCAGTAGATCTATTATACGAGTCGGGGGCAGCAGTCTCATGTGCTGGCGGCGTTTGCTCCCTTGTCGGCGGCCAGATAGTTGTAGCGTGTCGGCTTTGAAATCCCCAGCATCCGACAGATCTGGGCGATGGTGTGCTGCTTTTCTTCGTAGAGTTTCACCGTCAAGGCCTGCTAATCCGTTGAGAGGGCTTTTGGGGTAGCATTGCAACGGCAGGAATAGACGACACCACCGGGAAATCTCATTGACTTTATCCAGCCGCTGGTCTAGCATGGCCGGCAGCGTCGATTTTGGCGCACCAGCGAGGTGTGCTTGCGTCTGAAGGATGTGGTGATGCGCGATGATCACAAGGCCATGGTGTTGGCGAAGTTAGCGGCGTTGGAGCCACGGCTTCAGGATCTCTGTCGTCGGCCCGTCGAACTCATCCTGGACTGCCGTGCCACGATGGACACTCAATGCCTCCTGTGCACCCAACAGCAGTCCTTACAGGAGTTCTTTGGTGCGTATGTCCCCGAGGTGACGACCGCGCGGCTGGGCGAGTACTACAAAATCAAGTATGAGGGGGAATGGCGATTGTGGGCCATGACCGGGCGGGAGGGCGATCCGCAAACGGTCAAGGATGCGGCATGGCTGCGGCAGCAGGGGTTCACGTTCGTGGATGGCATGGGGTGGTCTCTGATGTTCACCTATACGGACGAGGAACGGGCCGCGCGGTTTGGGTAGCGCGTCAGGCGGTTGCGTGGCTGGCACCCGTCCCTGCGGCACCCCCAATGACCCGCCGCTGCGGTGAATGGTGGGCAGCAGGACGAGCATGCTGGAACTGCTGACAATTATTGTTCGGCAATGCGTGATCTATGAGTGGACGAAAGATGCATGGCCATATTCGTGATGGATGCCACCTCAGATGCTGTGGAAACGGAAGATGTTCGTATTGCGCGTCAGGATAGCGTCTAAGACCATTAAAGATGGTTGTCAAGAAATGGCAAAAACAACTCTACTCTGACATTAAGTGAAAGGAAATCTGACATCAGGAATGGGGATACTCCCCTGACACTCTCGACAATGAACGGTGTCGCTCGTCACGAGCCATCATCCACGTGTCAGCGTTATTGTGTACCATGCGATTGCATGGTTTCCTGGAGCGCTTGCCATCCATCCCAGTACGCATCCATCTCCTCGGTAATCGCATACGGCTGGAGTATCTGCATACTGCGATCATAGACCTGACGGGCAGTATCCGCTTGCCCAGTGTGCTGCAAAAGGGTTACGAGGGCGAGCGTTGCCTCAAGGATCAACCCGACATCCCGCTCCTCCGCGCGGTCATCCTGGGACAGGATCGTTAATGTTTGGGCATACCATGCCTGTGCCTGCTGCTCCAACCCGTGCTGCCGCAAGAAATACCCGACGCGCAAGGCATAAAACGCGGTTGTTTCATGCTGATCCCCAAACAGCTGGCGATTGATCTGGTACGCCTGCTGCCCATATGCAAGGGCCGCCTGCCTCTTCCCTTGACGAACACAGATTTCTGCAAGATCATTCATCGTTGCTGCCACCTGCCCATGCACTGCTCCAAACGCGCGGTGCTCTGCCTGCAAACACTGCCTATACCATTCCTCGGCGAGGGCATCGTCGTTCATCGCATCCGCATACTCGGCCATGTGGCGGGCACAGATCGCCACCCATGGATCGCCCCAACCCTGCATCACGGTACTCAGATGCCGCAGATGGCTCAGTGCCGCTCGTAGGAGCACAAAATATGCCTGTCCATGCCGCTGCGCTAGCTGGGACTCCCACCGTGCGATGACCCGCACGGCATTGCGGCGGTCTCCTAATCGGTCATGAACATGGTGGGCGATTAAGCGATGGAGTACCACCGCATCCGCCCCATCAAGAAGTCCAAGCTGTTGCAATCGCCGCAGGGCATCATCGGCATCAACCCCCTCAGGAACAAACGCCAGTACCAAATCACGCGGAATTGGCACACCTGGTGCACACCACGCCGCACCATCAAGCATGCCCAAGGCCAAGGCATCAAGCGCGTTGGTCGGATTAAGCTGGTTAAAACTGAGCATAAAGGTCGCTTCGACATCGAGTTCATGCCGTGTCAGTGAGGGCAATGCTCCCCGTCCCTTGAGCGAGCGGTGAGCAATCGTTAAATCCTTACGGTACTGTTCAACCGTATGATGATCATAGGTGGCGAGATAGCTACCCGCCAGATGTAACGCGAGTGGCAAATACCCAAGATCCTCGGCAATCGCATCAGCCTCGGCATCGGTCAACCGCGCACAGAGTTGCTGCAAGAGCAAATGACTTTCAGCAGGTGAGAGCAGCCCAAGCCGAATCTGCGTCAGCGTTGGCCACTGATCGGATCGAGTCGTCACCAGCACCCGACAGCCACCCACGGTGGGCTTCCATTGATCCAGAATCGCCCGATCCTCGCAATTGTCGAAAATCAGCAAGCGCGGCATGGGGGATTGCCAAGCATGCAAAACTCGCTGCACCTGCTCATCAAGCGACAATCCGGTAGTATCAATCTTCAAGCCAACCACACAGGCCGCAATCTGACTGGCCACCTGATTTGGGTCAGCACAGTTCAGCCAAAACACCCCGCCATGAAAATACCAGCCATAGCGATAGGCAAATTCGGTCACCAGGCTGGTTTTGCCAATCCCGCCCAATCCCGTCGCCACCGCTGGCATGACGACCGCTGGCTGGGTTGTGCCAATTGCCTGCGCGAGCGCTTTTAATTCCGTCTCGCGCCCAACAAAGTGGGGACTCGATTCAAAGGGCAACCGTGAGGCTTGGGGAAGATCGGAACGGGGCGCTGGCACATCCGTCAATGGAATCGAGGCCAGGGCCGCAAGCGCAGCGGGCAAGAGGTCAATCGGCTGCGGTAGTGTCACCTGCACCTGATTTCCGGCATGCACGTCGCCTATCGTCACTGTGGCATTGGTAAAATCATTGTTCTGGCCAAATAGCATGGAGATGGAGTTGCCACCCAGCAGCGTGGGATGGCCCGCAAAAACCGATTCGAGCGCCACGGTAACACTCACGCGATCATACTGCGGGCATTGGGCAAGAATCGCATCGACCAGAACGGCAGTGAGGGCTGGCAATTCCATGGGCAATCCTTGGTCTTATTGACTCTTAAATTCGTCTTGAGTCATTCCAAATAGTATTAAATTCTTCATCTATCAAATACCCAAATGGGCTATCAAGTGATATCTCCATCATTGGCCGTACTGCGGCCCTTTCTCGATGCCAAAAGAACCCGACCAACGCCGTTTTATCACAGATACATAAATACATTGATCGCATTGCTCCATAGAATCGAATCTCCATATCAAGCCCATATTTCTCCTTTATCTTTTTCAATTCTGATAATCGTGATTCTATTTTTATTCGTATGTAATCTTCATTATAGTGTAATTCAAGTGAACGCTTTCTGGCAATAGTTGATTCAGGATCTAACATTAATATTTTATACTTACATGTTGGTTTATTTCTCTCGATTTTATCAACAAGAAAAAATGTATCTTCCATAAGCGTTACAAGAATTCGTACTTCATACTTTGCAACTAATACTTTCTCTCGATAATTCCATGCATTCATATTATCATATATATTATTAACTCCTATATCATTAAAGTTCTTGTCTTTCAAAAAATTATATTGATATAATTGATCGATTTGCTCTAACATTTCTTGTTGATCATTTTTCGATTTCAAGTCCAGCATATTCTTTAAAAATAATGATGACATAGCATAGAGCAAGAATACCGGTATAATATTCACAATAACATTTGAAAATAACTCCATTCTGTGATCGGTCGTCAATTGACCACTTTTATCATTTACATAGAGATACAGCAGCGTTAAAAAGATGGTCATGGCAAGTGACCCTATAATCGATAGCTTATGCCACTCTTTCATAAACCCTTTCGATAGCTCTTTTTGATTGAGTTTATTATTCATATTTGCGGCCTCTTCCAATCATCGTGTTATACATATCTTTCCCAAAAATATCTTTTGAAATAATACTTTTCATAATTTCATTGGTTCCATCGGCAATCATGAAACCGCGTATGTCTCTTAATCGCTTTTCAAAAAAATACTGGTTCGTATAGCCTCGTGCGCCCATTATTTGGAGTGCCCCATTTACGGCATCAAATGCGATCTTTACCGCAACCAGTTTACTCATCGCTGCTTCAGTGGCATTATCGTAGCCATTATCTTTCAACCAAAGACTCTGATAGCAGAGCAAGCGAGCCGTATAGATAGCGCTCATCGACTCGGCAATTGCAAACATTATTGACTGAAATTTCGCAATCGGACTATTAAAAGAATATCGGGTTTGCGAATATGCGATCACTTCGTGCATTGATGCGGCGGCGGCTCCTAAGCAGAGCAGTGCCATAAAGATGCGCCAATTACTAAAGTGTTCTTCAAATATGGAAAATCCTTCATCAATCACTCCGAGCATATTCTCCTTCGGCACACAGTCATCATGAATCGTTATCGATCCATATGACCATCCTCGTACTCCCATCGTGGGTATTTCAGTTCGCTCAATCGCAGGATTGTTCTGGGTATCAACTAAAATAGCGCTAAGGTGCGTATCGTCAGGATGGGTTTTCCCAAAGATAATAAATGCAGCAGCCTCGTTAATTCGACTAATATAAGACTTCTTTCCGTGAACAGCATAGCAATTCCCGTTGGAGGAAATCATCGTTTTCATTGATCGAATATCAGAGCCAGCCTCTTCTTCAGTAATCCCAACGCCGATCAATGCCTCACCCCGAATAATACGCGGCAGCCAATGCTCCTTCAGATCAGGACTCCCATGGCGGGCAATAATTGCTCCATGCCCGCTCCCAATAAGTTCACGTGCATCAATATCAAGCCTCCCACATTCTTCAAATGCGATGCCTTGCGATACGAAATCGGCATTTCTTCCCCCATAAGCAGGACTAAGGTCAATCCCCGTTAATCCTACCTTCGCGGCAGCCACACGAGCAGCCCAAGGAAACCGCTCATCATGAGGCAAACGGCTATGCCAAATAGGGGTGGCAACATGCTCCACAAACGTCCGAATTTCTTGTTGCAATCGTTGATGGTGATCATTCCAGTATGGCATTGGCTTATCAAAAAGCATATGCCCCCCCTTTTATGAATCAGTGTCTATCCTATCGCACGAATAGCAGCATTGTTCATTAGCCACTATGGGATAAATAACCGACCGATAGTTGGCTATGGATATCATCAAGTTGCTGCTATCGTTTGTCTATATGTTCATATCACGAGGATATAGGGATTTAAAGACGTATCCTCACAACACAATTAAGGGGATTCTACTCTTATATAGATACATATTGCTGCAATTTCTGGCATGTATAGCAGAAAAATCACCCCTATGGGTGATTTTTGCGCACTGGGCAGAGGACGGACTGCCTGCGCAAAACGCCGCCAATCGTCGATTCACCGTGGCTTGACTGTATGTCCGCTGGCTCGTCGAGCGCTTTTTCTTCGCCTTGCCCGTTCCTCCGGCGTTGTTGCCTTATTTGTGCACGGGCCGTGTTTAGACATACCGTCGCAGTTGCTGCTCAACCCATGGCACCGCATCAAGCAAGGCTAGGCCAAGCGATGGATCGTTCAGCAGGAATGGCAGGATGCTTGCGCTCATACTCCATAATTCATCGGCATGGTTACATCTGCGCCACGTGGTGTGGACAAGCGCGATACTTTCACGGATACGCTGTCGTTCACGATAGGCGGTGATAATCTGTTGAACAACCGCTACCCGTTCGGTGCGATCATAATAGGTATCCACAAGTTGATAGACCGCATCCCACTGGTCAGCCTGACGATGGTCCTCAATCAGCACCTTCAGCACGCGATCGCGATGAGACGATGGGGCAAGTGGCGCAATCAGGGCAGCGGCGTGGGCATGATCGCCCTGTTCGGCATAGGCCAAGGCAATCGTACACAGATTATGGTGTTGTTGAATCATGGCCTCATGGCGCGTGAATTTCCGTTGTCGCATTTCATGGATGATCATGTTCACCCCCGCATGATCATGGACGCGAACATAGGCTGTTGCCACCACTGCAAGCGTATTCTCACCCTCCCACAGGTCTGGAATGGCGCGAGCCACCTGATAGGCTTTTTCACGCCATGACGGCTGGTATTGGATGGCATAGTGGGCATAGGTTTGACTTAAGACCTTCATCGCAACACTCGCATCACCCCGCTCCACACAGCGTGGAACGACCGCCGCGAAATCCGCAAGAAACGCCTGGATGGCGGCTTCATCAGCATACGCCAGATACGTTTTGGCAAGCGTTTCATACGCAATGCTCACCCAGCGACTAGCATCTTCTGATTGCAACACGTGGTGTGTACCGTCATACGCAGCACCCAGCCACTCCGCAAACGACGCACGATCACCCTGATCCGCATAGACTGCAGCGATCGCACACCGCATCGCAACATCGGCGGGAAGATCCCAGCATGGGTCATTGGATCGCAGCATCGCCAAGAGTTGCGGTAAGCAGGCATCGCTCCCATGGGTTAACTGGCTTATCGCCAAGTCTTTTACGAAATTCAATCGCTCCCGCCGAACAGGATAGCGGTCACAGGCAAGCAGTGCTTCGGCGCATGTATGCGCCGCAAGCGCCATGTTTCCCTGTTCACGGGCCGTGATCGCAATCGTACAGAGTGCGGCGACGTACTGTGGGACAGCGATATGGGATTGTTTCAGGATGGCATACGCCTGATCGAGATCCTGGGCCTTTATACACCCAGCGATCAACGTCTCGATCAACTGCTGATAGTACGGCGAGTCCTTCATTAATTGGGTAATCGCGAGGGCTTCACCAAGGTTCTCCTGCCCCTGATACCCTTCAACGAGTCTCTGCGAACTCACCCCTTGCTGGTGCATGGGGAGCTGTGCCCATCGCTGCCGACCGTCATCGATCAGCATGCGTGCCGCGTCCGTCAACCCCATTGTCCATGCCGTCGTTGCAAGCCGCCCACACCATGCAATCTGCGCAGTCGCATCGGCGATCGTGTTCAAACGGGCATGCGCCGCGCTTAAATAGTGGGCAGCAAGGGGTGGTCTCTGAGCCGCCTGGGCGATCCTCGCCAAGGCATGCAGCGTCGTTATCGCCATATCGGGGGACGTAAGTGCAGAAGCGAGCTGCTCAGCACGCGTAAAATCACCATGCATGGCATAGCCTTGGGCCATGGTGCCAACCGCCGTCGCATAGGAATGGGGTTCTTTTGGGATAAAGACGGCCCGGACAAGGTCATCATAGAAGGCTGCATAGGCATAGCGGTTGGTGATTTCCGCAAACCGAATCCATTCCGGCAACTCTTCGGGCCAATCGCGAGGAAGCTCACGAATCAGGGGAAAGACTCGCGCTAAAATCGCGCATGCACGCGCATGAAACCCAAAACGTGCGTACAATTCGACGATATCGAAGACACAATCAAAATCAAAAAAGTTAAGTTCTCCCAAATCATCGTCGAGTGCCATGGTTAAGCATGCATCCATTGCGTCAAATTGCTGGCGTTCGGCATAGGCCTTTGCCACGACATAGGCACCTTCAATGTGTTGCTGATCTTCAACGATCAAGGCCAGCAGCGCGTGGGCCGTCGTGAGATCCTGCTGTTGACAATACCAGAGAATGAGGGCCTTATAGGCTCCGTCACGATACCCATCATGGGCTATCATGGGAGCGACTTGGGAAGCCGTTACCGCATCGGCATGCGTAAGATAGAGTTTCACGATTTCATAACGCACGCTATCATCAGTACCTTGCTGCGTGCACCGCAGGGCGTTGACCCGATCCCCATGCCTTAAATACCCATCCAGGATCATACGAAACCGAGCAGGATGCTCCCAATGAGCAATCGACGGAATCAATCCTTCGGCCTCAGCAAGCAGGAGCTGCGACTGGGAGAGATTGCCCCAAGCCCACTGGATATCAGCAAGCAGGCACAGGAGTGTGTTCAGATCGCCATCCCGAGCCATGGGACGAATCTGCATCAGAAGCGCATGGGCCTCCTCGTAGGCTCCACCCGTCAGCAAGGCCTTGGCGATGAGCAGGGCACTTTGGACTTGGTATGTTGGTGTTTGAATCGCTGCCATCACCTCTTGGGCGTGCGCACTATCGCCATGATCAACCCGATCCACGACGGCCGCATACAACCGTGAATCACGCTTATGTGCGAGCGCACGGATCAGCGGATACCCCACCGCAAACATCCCATGGTCGATATAGGCCATCCCGACCGTCCCAAGCGCACGATCACGGTCATCGGCATCGCGCAGATTCCGTGCGACCAGTTCCATCTGTTGGATGAGAGCCACCCGTCGCTCCAGCTCCGCATATGGTAGGATACGCGACCACAACTGCACCTGGCGTTTCGGGTCAGAACAGAGTGCAATCTGGGCCTCGGCTTCCGACAGTCGGCCACTGGCAGCGACAATCACAAACATGTCATCGAGCCATCCATCCGCATCGGCGGTCAGGCTCGTGCGCAGCAGACTATACCGCCACAGTCGGGGCAATTCGGCCAGCTGCTCGTCAATCGCTGCACCGACACCCGCGGCGATCACACTCTCACGGGCACGATCCATATCCAATCCATACAGTCGCCGCGTGGGATCAAACCGCACCTTGTGCGCACCATACGTGCCTGCATCAATCACCTGCCACAGCGTTGCCCAGTGTTCCGCCAAGGCTAGATGGGTCACATAGTGATGTCGCGCATACCAGCGTCGGGCCTGTTCCGCTGGATCGCCGCTCTCCTCCCAGATCGTCGCCAGACCTATCCCACACCACGTCGCCAACCGCTGATGCCATACCCGCACGTCGGCGGCAGCGAATTCGTGCTGTGCTAAATAGGCATAGAACATTAAATGGCGTAACGCTAGCCGCTGATCAGCAGCGACACTCACCCATTCACTGACCAGACCCAGCACGGCCTGCACCTGCTCCACGGGTTGTTCAATCAGGGCTGCGATACTCGATGGGAGCAACGGTTCTTGGGTCACGACCAAGACGGCGAGCAGTGGGCGAATGATGCGCTGCCACGGGATTGGGTCGTGGTGCTTGATCCGGTCGAGGCTCACCCGAAAGAGGGTGCTTGGGTCGCGACTTGCCTCGGCCAGCCATGGCGGGACAACGGTCGGCGCTGCGTGGCCGAGGAGCGTGGCGGCAAGCGCGACCAGCAAGGCATTCCCTGCGACCGAACGGGCCAGCGGCTGAACGCTGGCCGGGGTCAGCATCGGCTGCACCTGCTGCCACCGCTGGAGCACATCGGCCTCACGCAAGGGGGGAACTGCGTAGACGACCCCGTGGTCAAGCCCCAAGCGATCAAGCGCCTCATCCGGGCGCGACCCCAGCACGATCACGATGCCGGGCGGGAGCTGGAGTGGCAAGAAGGTGATGTCCCGCAGTCCATCAAGGTCGGGCTGCAACTGATCAAGCCCATCAAGATAGATCGTTTCCTGCACACCCTGCGCCGCAAGATCATGCACGATGCGCAGGAAGGTGAGGCGTAGCGCGGGATAGGTCTCGGCGGAAAACGCGGCCTCAGCTTCCGGGTACTTGCGCACCAATTGGCCAATCACATGGCGCAGCAAGTCCACCTGATAGGCACGACCAGGGGTGAGGGCAATAAAATGATAGGGCGTTTGGTCAATCCCTGCCTGGATAATGGCATGCGCGAGCAGGCTGCTTTTGCCGACCCCTGCGTCGCCCGTCACGACGACATAGCCACCCGTCGGGCGGAGATCGTCGATCAGTGACTGAAGATCGGCGAGTTCAGCGACCCGCCCGACAAACCCAGTATGGCGCAGGTGGAGCAAGCGTTCACTCTCACGATGATAGGCGGCGGTCGGCTGCTGTGACATTCTTTCTCTCCAAGCACACAATCCACCAGAGCATAGCACAACGATTCCCCGGCGACAAGCCATCCCCATTGCGCATCGGAGCGAGCACGGTGGCATATTGTATGTCAACAAAATATGCCACCGGCCATCCCACCTTGCCAGTGTGCCCGTTTTCTCGTATCCTTCCCGCACCCGTGCACCGACCACGGGTATTCCTAGACGATCATTCGATAGAGGAGATCAATCAATGCTCGGCTTGTCCATCATCCTTAATACCGAATTGCAGAAACGTGGCTGGCGACGCAGCACGCTCGCCGCACAATCAGGGGTCAGCGAGCCAACCCTGTCACGCATTATGAACGATGCCGCCTCCATCCCCGAACTTAAAACCATGGCGGCGCTGTCGAAGGCGCTCGAACTTCCCCTGCGGCGCTTGCTGGAAGCCTGTGGTTTCGACCTTGATACCACAACGCCGCTCGACGACCTCCAGCGCGTCCATCTGCTCATGACAGCGGTTCCTGAGCTGCATACCTTCCTTGCGCCGTTGGCCCAGCTATCACCCGCTGATCGGCAATCCGTGATCACGTTTGCCGAAATGCTCGCCCACAAACGCTCGACGACCAAACGGTGACTTCGGCGGGGAACAAAAATCGTGTCGTCAGGCTTGCAAGACAGCGGATGCACTCTCTTCTCGCATTGATTTCAATTCACGAACCACCTGACTCCACCTGATAGCCCTTCTCAATCGTTCCCCGCTCGGCATCACCCCGTTCATGTGCCGGAATCCAGAGCATGCCATGCTGTCCTGCGCGACCAAAGAGTGGACGCTCTGGGTCGTAATATTTGAAATGGCCACGCACCCCATGCGCCCGACGCGGCTCGGCGGCCAGCCCATGACCAATCGCCTCAAACCCGCCTTTTGCCGTTGGCCGCACCTTCAACAGATAGTAATCACTTGGCTCCGCGCTCGCACCAGCCTTCCGCTGGTAGTGCTGCCGCTCCTCGTCGGTTGGGGTCAAATGCTCAGCGGGGCAGGACTGGTGCATGGCGTTAATCGCTTTCAACGCATAGACGCAATGCAAGGTTGCACCTGGTGTCGGAGTCTGACCAATCCGTTCATAGCGGGTTGGATTCGGCAGCAGCGGCACGCCTTTCAGCATGTCATTGATAATCTTGCCCTGCCGATCCAAAAAAACGACCGCCAGCTGCTGATACCCATACATTCCTTGGCCTTTGACATACATAAAGGCTTCAAGCGTGAGCGTCCAGCGCGTCCGCTCAGGGGTCACAGGGTGAATCGTGTCGGTCGTAGCCCGAACAAGCACGCCCCGTTGGCCAAGCAGCGTATCCGATTCATCGCGAGCGGTCGCCTCGACGAAAAAGGCATCAAAGGGTGGGGCGACCACGCCATAACTGGCACTGGGATAGCGCGGGACAGCCGTGGGCAGCGCGTCAATCGCATCAGCAATCGACGAGGCATCAATAATGGGCACGCTGGGTAAACCCAGTTTCCAGCGCAGGCGGTCGTAGAAGCGCATTGTCCTCATCCTCCAAAACACGGCATCCAGCTTCTCATGGGCCAATTAATTGAGGTGTTCATCGGCTGGGTTGGCCAACTGCTGATTAATAATCTCCATCAGTCGTCGTTGATTCGCCACGGTTGGAAAGATCCGACCCTGCAAGGCCAATTGCACCACTTCCAACGCCTCGCGGAGCAATAAATAGCCATCTTCACCCACCGCATCGAATAATTCGCCATTCGAGAGATCATCGACAATCATGTCCACGTAAGCCAATGCTTCTGCTTTCTGCATGGAAGTCTCCTTTTAGGTTCATCCTCTCCAGAGCCACACACAGGCGATTTCTGGCATGGGCGTTGAAAAATCCCCACTATGGGGGATCTATCTATTATGTCAAATATCTTGAGGTACATCCTTCGCCACACCCGTGGTGCGCGGCGCACGACAATGGGCCAACCGCAACCGTCGTATCTGGCGCTCAAACGCAGGAGCCGTCAGCACTACCGCGTCCATGCGCGTGTGCAGCACCTGCCCGACCGGACACAGCCGCGCCGTATCATCGCCTTCGCCCGCCGCCAACCCTACCACCCACGTTGGAATCGTCGAGACAGGCCGCGTGGCCAACACCACCCGAATTGCATCTTCTAATACCCCATCGGCCAAGGATTACTACGATTTGGTTATGTCAATATTTATCCCGAACACCTTAGCCTTCTTCGCGTAAACTTCTTAATGGCTTCCCCGTTCGTTCTAATATCACGGAATCATAAATATTAATCGACGACCATCCCGTCACTTTTTCACCCCACACATTAATGGGATAGCGTACCCCGTCATACTCGACGGTCTCCCCATCAACCACTGTCGCACGCCGCTGCGGATATTTTTTCGTATAAAGCTGATCGCCTGGCACAACCTTTTTTGCTTGAACCATATCGTTAAATCGTGGTTTACGACCCTCGCTGGGTTGTTCCGTCGCTTCACCAACAACGGCATGCTGATGGATCATATCGGGCAATGGCTCAATCACATACTTATCGATCAGCGCAAAGAGGGCCTGTGCCCGTTCTTCCAAAAAGAGCTTAAAGCACGTATTCCAGGTTGGTTCACTATCAAAATCCTTTGGTAGCAAATGGGTTGCAAGGCTCAGCGAAAGCTGACTATTCTGCGTGGCTAAATCCGCCAGATAGGTATAGGGTGCTTTTTTCCCAATCGTGATATTCTTAATTTTCGGAATCAGGGTGCGATTCACGACACAATCAACTAATTGTTCTGCCTCATTGTGATCAATATCCAGTTCTGGTTTACTGGTAATATAGCCCCGTGGATAAATATGATGATCCTCAAGGCGCATACTCACATCAAGAATCTGGGCATTACTCCAGTCGCGCAATCCTTTTGCTGCATAGTTGATCAGGTTCAGAATCCCTCGGTAAATCGAACTCGTCTTTTTTGTGTAGCTCAACAAATCGAGGGATTCTGTTACTAATGACCGCAAACGCATAAAATAACTGCGGTTGTCAATCCGCTCACCATGCGCCACCTGTATCAAGACCTTACAATCGATGATAATCGTTGCATTCGATGCTGAACTATAGCGATTGGCAAAAATCGATGCCCAATACCAAAATTCAAGAAAACTCCGCTGTTGCTCGTTCATGCGATCAAAGCTCTTAATCTGACGGAGGAACATCATGAGTGGGATGACCATATTCTCGAAGGGCATCCAGTCTTGCGATAAAATATAGTGTTGATTGGTTAAATAGCCCAAGCACTCACGATATAAACGGCAGACCTCATCCCAATAGGTGTTAAAGTCGTCCGCGTTGAGCGTCTCTAAGATATATTTTTTATCGATCTCAGGGCTTCGGCCACGACTCGAGCCAACAATATAGGCAATCGCCCGAATAATAATCTCACGATTCACCTTAATCTTTGCTTGGCTCTCAAATTCTTCAATTTTGGCGCGGAGATTAAAGCCATGATAGAGCTTTGCAGCCAAAATGTCGGTAAAATTGAGCTGGATACCACGACTATTACTGCGCTCAAAAAACAAGCAAAATTTATCAAGCGACATATCGAGCAAATAAAACGCAACCATTTTTTGTTGTTTGAAGAGATCCGTCAGTTTCGTCAGGATGCGGCGATAGGCGCGTTCAGCCTTTTTCTGGAAGTCGAGATCTGCTGTTTGGATCACATCACGGCCATACACAGTATCGGCAAACCATTGGTATTGATCTTCTGGTTCAATCGAGCTATCGGTTTCTGAGAGATAGGCTAAGGACAGTTTGACCGAAATCGCTGTCCGACTTTCCTCACCAGCAATCCGATCTACCAATTCTTCTAAGCTTTTTTGGCTCACACTTTCCAGATCGATACCTTCATGGAGAATCACAAACACCGAGTCATTCCCTTCTCCAGTAATGGCACGATAGAGTGAGGTGAGGCGCTGTTGTCCATCCAACACAATGCGCAGATTTTGCGTTTGGCTTTTTGTGGTAATCTGCTGTGCCGAGTAATAGTGGGTAACCAACGGGGCATTTGCCCCTTTCCCTTTCCGTGGACGGGTATCAATTTCGCGCAAGGTCATTTCAAACGACGGTTTCCCATAAATAACCGTCCCAATAAAGATGTCACGAATCAGGGAATCAAACAGATCATAGGTTTGCGGCAATTCCCAGCGAAAATCGCGCTGAAATTCTGGCAACATAATCGTGCGTTGTTTAATACCAGCAACAATATCAAGCAGTGATTCCGTTTGGCTTTGGGTATCATTCATGTGTAGTATCCTCAGCAACACAACCACGAACACCATGGCAATATGCCATAATGGCATATTGCCATGGTGTAATACGAAAAAAATCTTCATAGGCCAACACTATTGGCTGGACTATCCCAACGATTGACTACCATTCGATGCGTCGTATCGCGTTGCATCTTATGCCCATGACTCTTCACCATAATCATCTTTCAATGGTGCCGAGATAAATTGTCCATTCCAGTCCGAACGGGGCATCGTATTCTCCATGTCGTGGAGAAAGGTACGATGCTCGTGATCCAGCATTTGCCGCCGCTCATCAAGCCGATATGGTACGCCTTGCGGCGTGTCTGGTCGAGTCATAATCCGTGGTTGTGGCTCGGTTGTCGTAGAGGTCACATAGGGCATTGCCTCAGTAAGGTAGGGCGATAGCGGACGCTGATGGTACAGATACAATTGATGAAAGGCTCGCGTGGTTGCAATATATAACTCGTATCCATGCCACCAATGCTTGAATGAATACCAATGATCATCAACATCCAAGATGAAGACTACTGGAAACTCAAGACCTTTAATTTGTTGAATCGGTACCATAACCACACCACGAAGATCATGCCTGGTCAATGACTCGATCCCATTCACGACCCGAATCCCGCGTTTTTCCGCGTGATCGCGCACGTCGTCCCATACTTGGGTTTGATGTTTTGCATTCTTCGTAATAATTGCCATGCTTGGATAGGTTTCAACATGCAGCATGAGGTGGTTAACCAAGGCATCGATCATCAACCCTTTTTGAGGGGCATAGGTCAGATGCGGTTTTTCACGATGGCGAGCCATTGCCTCTAACGGATGATAGTGATGGCTAATTGCCGCGCTGTTCCCGACGTGATGCGTTGTCAAGAGAATATGATTCGCGAGCTGAACGATTTCATAGCTTGAACGATAGTTTTGGGCCAGTGTTTCATACTGATACCGCGTTGCGGGGAGTTGATCCGTCAGCTGCTGCCACGATGTAATCCCTGCCCACGGTGTAATATTTTGCATCACATCACCCACAATAGTCATCGACCCATTGGTTGCATGCAGGGTAAGCAAATGAAATTGCAACGGGGACATGGATTGGGCTTCGTCAAGGAAAATATGATCAAACTGAGGCGGTGATTGTTCTGCAAGCAGCAGCACAATATAATAGATTAATGCAAGATCTTCCTGAAAAATACGGTATTGTCGTCGTAACCGCGACCACGGCAATCGCACTCCATCAATAATTGTCTGATCAGTTGGCCAAGGACGATAGAGCTGTGCGAGTTCATCCGGCGCAAGTATCCCCATATTGAGCGTCCTAAGCTGCTCTTGATCGTTAAAAATGTGATAGATCGCTGCAACTAGATCGGGGGCTTTTTGCGGAATCATCATCGCAATATGCTCAAGCAGCGGAATCACGTGCAACGACCCTTTGAGGGTAATCGCTTCACGGTAGAATGGCTTGGTTAAGGCGTGTTCGATGGTTTGATCATCCAATCGATAGTTTTTATTCAGTAGCGTATTGACCTGTTGAAGCATCCACCCATCAAGCACCGTTTGTCGTATAGCAACGCCAGCAAGGCGCGGTACTAAATCTTGGGTTGCTGAGATCATCTGACGAGAAGAGCTAAAACAAATACAGGCAGCAGGATTTAATCCTTCCCGCTCGTCATCTGAGAAGAATAAATACGCCATCCGGTGATGCAGAATCGCGGTTTTTCCGCTGCCAGCGCTACCATTAATAAAGAGCGTCGTTGTCGGGGAAGATTGAATTAAACGATGTTGTTCCGGCTGGATCGTTGCCACAATATCGTCAACCAGACTCGTTGATCGGTCATTTAATGCTTGATATACCATGACCGACGTATCATCGGGTGTTGAGGTCGTTCCATATTCTTCGACCCGATCAAGGTGTCCATTGCGGATAAAAAGGACACGCTTGGTGACAATCGTTACGTTGTGACGATGTCCATTATGGACATAGCTTAACGTTGGTGCGTCGCTCTCGTAAAGTAAGGTCGCAATTGATGAACGCCAGTCCATAATGGCTCCCCCAGGAAGACCATCAACCCGAAGGTTTCGATACCCAAAATACAACATTTCAGGGGTAGCCTCTCCGGCGTATTGGACATCGATGCGGCGCACATACGGATTGTCAAAGACCGCTTGAATATCATGGTAATTGGCCTGCTGAAGACGGGCAATAGACCGTTGGCTGTGGTCGTAAAGCATTCCATCGTAATGAATGCCTGCGTCAAGCTGACGTTCAAGCGCCGCCTTTGTTTGATGGAGGTGACGTTCTTCTTCTTCATAGGATGTAGTCATACGAACTTCTCATCAATCTCGATGACCTCCACCGTGATAGCAATCGTAGGAAGAAGGTCACGCCAAAATGCTGTTTCTTCAGTATACTGCTAGCTTACGCTAGGAAAAGGGGTGGTTTGTCCTACGTGCAGGATAGGCCGTTCGGGGGATATGTATGCGCAGCGATGGACTATTTCCTGCCGATGGCTATGTAGAATCACTTGTTATATCGAGTACGAACGCGATCACAACGGCATCTCACCTAGAATGCATTGTGTGTGAGGAATTGATTCCACGGACGATTCCGCAATTGAGCAACGGGGGAATCGTTCATGGGGAGTAGCTTCGGATTCGTCTTTATCGCCTAAAGGCCCACATCTACCGATACTACTATGGTCTAATGGACTATCGTGTGTATCCACTCCACGCTGATCCACGCGTGGCGAGCAGTAACCTCCGCCCGAATAGAGCCTTGGCGATTAAAAGATCGCTATATTCAAACTGATCATGACGTAAGCTGGCAATGCTGTCATAGGTTCGATGATAGGTTAATCCTGTTTTCGGGGTTGCCCATAGGCGCTCCATGGGCGCACTGTCATCACATTACAGGACTACATCAAATGATGATAAACACTTCACATCCTTGGGTAATATTGCCCTGATGAAGGATCGGCATATCACATTAAGGCCCATGACCAACATTCGTGCGGTCAGCCGCAGAGTAAACATAACGAATTGACGACTACCGCTGATCCCACTCCGACAATACTTTGAGTGCCTGACCGGTATATCTCTCCATTAATGCATCAAATACATCCATAGCTTGCTTACGCAATTCAACATCTGTAAGTGGATGAGTATAAATGCGGGTTACGATTCTGATCGCTTCTTCACGTGGTGTTGCCCATTGACTCCTCGGTTTTTCATAGGGATTGTGTAACGTTAGCATAATTACTGATAAGGTCCAATCAGGATCAAGAAGCCCATATTCACTCAGATAGTTATAAAACGCGCGTGTATTTGTTGTAACTGATTTAGAGGTAGCATAATTTTTAATAAAAGTGTGTAATAGAATGAAATGATCCTCACGTAAATTCTCAAAAATATCTCCTATTATCGAACATACATCATCATCATCATCATTAAGCAACATAGATAACGCATCAAGGCAGATAGCAAACGACTCATAAATGAGATTATTTGCATAGACACGCGCTGCTCCACGACGCCATAGGGCACGTCCAGTTAATACCCGACTCGCAATCTCTTGCACTTCTATAGAAGCTTCTGGCGTTAACACTTTTGATGAGATGGCTGCAATCGATATAAGCTCAGCACCACGTCGTTGGGCTTCTTCGCTATTTACGTTCAAGAGTGCATTAATGTAGGGTAACATCTTTGAACAATCGTAAAACATACCGTAATAGATAAATTCCTGCGTTGGATGCGAAAGGAGTAGAATAGGATATAACTGTATTGATTGTTCGAAAATATGGATAGCCCGATCACTGTCATTGTTAAAAAGAAACATTAATTCATAAATAATTCCTGCTCTCAAAACCCGTGACGGATCGGCTGCAATAACATCTATAACTTGCCATTGATGTTGTAATGTAATTTGATCTTCTTGTTTTCTGAGAGCCTGCATAACAACACGCAGTGCACAACCCCGAACAGTGTTGATAGATCCGCTATATAAATCATCATTATTTTCCCAATTCTGCTCATCAGAATTAGCAGATGTATATATCCATGACTTCAACATTGATATTACATCATCTGGAATACCTTCATTGATACGCTCTTCCAAAAGCCACGTAACCGTTCGTTTACCTTCAAGATTAAGTTTATTTCCAAAGAGTCGCACGAGCTTGAAAAACCTATCCGGGTGAGTATGTAGCTCACTAAATCCTCTAATAAATGCCTGAGCAAAGATTGGATGGATGAAGTCCAAAGCTTGCGATGCTAGTTGATAAAACCGATCTGGTTCTTGTTTAATCATTTCGGTTAAAACATGTGCAAGCTCTCCAATTCCACCCCTATGGCTCGAGCGTTTGTACCAATTATTTGTTTGGTCCTCCTTCATAATACGTAGCCATGCTTTGTTGGAAAGTGCTTGAGCTTTTGTTTTAGGAATAGGAGAGGGAATGGTAAACCCTCCTCCCCTCTGTGGATCAGATGAAACCCGATAGTTTGGAAACTTCCGCTCTAACTCTTGTAGTCGAGCCAAACCTTTATCAGAGAGATACTGAACAGGAATAGATTGTAAGAGGAACATCTGTTCTTGTCGCCACCATCTTAATGCGTCTAATCCATATACTTTCCAATTCCAATGGGGATTAAATAATAAAATATATTGCTCAAGATCATTACGTTGTTGATGCGACAGAAATGGGTATATCGTATTAATAAGTTGACGACTATCATAAATATCTGCATCACCCAGCATCAATCGTCTATTATCACCTAGAAGAAATTTGAATGCATCTTCAGTATACTGATCTGCAACATCTCTATAGACATAAATTAATAATTGTTGGGTTGTCCTAAATGGTTTTGAGGCAAGACGATCTGCATATACATGGAAAATATTAGATTCGGTTTTTGCTAGTATTGTCAAAGATGTAATAATACTATGAATTAGAGTATGATAAACAGGATATGTTGTATCGTACCAATCATGTGACAAAATATCATCGGGATACTTATTGTCAGTATTGTCGCTTTGGTTTGATATTTCACAAACTTTTTCAATCCAAGGCAGTAGTTCTTCCAGAAATATGGATGGCTCTAGCTTGCTCGCATTTTGCAATGACTCCATAAGCATGCCTGAATTCAAAGCCTCTAAGCTACGAGAAAGGTTTGGCAATGATATAAACCACTTCGTATCATAATTTTGTTTCTTTGCATGTTTTTCGCATTCAATAAGGTAAGAATCAAGAACCTTGTCTAAGATAATTCGAAGAATTCGACATCCTACACGGGGGTATGCTTTAGTTACATCATCTAAATCATAAGAATTCTTGAATGACTCAATATCTGTTATTCGAATAAGGTTTTCAAGAGCCTCAGCAGCATGTAGTGTTTGCCAATGGCGAATATGTGATAGAACCCAACCTAACCGATTATTCCACTCGTTGCTACGACCAATATATGGTTGAAGGATTTGCATTATATCCGTCTGAGCAACTTCGGTAAGTGAATCCAGATACGGAATAACTTCACTATCAAGAATTTGATCATCATACTTCAGCAGAGCTTGTATCTTTATACCTCGCATACGTTCAAACCATCCAAGATTTCCATAAATAGCCATTAAAAAACGACCGCGATGTAGAGGATCAATGAGCATTCGTTGTGCTAAAGACCACTCATCATTCGTTGGGACTATACAAGCACCAAACCAACGAAAGAGAAGATCTTTGATGTGAAAGCGAAGCGATTGAAGGTGAAAAAGCGCATGGATTTCTTGAATATATAGACGATGATTACTTCCTCGAAGAAATGTAAGAATTTGGATCAATTGTGGGCGGACAAATAGACCTTGATCAGAAGATATGATCATTTGAGTAAGACTATTATTACTTTCCACAAATTGTTTTGCATAACAATAATCGAAAAAGGTTTGGTGTAAGAAACTCCAGCTTGCATTACCTTGAACAAGAATGCCAGCACTTCCTAGCCAATTAACTGCTTTCTCAAGATGCATTGTATCTCTACTCATAAAAAAGGACTGTGCTACAGTTACTCGTTGGTGTTTATGCATCTGTTCTGTCATCAACCGCAAAACGTCCTCTCGATCCGTTGCAGATGGAACAGTCATACCTGCTCTTAAAATGACATTCTGCCATAGGAGTCCATACAGATCTTGCAGATTAGTAAGCGACGGAAGCATCCTTTGGTAATTAGGTGGCGTTGCCTGCTGTTCCATAGCCAAACAAAAAAGATCGAGATGAAGCGGCGTTTTTAAAAGCTTTTTAGCCACCTCCGCAAGAAAGGCAAACTCGATATCAAGCTTCTTAAGAACAACAGCTACATCGGTGCTTTCAAGCTCTTCAAGAACGAAATGATGTGCTATATGGGTTTGTCGAAATCGCGGATCGTTATGGTAATCAAATGTTCGACACGATAAAACAATGCGTACATTGGGGATATTTCGAAGATAAGCAATGAGCTGAAGAACAACATCTAGCGATCGCTGATCATGAGCAAGCGAAAGTGATAGTGCATCAATTTGGTCAATGAGAACAACAACCTTGCCAGTTATGGCTAATCGCCTAATCATTGCTTCTACAGGCTCTGAGAATGCGAGCATGGTTTGGAGTTCAGGGTATTCAACGATACCAGATAGGTGTTGGTCTGCCTTAATCGCAAGAGTAATAATATCCTGATGTTGAAGTGTGGATAGTACCGAGCGCATAACCACGGTTTTGCCCATGCCAGCCTGATCAAGAAGGACAGCAACGTTATCGCTATCTGGTGTATTCTTAATCCAATCAACAATCTTATCTACTACGACACGCTTTATAAACACGCCTGTTGAAGCAACAGTATTCCTACACTGCATCAATAACGCATTACATCGTTGAATAGACGTGCGTGTAATTTCAATTGATGGTGTATTTATTATAATTTCATGATCTAATAGTATTAATTTTAGGATTTTTAATGTAAATATTCCACGTTGGCGACCCTTTTCACCGACATGATCTCGTAGTAAACGGAAGACTGTTTGATAGCTTTCATTGGATGCAGGCATCCATAAAGCAACAAGATCTCGTTCTATTTGCCTTAAGGTAAAAACCTCGACATCGATATGACGGAAAAGAGAAAGTATAAATTTTTTATCATCATCATCATCAACAGCAGAGACAAGAGGGATGATGTCCTTCAATAAACCTTGTTGTGCCTGTGATAGTCTTCCCCACCATTCATTATAATCTTGACTTTCATATGATCGTTCGCATATCTCACGTAGGTTGTGAATTAACTCCCGCGTTTCACCCGTATACAATACCAGTCGGTCTCGTGAGGGCTGAAATTGGGACTTCTGAAATTGTTTAGAAAAATCCTTCCAGAGTTTGTTCCAGGGTTTCGTCCCCTTCTGTATATGCTCTTTAGCCTGAATATAGAGTCGATGCTGATCTTCAAATGTAATAATGGTATCGTCAACCGAGTCAGGGGCTTCAACCCGAACTTCAACAACCAATTCGTTTTGAGGACGAACCACACCATCACAGAGTCGTCCAAGATAGAGTGCTGAGATGGAATTTTGATAGAAAACGCCAGATTGCGTTGTTGGACCACCAAGTTCAGGCATATTAACCCCACAGATACTGTTAATTAATTGCCGTAGGCATTGAGATCAATCTGATCAACACGTGCCGCAAGTTGTTCTGCGGTCGGTTGGATATAGATTTGCGTGGTTGTGATGGAACGATGGCCCAGCAGCCGGGCCAATCCAACGAGATCATGGGGGTGTCGGGCGAGGTAGCGGGTAGCAAAGGTATGGCGCAGGCTATGCGGCGTGGTGCTTGCTGGCAGCAGCTTCCGCGCAGACGTATCGCGCACGAGTTGATGGATCATGTGGCTCATCTCCCGCAGACTAAGCGCATGCTGCCGCTCGCTCGTCCAGAGGGGACAGCGGGGATCACCCTCCTGTCGCTGCGGCCATGCCCGCGCAACCTTGTGCAGCGACGGTTGCACCCCAAGCAGCGGTGCCACATAGCTGGCGAGTGCACACCGTGCTGATTCGTTGAGCGGGACGGTGCGCACGGTATTGCCCTTGCCTGCGCGAATGAGGGCATGGCCACTGCGCTCGCCGTACTGGATATCGTGCCAGCACAACGCCGCACATTCACTGATCCGCATGCCGGTTTGAATCAGGACTTGGAGAATGGCGGTATTCCGCAGGGGATACCGGGTGAATTGCGCCTGCCGCAACAGGGCATTGACGTGGGCTGGACTCAGCGCCTTCGGTGCCGATGGTGTCGTGCGCTTAACGAGCTTCAGCCGTTGGGCTGGGTTCGTCGCGAGATAGCCCTGATCAACGAGCCAGACGCACCAGGTGCGGATCGCACTGAGGTGCGTATTGACCGTGCTCGCCGCGTCGGTCTGCTTGAGTGCCTCGCGATAGCCTGCGAGGCTGATCGGATGCAGATCGGCCAGCAGCAAGGACCGCCGCTCGGCGGCGGCAAACCACCGACAAAGACGGCGCAGCGCACTACGATAGCGTGTGCGGGTTGCGGCGGTCAGATCGTCCCCAGGATTGGTCCACCATCGATCGATCAGTGATTCAATGGGTTCAGATTCCGGTTGTGGCATAAGTCCGCGTCCTTGTATCGCTTCTCGGCCATGTTTTTGGCGGGTTAGCGCCACCCATGGACGACGGGCTGACGCGGATGCCCGTGGTATTTTACGACGCACCATGGCCGAGAAGGTGTATTCTCTGCCATGTATCATAGACGATCGATCGCCCAGTGCGCAATCCCGTATCGGGGTATTTTCGCAGCGTGGATGGACGGTTCGTACCACGATCGATGGTTTGTGAAAGGATCTGCATGAAACGATTCTGGGATGTCGATGAGCTTGCCGCACATTTTACCCTTACGGAGGAGGATTGGACGCTCATCGCCAACAAAACGGATGCAACCCGCCTCGGCTTTGCCATTTTGCTCAAATACCTTCCCGTCGAAGGAGCCTTTCCCAAACACGCGGCTGATGTGCCGCCCATGGTCATTGACCACCTTGCCACGCAAGTCGGCGTGGCGGCTGATAAATTTGGAACCTATGCCTTCAAAGGCCGGACGATTGAGGAGCATCGGAGCCAGATTCGCCTCGCGCTCGGCTATCGCCCATCGACCGAGCAGGATCTCACGGAGCTGAGCGCATGGTTGGTGGCCCAATGCCCGCCGGAAGATCACTACACCACAGCGGCAAAAGCGGCTGCCGTAGCACACTTGCATGCCCGTCATATTGAACCACCAAGCCCGAAACAACTGCGCCGAGCCGTGAAATCCGCAGGTCGGATGGCCGAGGAACGGATGGCTGCGGGGGTTGCTCATCGCTTGACTTCCTCGGTGAAGCAGGCACTTGACGCACTCCTCCAGACCACGAGCCATCCAGCCACCGCCGATGGGGGTGACGATGATCCCGACGACGATGAACCGACCGCAGCGACCCCGCTCGCAGAACGCCGGACCGCATTGTTGACCGAACTGAAATATGATGCCGGTCGTGCCAGTCTCAAAAGTATCCTCCGTGAAATCGATCGGTTGCAGATCATCCGCACCGTGCAGCTCCCACCACTCCCCGTCGATGGACTCCATCACACCATTGTTCAAGCGCTCCGGCAACGCGTCGTGACGGAAGAACTGTTTGAACTCCGTCGCCATTCTGACAATGTGCGGGCCTACATGTTAACTGCGTTTTGTTGGCTCCGAGGCCAAGAGATAACCGATAACCTGATCGAACAACTCAATCAGATTGTCTATAAAATTGGGGCCAAGGCCGAGAAAAAAGCGGATGACGCATTGGTCAACGCGATCAAACGGGTGCGTGGCAAGACCACGATTCTCCGCAAGGTGGCCCAGCAATCGTTGGAACGACCACACGATGATGTCGAGCAGGTCGTCTATCCAGCGGCGGGCGGCAAACATGTCCTTGAGGCGCTCGTGACCGAACTCACGGCCATTGATACCTATGACGATCATGTCCATCAAACTATTCGGAGTTCCTACGCCAACCACTATCGGCGGATGATCCCGCCCATCTTGCGCATGCTGACCTTTCGCTCTAATAACGAGGCCTATCGGCCTGTCCTCCAGGCGATTGACCTCCTCAAGGCCTATGCGGATGTCGCTGGTGACTATCCCTACTTTGCCGATGATGCCGAGATCCCCCTCATCGGGGTTGTTCCCGATGCTTGGATGCCCTTGGTGCAGAATGAACACGGTCGCGTCAACCGCATCGCCTATGAAATCTGTGCGCTCCAAGCGCTTCGCGATCGGCTGCGTTGCAAGGAAATTTGGGTTGAGGGTGCACTCCGCTATCGCAATCCCGACGAGGATCTGCCGAAGGATTTTGACCAACGCCGGGAGGAATACTATCACGCGCTCGACCAGCCCCTTGATGCCGATGCCTTTATCGAGACGCTGCAAGCCGAGATGCGATTGTGGTTAAAAACCCTTGATCGGGGATTACCCAAAAATGCGGCGGTGCGCATCTCGAAGCAACGCGGGCATTGGATTCATCTGACCACACTAAGCCAATAGGTTGGTAACACATACCGATCACTCCCGTTGGCAGAAAATCCGCACAGATGTTGGTCTTGTTGGGTGCGCCAAAAACCGCTAGGATACGCTTACCCCTGGCCTCGTATCCGTAGCGGAGGTAGGTATGGCCGCTCCCCAACGAACCCGCGAACCATCACCCGCGTGGCAACAGCTCGAAATGAAGTTGACCTGCCCAAAGCAGCATGTCTACGAGTTGATCCGACCCGTTGTCCTGTTTGACCAACCGGTTGCTGAGCGGGCTGCCGAAACGGCCACGGCAGAACGCACCCTCTATCGCCATGTACAGACTTTTCGTCAGCATGGGCTTGGGGCGACCCAACGCCCAGCAACGGCTCCGATCCGCGCTGCTGCTCGGCTTCCTGCCGAAGCCATTGCCTATCTGCTGGCCATCAAGGCCGAGTATCCGCCGATGCGCCATTACGAACTTGCGACCATTTGCCTCGTGCGCTTTGGCCGCCGACCCAGCATCAAAACCGTGAAGCGGGCCTTGGCAACCAATAGCTTGCCCATGCTGACCACCCGTCGCTTTCCGCCCTATCACACCATTCCCGATATTGTCGAGCGCCGCCGTGCCATTTTGCGGCTTATCACCGAGGGCTGGACGAAGAAAAGCATTGCTGGCTATCTGGGCATCAGCCGGAAAACCGTCCATGGCGTGCTCAAACGCTGGGATACGGAAGGGCTTGCAGGCCTCAAACGCCGATCATCAGCGCCGCATCGGCATGGCCGACGACTGGCAAGTATGGTTCAGCACCACGTCCGTCGCCTCCAGCGCAACCCCTTGCTTGGTGCATGGCGACTCCATGCTGCCCTCCGTCGCGAAGGCATTCATGTGAGTCCTCGCACCTGTGGCCGCTTGATGGCAATCAATCGGGAGGTGTTTCCTGAATTACGACCGCCCGAGCCGCCCCCGAAAAAAGATCCGCAACCCATGCCGTTTGCAGCCCAGTATCGTCATCAGTCACCCAGAGGGTACCCGGACGATTGATATCCGGTATTTGGATATGCATCGCCTCGGCGGGGGTAATGTGTACTGCATTTCTATTTTAGAAAATGCGAGTCGGGCGATTGTCTCAAGCGCGATTAGTCGCCTGCAAGATACCACGGCAGTCCTGAAAGTTCTGTTAAGTGCCATTGAAACATGTGGATGTCCTGATGGGATTGTGAGTGACTCGGGGAGCGTGTTTCGGTCACGGCGGCTTGGTCAGATCTGCCATGCTTTGGGGATTCAGCGCTTTTTCATTGCGAAGCGCCAACCTTGGCAGTCGTATATTGAAACGGCGTTCAATATTCAACGCCGTATGATGGACGAGGCCGAAGCGGGGTTTCGTGCCGCACGAACGTGGCAGGAATTATGGATTGCGCATCGGATGTGGATGAAGCACTACAACCAGGAACGCCATTGGGCACACCGCCAGCGGCAAGATGGGTGTGATACCCCGCTGAGCGTGCTTGGGGACGTGCATGGACGCATCTTTCCCGAAGCATTGATTCGGCGGATCTTTGAAGCCTTGCGCGTGAATCGTATGGTTGATCGGGTGGGCTTTATTCGCTTCCGCCATTGGCGCATCTATAGCGAACTTGGGCTAGCACGGCATGCCATTACGTTGTGGATTGATACCGATCATGTGATGGTGACCTACGAAAGCCACGACCTCCGGCGCTACGAAGGGATGATTGCGCGTGATGGAACGATCCGCCACCTCAGCCACGATACCAAATTTGACCACCCCTTTGCCAGTCCCCAGCTGATGTTGTGGGATGTGATTGAAGACGACTGGGGAAAAGCCGTTCCTGTTGCCCATGCGGAACGAACGCGCGTCCCGCGCGGAAAGGCCACACAATTGGCGATGGATCTCGATACGGCGGCTTAAGGGTCAATATTCTGCCAACACGAGTGATCGGTATGTGTTACCAACCTATTGGCTTAGTGTGATCTGACCCCATTTACGCCGCGTGCGGAACCACCCCAGCTGGCGGCGTTGAAGCGCACCATCCTTGATCGATGGTCGGTGATCAGTCTGCTCGATATGCTGAAAGAAACCGATCTTCGCGTGGGAGTCACGACCGACTTTCACACGAGTACGGCACGGGAACACCTTGATCGTGCCACCCTCCAACGCCGCCTCTTACTCTGCTGCTATGGCTTGGGAACCAATATTGGCCTCAAACGGGTCTGCGCAGGGTCGCCCGGTGACCAGCATAAAGACCTCGCCTATGTGCGGCGGCGCTTTTTGCTGCGGGATCAGCTGCGGAATGGCATTGCCAAAGTCGTCAATGCGCTCTTTGACGCGCGGTTACCGCAGATTTGGGGTGAGGGAACCACCGCGTGTGCCTCGGACTCCAAACTGTTTGGGGCATGGGATCAAAATCTGATGACCGATTGGCATCCCCGGCATCGCGCCGCTGGGGTCAAAATTTACTGGCACGTGGATAAAAAAGCCGCCTGCATTTACTCGCAGCTCAAACACCCCTTTGCCTCCGAGGTTGCCGCGATGATGGAAGGTCTGCTCCATCACAATACCACCATGACGGTCGAACGCAACTATGTCGATACCCACGGCCAAAGCGAGATCGCCTTTGGCTTTTGTCATGTTTTAGGCTTCACATTAATGCCACGATTCAAGGCCATCCATCGGCAAAAACTCTATCGTCCTGAGCGCGGCAATCGGACGGCCTACCCCAATCTCCAGCCGGTCTTGCAACGACCGATTAATTGGGAGCGTATTCGGCGTGAATACGACCAAATCATCAAATATGCGACGGCCCTCCGCCTGCGAACTGCCGAAACCGATGCGATTCTGCGCCGATTTAGCCGACGCAATTTTCAGCACCCAACCTTCAAGGCACTCCTTGAATTGGGGCGGGCCATCAAGACCATCTTTCTGTGCCAATACCTGCATTCGGAGGATATGCGTCGGGAGATACACGAGGGCTTACAGGTGGTGGAAAACTGGAATGGCACGAACGACTTCATCTTCTACGGCAAGGGGCGTGCGTTCAATACCAACCAGCGAGCCGATATGGAGGTGTCCATGTTGTGCCTGCATTTGCTCCAAGTCTCCATGGTGTACATCAATACCTTGCTCATTCAGGAGGTATTGCGGGAGCCAGCGTGGGCGAATCGGTTAACGCCCGATGATCTGCGGGCACTTACGCCGCTGATCTACAGTCATGTCAATCCCTTTGGTGTGTTTCTGCTCGACCTCTCGCAGCGATTGCCGCTCAAACCGATGCGATTGGCGGCCTGATACCGTGTTTCGTGCGCGGACATTTCATGAACAATGCATGTCCGTGCATGATTATGTTTACTTTGCGGCTGGCCGCAGGATTGTTGGTCATGGGCCTACTTTTGCGGGTTTTTGGTCGATTTTTGGTGGAGGAATACACGGAGTGATCAGGCTATTCCAGCATCGTGCAAGATAGTGGAATTAAGGGTAAAAAGAGGCCCGATGCTGGTTCGAGCATCAGGCTGTGGAAAAGTACGTTATACCCTCGTCGTCGGGCCACCCTATCAAACACCTAAACCAATCGGCTGATGACTTCATCCGGATTGAGTTTCAAAACCCTCGTCGTCGGGCCACCCTATCAAACCAAGTGGGTTAAAACATTTCTTGGAGCTATAATATTCGTTTCAAAACCCTCGTCGTCGGGCCACCCTATCAAACTCACTGGCAAGCTCGATGGCAAGTACCTGACGGTTTGTTTCAAAACCCTCGTCGTCGGGCCACCCTATCAAACTCCACTGTGTCCACTTTTTGAATGGAATCCGCTCGCTGTGTGCGCTGCACCACCGATTGCTGACCATACCCATCCATTGTGCGAACACCCCCTCTGTATTACGTCAAGTTACTACCCGTTCTATTGGTTTCTTGTGTCCAGTCTACCATTACCGTCAAGACCCATAGCAGCCGCAAAGCCGCACGCTGCGCTGCACCACCCTGCCATTCACCGCAGCATCACGCTACTGAATTGTGATTTCATAGTGCGTCTCGCGCCATACCGTCTCACATCCCTGACACGGATCGTACCGCAGGAATATCCGCATTGTGGTGCTCCCACGTGCTTGTGGCACGAGGCGAATCGTTGCTGGCGGATCGGCCTGCATGACCCCATCGGATACAATCGGGATTCCTTGCGCGGTTGCATCCCACACGAGCGGATCAAATTTCATGTTCCATTCCAACGGAATGTCACGCATTGATGAGGCAAACTGGAGCGTTTGGGAAATATCCATGGTGAGATAGACGGTTGGTTGCAGCGCCGCAATGGGAAGATCAACAATCAGCGCCGTATCCTGTCGCATTGGCTGATAGGGCGTTAGGGTTGGACGCGGTTGCGCTGGTGATGGATACACGGGAATGAACGCACCCTGCGAATGGCCACACGCCATAAGACTCCCCATCAGACCCAGTAGCCCCAGCCAACGACATTGCTTCATCATCCACCCTGCCATTCACCGCACGATCACGCTACTGAATTGTGATTTCATAGCGCGTTTCATCCAGCATCGTATCACACCCCGGACACAGCCGATACGACAGATCGATGCGCATCGTGGTGATCCCGTGCGCACGCGGGATCAATCGAATCGTTGCTGGCGGATCGGCCTGCATGACCCCATCGGATACAATCGGGATTCCTTGCGCGGTCGCATCCCACACGAGCGGATCAAATTTTATCCGCCACTCAAGTGGCCTATCCGTCAATGACGAGGTAAACTGGAGCGTTTGGGAGCTATCCATCGTGATAAAAACGGTTGAATGAACGGCAGCCATTGGTAAATCAACAATCAGCGCCGTATCCTGCCGTATCGGTTGATAGGGCGTTAGGGTTGGACGCGGTTGCGCTGGCGATGGATACACGGGAATGAACGCACCCTGCGAACGGCCACACGCTATAAGACTCCCCACGAAGCCCAAGACCAACATCCAACGCCATCGGTTCATCATCCACCCTGCCCACTGCGCTCGATGCCGTCGGCAATCAGACGGGCCAGCGGATGATCGGGAGCAAGCGCAATCGTCTGTGCCCGTTGTTGCGCCTCGCGATACCACGTTGCCGCCGTCGGATAGTCGAGGGCAAACTCAGCCACCAAGGCGCGATGATAAGCCGTCGCCATCCAGAGTCGTGGCCCATCCGGCTGGGTAAACAGGCCATCCTTATGTGTGTCCACCAGCTGCACGAGGGTCGTCACCGCCTCGGTCGCCTGCGGGAAATCTTCCTGATGCAAGAGTGCCTGTATCAGCAAATCCCACGTTTTCACGTGCTTGATGCGATCCGCGTCCTCGGGCAGCATCGCCCACAGTGCCAGCGCCGCCCGATAATCCCGCTCGGCTTCTTTGAAATCGCCATCGTCCACCCACGCCAAGCCGCGCAAGCCCAAGAGTTCAGCTCGCTGCCGCGCCGTCCAGCCACTCGTGTCCAGCGCGTCATCCGCCCATGCGAGCGCCTCATCCACCCGCCCATCGGCCAAGGCCATGGCAATCTCGCCCACAGTCGTGTACCAGTCTTCATCCTGCGGGTTGGTTGGCTGGGATTGCAGCTGGGCCAATACGGCTAACAATTCGGCATTGACCGTCGTCGCTTTGGCGGTGGTTGCTAAAAACGCATCAAGCTGGCGCAGCGTCGCTCCGGTGGGATGCAGCGCCTGCCAGCGACGGCCTTGTTCGGCATAGATCGTCAGGAAATGGCGTTGTTCTTCATAGATCCCCACCGCACGATCAATCGTGGCCGCATCGAGCAGGCCCGGTCGTTGCACCGCGATGCGCATATGCTCCAGCTGCTCCTCGGCCTCAGCCAGCGCGTCATCAGCCATCATCACCAGTGTTGGCAGCATCGTGAGCGGTTGCCAGTGAATTGGTTCACGTTGCATACTCATCGTCCTTCCGTTCACCACTGGCTCTATCCTCGCCCATGCGTCACGATCGCGTTGATTGGCGGGTGTCCGTCAGCGTTTGCAGCCACTGAGCGCAGCCGCAGAGACCAATCGAGCGTCGTTGATCGCCATCGACCACATCGCAGCGTGACGATCCAGAGCACGGCATCATCGTGACCGCGAGCCATCCCCGTATTCCCTCATTTCCCTCTGTGCCCATACCCCTCGCCTTATGAAAAGAGATCGGCCACATCATCGCGGGTCAACGCTTTGACAATGCCTTGTTCGCTCGTAATAATGCTATCGGCCAAGGCTCGCTTGCGTTCTTGCAAGTGCACCATCTTCTCTTCAACACTCTCACGGACAATCAATTTATAGATAAAAACGGGCTTCTCTTGACCAATGCGGTGCGTCCGATCCGTTGCTTGTTGCTCAACCGCAGGATTCCACCATGGGTCGATGTGAATCACATAATCGGCAGCCGTCAGATTCAGTCCAACCCCGCCCGCTTTGAGGCTGATCAAAAAGAAGTGGACATGGGGATCGGTTTGGAAGCGATCCACCACGGCGGCTCGATTCTGGGTTTTCCCATCAAGATAGGTATAGCTTACGTTCTGCTGATCAAGGTGTTCCCGCAGGATCGTCAACATCTGGACAAATTGCGAAAAGATTAAGGCTTTATGCCCTTCAGCCTGCAAAATGGCCAAGGTTTCGAGAAGCTGTTCAAACTTGGCCGAGCGGCCACGAAACGTCGATTCAACCAAACGCGGGTGATTACAAATCTGGCGGAGCCGCAATAGCCCCTCTAAAACTTTCATGCGGCTGTCATTCATCCCGTGATCATCAATCAACGAAAGCAACTGCGCACGATATTGGTCGCGATAGCGTTGATACAGTTTGTGTTGCGCCGCCTCCATAGCGCAATAGAGGATGCGTTCGTTCCGCGCTGGGAGATCCGGGGCAACCTGATCTTTGGTGCGCCGCAGGATACATGGATTGACCATACGGCGCAGCAACTGCGCGGCGTGCGCATCACCGTCCCGCTCAATGGGTGTGGCAAATTCGGTGCGAAAATGATCGAGGCTTCCCAGCATGCCGGGATTCAAAAAGGCAAACTGTGACCAAAGCTCCATGATCGAGTTTTCGACGGGTGTCCCGCTTAAGGTGAGGCGATGCTCTGACCGCAAGGCGCGAACCGCACGCGCTGTTTGGGAAACGGGGTTTTTGATCGTTTGGGCTTCGTCAAGCACCACATAGGAAAACTGATACGTAGCAAGCAGGTCATGATCGCGTAACAGCGTCCCATAGGTCGTGAGCACCAGATCAGCATTGGCAAAGGCTGCGGTGGTGTCAGCCCGACCGTGATCGGTGTGAACCAAGACCCGCAGCTCGGGAGTCCAACGGGCGATTTCCCGTTGCCAGTTAAAAATCAACGACCGTGGCATGACAATCAGGCTGCTGGCCGACGTTTGCCCTCGCGATACCAATGACTGAAGGAACACGAGTGTTTGGATAGTTTTCCCTGTTCCCATATCATCGGCCAAACATCCCCCAAACCCATACGCATACAGAAAGTGCAGCCAATCGTAGCCCGCTTTTTGATAGGGACGCAACACCGTCTCAAAACCTGCGGGAAGCGCCTGCGCTTCGATGCCATTGATCGTCTTTAAGCGTTCGCTGCGCTCTTTGAAGCGCTGATCAACCTGATCCGTTTCCTCGAGAACCGCATCCACCACCGTACTATGTGCTGGCGCGAACCGCAAGGTTTCGGCATGCAGGTCGCCAAACGCAAAGAGATGGCGGTAGCGATCGAGCCATGCCTCAGGAATGGCCCCAAGCGAGCCATCGGCCAGTTGGACATAGCGTTCGCGTTTGCGAATTGCCCGCCGGAACTCAGCCAGATGCAGCTCCGTTTCGCCAAAACGCACCACCGCCTCCAGATCAAACCAATCGATACCAGATGACACCCGCAAGCTGATGCTGGGCGTGTGACGGTTTATGCGTGCACCAAGTAATGATTCCTCACCATAAATGCTGAAATTCATGGCCACTAATGCGGGAACATGGGTGAGCAAAAAGGTCGCGACGGTTGTCCCACTGCGGAGGGTGGCAACCCCGGCTTGTGGCCCACGTTTGAGGCCATGGCGTAGCAACTCGCCCCACGCGTGCTCCTCGCTGGTTGAGTGGCGTTGGATACGCAGGATAGTTGCGTGGTCGGGGTGATACCGCATGGTTTCTGCGGGAAGCTGTTGGTCGTATGCCACTTCATGATCGGCATACCCAAAGCGTAATTCGGCAAAAACGGTCGATTCGTGTTCACGAAGATACACCCGTGGCTGGGGATCAGCTGCAACCAATGCTTGCTGGGGTAAATCGCCGCTCAAAGGGGTATGCTCAGCGAGCGGCATGAGATAGCGTTCGATAAATTCAGGATAATCGGCTGCTGGAATATGCAGGTGTTGATAGCGCCCAAACAAGGTGAGGATGTTCCCCGGATCGTCATAGCGCACGAGCATGGTGCGATAGATCGCCCATGGCGGGGCACTGTGGAGCATGCGCACATCGGCGGTATCAAGGGTAGCACGCGTGTCGCCGACGTGCAGCATGGGCGTGATCGTGATTCCATCGGCAGTGGCAGTGCCATGGAGGTGGATCTGCGCATGGTCTGAACAAACCTGCACCATGCGACGGAATGGGTTGTAATCATCGCCCATGAAAAGAATGGTATTGGGAAGGAATTGCACCACACTATCCAGCACGGTGGAAAGCGGAAAGGCCGCTCCATAGAAAAACTGATGGGAAACCGTGATGATCATGTTTGCCACGACTAATGCTGCTTCTGCGGTGGAGGGAACGTGTGATGGGTGGAGTGGGGTACGGGGAATTTTGGCTTGGATGAGCACATCCTTTGTCATTAAGTGCCGGTGCAACGCCACCGGATCGTCCATCACGGCTTGGGGAATCACGCGCTCAGCAATGGTATAGGGCATGAGCGTCCATGTTGCCCCCCGTTCGAGCAAGCTAAAGACGAGCCGCATCGGGGTGGGGCGACGGCGCGGCAGCGCTTGGAAGCTGGCAAATACGGATCGCCATGGGTTGAGGGGATGCGCGATAAGGTGATCAGCGAGGGTATGCGCGGCAGCCACCACATGTTTGCACAGCGCCCCTTTGGCGGCGTGCGGACAGGTACAATCGGTGATCACCCCATAGGGATCACTCGTGATCGTCACGGTGTAGGGTTTCTTTTGGCTCCCAGCGACCTCAAAAACGGCCTGATCGTGCGTGAGAGCACGCAATTAAACGCGGCCACCACGATAGTAGGCCGCGCCTGCCTGCGCCACACGCGGCCCAGCCTCCGAGCGAAGTGCGGGAAGATTGATTAATTCGGCGGTCAACATGCTGGATTCTCCACCCATGCCACGGCATTGTGCTGGCTATCATAGCATAGTCCGCTGATGAAACCGTGCTGGACGTTCATGAATTGGTTTGCGGGACATGGCCACGATGATCGATCAACGGCATAGATCCATGAGGCTCCTCGCACGGCGCGTGATCCAGCTCAGCAGCAGCGGATCATGGGAGCGGAGAACAAGCACGCGTTATTGATCATTATCGACCGCATCGTAGCCTGTCGATCCGGAGCACGGCATCATCGTGACAGGCATCGGCCCAACACGTGCTCCCAATGTAACCCTCGTGGTGACTGTCAATCCCCAGTTGCCACGGCCATTACCGCTCCCTTCAATCGATTAACCGTTCTTCTCACACGAAAAACGAGACTGTACAATAGCGTGACAGTCCCCGAAAACCCATGAAAATCGCCGAAACGCTCAACGATTGATTGGCGTATCACCTTACGAGGTCATACTGCGCTCCATCGCACTCAATCCTCTTGTGGCGCATGACACAATCCTCACACTCCATCATAGGGGTCATATTCTTCCAAATCACAGAAAGGAGTTTTCATGATCCACAACCGGACGTTTAAAACGGTGATCCGCACCCTCGCTTGGCTCATTCCAGCCGTTGGTATTTTACTCACCCTTGCCTCCGTATCCGCGAGACAGCAGCCATCCGACCTTTCCGCAACCAATCGCCAAACGCAGCCGCTCCCACCCAATCAATTTCTCTATCAAGAATTTACTGAAACAGATCCCCATACTCTTGCCCTTGCTGGCAGTGCAGCGCTGATTGCCGACGAGGGGGTCATCCGACTTACCGATGAGACCACCACTGCCCAAGCCGGAGCAATGTGGTATCGCACCAAGCAACAGGTCAGTGATGGATTTGATACCACTTTTGATTTTCGGATCACGGGATCACCCACTGGTGGGGCCGATGGATTAGCCTTCGTTGTCCATAATGATCCTCATGGGATCAACACCCTAGGGATAAGCGGTTGTCAACTAGGCTATGGTTCGATTAAACAAGGCCTTGCAGTCGAATTCGACACCTATCAGAATAATCGGTATTGTGCTACAATCGGTGATCCCAATGGGAATCACGTTGGTATTCTGACGGGGGGGACGGGTTCATTGAGTCCGATTCACACGTCTCCTGCAAATCTAGGAATCACATCCCTAGACCCTAACAAAAATAATTTGAAAGCCGGATTCCATACCGCACGGATTAGTTATATCGTCGATACCCACCGCCCAAAGGGGGTTTTACAGGTGTACCTCGACGATATGACGACCCCCATCTTAAGTACCACCCTCAATCTCTCCCAAACCCTTGGTCTCAGCGATGGACGAGCGTGGGTTGGCCTTGTTGCCGGGACAGGAACAATCCTGTCAACCCATGATATTGGCAATTGGTTTTTTGTCGATCAGTGGGATCTCTCGTGTGCCACCTATAATTTCACGCGTGTCCGTGAAGCAGCTCAAGGGTTTATCCCTGATCCATATCCGAGCGGTGCTTCATGGCCTTTAGAAGGCCAAAGTTGGATCAGTGTCGCTGGGCGGCTTGGGATATCACGGGGGATTATCAACGATGGTATGCCGATCCTTGACCCAACCGACCTGATCGATCAGCGCTTACGTCGCCTGATTCAGCAACACCGCCCGATTCGTGCCATTCCACTCGAATTGACCTGGACGGATCACGCGGGGAACGGACCAAACGCGACCGATCACTTACAGGTTACCTTTGACATGAAGGTCGGCAATCGGCTTATCTCCGGCAGTCATGTGCTCAGTCCGCTCGATACGCCCTCTCAGCCTGGAGGACGATTTACGCTCCGCATCCCCCTCAATGAGATGGATATTCCCACCGCCATCAAACCAACAGGATTGCGCGTCGTCCTCCAAAGTAGCAATCCAAACCATGCCCTGCGGCTCCATTCGACCGGGGTTTGTCTCGATGCAGGTGTCCCCGATCGGCCCGGGGTTGTTCCACCAGGAGGCCGCGAAGCCTGTGCCACCTTACAAGAATATCTCAAAACCCGTAGCCAACCCTTTGGCCCAAATGGAGTGGCATCGCAACCGGAACTCTTTGCATCGACCACGGATAAATCTCTGCGATTAACGCCCTTTCCCGACTATACTATTGGCGTGAAAGATTACCCCACCAGTATGACCTTTCATACGGTTCCGCCAGGTCATGCGGTTGTTCCCTGTGCCTTTACAAGGCAGGGTGTCATCTATAATCCAACCGCGCCGACGACCCCCATTGTGCGTTTTGCCGCAGTCGGCAATGATCGCCATTGGCGTGAAAGCCTCATCTTACTCAATTACGCCGCCTATTTTTCCCAAGGGCTTACAAAGTGGTGTGCCTTAGGCGATACCGTCTATCCCAGTATGTATGATCGTGATCAAGCAAGCAACTTTACACCAGGCTATAATGTTCCTGCCCCTCGGTATAAATGTGCACCCATGAGTATTGGGACGGGGATTGAAAATGGCCCGTGCGGTACCTTCGCGGGATCACTCTTTCGCGCCATGGGGTATTTTAATGTCCCGTCTTTCGCGAGCCATCTGCATTCGCCGGGTGTCCTCTCAGCGCTCGGCAACCTCTACTATGGCCCAATCGGCTATAACCGCTATGCACTCCCCAATGAGAATTATTATGCACCCGTTCCCAATCCCTTAATCCGCGTTGACACGACGGATGCCGAACGCTATCGTGCGCAGATTGTCCAGTTTGAGGGCATTCGCGTCTATCCCCATCTGAATGGTCAGCGAGTCTATGATAACCCTAACGATGCGATCAGTCCCTATCAGATTACATGGGGTTGGTGGAATGGACCGACAGCGCATGAAGTACCCGTTGCTGCGATTGTGCCCGCACCCCAAGACCAAACGCCAGTCAGTGATCCCTTAATACGATGGCGAACGATCAAACCGGGCGATATCGCCATTACCGTGGTAGAACGCACTGAGGATGTTGATCTCGATCTCCATATCGCCATCGTTGTTGGCTGGGGACCCCAACAATTTACGCCGAATGCTTGGCGCGGCGAGCATCTGCATCCAACCTATCAGCCGTGGATGCAACAGGGCGGCAACTATGCCTATGTCCCCTATGTGATGGATCGCTTCTCACTCCCTGGAACTGGAGCCATTGCTGGCCCACGCCCGTTCAATTATCGTATCTCGCACACCGCCACCGATTTTTGGATCTCCAATTATTCCATGACCATGACATCGCCTGCCCCCCAAGCCACCACCACTTCCATGAATAGTACTGCCTTCCCCGCCAACGAACCGCTGAAGGTTGATCAGCCATCACCAACGGTGAATGCGCAGCCCATCGTCGATCAGGTTAACATCGCTCCCTCGCTTGCATGGAACACCCAAACCCAGCAAATCGCCATCGGCGGAGCCTTTGGTGTGCGAATCACCGACCCCACCCTCACCCAAGTCGTCACATGGCCAACAATCAGCGGGGTGACGGATCTGGCGTGGAATCATACCGGAACCGCCATTGCCATCGCCGAAGCCGCTCAACAGGTGACGATTCGTGATCAGAGTGGTGCGCTGATCAGTGAACTCATCGGGATGCGCAGTATGCCAACCATGGTGGCATGGAATGCCAGTGATACGCAACTGGCTACCGCGAGTCATGACCCACAACTGGTGATTTGGAACACCGAGTCATGGCGTGTCGAATCCACCATCACCTACACCGGAACCGATCGGATTCGCGCCATCGCCTGGAATCCTGACGGCAGTCTGCTTGCCGGCAGCGATCGCCATCAGATCTTCATCTGGACTACCGACGGACAGCTACAGCAGCATATCCCCCTTGGCTGGTCGCCGCAAGGAACACTTGCTTGGAGCAACAACGGCCAGTCCCTCATCACTGCGGGAGGACAGCATTGGAGCATCCAACATGCAGGACAGTTGCACGGGAGTGTGCTGCCGTGTAGTGCCGGAACCGACATCCGCAGCATCCTCAACAACAATACAACCTCTATGGTCAGCATTGGCATTGCCGCCGATGGAGTTCATGCCTGTATTCAATCGATCAGTCCCACTGGCCAAGTTCTGCCAATGACTGACCTCTCCCTACCACGGGGCATGCCAGCGATCACCGATGGAGCATGGAATGCTGACCAGACCCAGATCGCCCTGATAACCACGAATGGCATCATCCAGCTCTGGGAGCGCAGCACGGGAACCGTACTCAAAGCGCAGCCACTTGGAGGCATGTCGGTCGAAACCTTAAGCAGCGCCGTCCGAACCTGTATCCCGCATGATCAAACCCAGATTGCCGTGCTGCATGCGATCACCCAGGGGGATTACGCATTGTTTGTCGCCACCATCCAAGCTCATCACCAGCGTATTGATAGCGCCTGTGCAGCCTATTTGTCCGCACTCGGAGAGGCATTTCAAGTGAATCCGCCAACACCACCCACCAGTGAGCCATCCGCGCCACAACCAATGACTGCGGTGGCCTGGTGTACGTCACCCACCCAGCGCGGCTGGCTGCTTCGCAATCCCAATCCGTTTGATGTGCGGATCGGGTGGGGTTGGGCGACCCACGCACCACACCTCGTTGAAACGTCCATCACGCTTTCGGCAGCCCGCGATGGGGTCGATGGAACCTATGTCCTCCGCACCCCCATGAATGGTGCGATTCAGGTGCAATCAGGAAGCACCAGCATCACCGTCCCGTGGAAAACACGTATCACTCGCCAATGCCGCTAGACCGAGAAACCACATAATAGGAACGCAACAGGCGCAGCACCGCGCCTGTTGCAACGACCCGAGGCACATGACATGCCGTCACGGTTACCAGTTGACAAGCCCATGCCCGCTTGCTATACTCTCGCCCATGTGATGCCGATCACGGCTTCGCTGGTTTCCAATCTGTCGATTCGCGCCGCGCCGCTGTGAACGCCGCCCGCCGTTGGGAAGTCTTTTGACACCAATCCCAACCGCCCGCCGCCGCCACCGCCCCGTCGCCCGATAACCAGATTGACTCATCAGCCGAAGCCCAAGCCAGCATCACCTGCACCTTCAGAACGGATAGCAAACCGAACACCACGCCGAGAGGCTTCTGCAGCTGCGTGGTGGGGGACATCGCCGTATCCTCTCTCACGGCGCTTCACTGGACGTTCCGTCCATTTTCTCCGTCATTCAAGTGACGTTTTCACCCGCTGGCCATGCGCCATTCCATGCGTGTTTACACGGATGGTTCTTTTCGTATGTCCAGTTTTGGTTTGCCCGCTGCTGTGTCTCCCATGGGGGGACGGTCTTTCGATTCATTCGATTGCCGTCTCTCGCTGGCGGCATCTCTCTCTTAAGGAGTGTCTGATGTACGCTTTAGCATTAATTGGCCGCCACGGTCGCGAACGTGTCTCATCGTTTACCTCATCCTCGGTTGAAGCGCTTGTTGCCCACGCAACCCACATCCAACTTGGCAACTGCTTCCGCTTTGAAATTCGCTGTGCCCACACGGGTGCAGTCGTCAAAGCGTTGTAGGGGGTATCTGCGATGATGTTCTGTGAAACACCCTCGCTCACCCTGCTCGCCGGACTACCGGGGAGTGGCAAGAGCACGCTCGCCAAACGCCTTGCAGCCCTTGGCGCAACCATCGTTTCCCTTGACGCAATCCGCGCCGAACTTGGCGATGTCACTGACCAGTCCCGCAATGCGGACGTGGTGGCCATTGCCCACATGCGCGTGGAAGCCGCCTTGCTCAGCGGTCAGTGGGTTGTACTCGATGCAACCAACCTCCGCCGCGCCTGGCGACAACGCTGGGAACGCCTTGCTGCCGAACTGCATGTGCCAATCCGCATTCACTGGGTGCGCACGCCGTTGCTGCTCTGCCTTTGGCGGAATTGGCGACGAACGCGCCGTGTCCCCGTTCGCGTGATTGTCCGTATGTGGCGGGAAACTGAGGATTAATACCACCACCACGGTGGCCGTTGTTTCTGCATCGGCCATCCCATGGGCGATGCTTTATTTAAGAGGAGCATCTCCATGACCACCCACGAAATCCAAAACCCTGACTACGATATTTGGAGCCATGTGACCCTAAGCCGCTATGCCTACGTGATCTCGGCCTTGCCGATCGGCAAGATCAAAATTGCCATCGGTGGCTATGGAAAAAAAGTCATCCCCATGCTCTCGGCCTACATTCCCGTGCCCAAAGTCCGTTTACTCATCCACCGCATCCTCGATTCGGTCAACCCGCCCAGCAACGGCTTCAGTTTTGAAGTCATTGGTGGCAGTAGCCGTGACGGCGTGGTGGAGTCTCGCATTCTCAAATTCGTCTTCGACGCGGGACAAAACGGCCAGTTTGCATCCATGCCATGGCGGATCGTCATTGGCATTGGACCAGGCAAATTGTTGGAGACGGGGGGCATCAGCCCGATTGGGAAACCAACCAGCGTGGCTGATATTCGCCTGAGCACTGATGACATGACCATGCTGGCGCTCGAACTGGAAGCCCATCTGCGTCACCGTCAGGGAACCTATGAATACCACCGCATTCGTGAGCAGCGCGAGCGCCATGCGCAGCGCACTGCCGACCCGGATGCCGCCTAATCAACCAAACCGTTGTTGTATGTCAAATCCCCGTTGGGAATGCCTATGGCTCCCAACGCAGGTGGCCATGGCGTTTCCACCGCTCATACGGAGGATTCCCCCATGGCCGCGACCAACCAACGCACCACCAAATCCAAAAAAACCACGCGCAAACCCGTCGTTCCGTTCGTCCCCGTGATCAATCCGGTGGGTAAAACCATCAATTATGATCGCACAACGGGCGATTTCAGCTTGTATCTGGACGGCGAGTATGTCGGCTCCAGCCCAAGTTACTGGGACGGCGAAACGCGCTTAAACCAGCTGGTCTATGATCGACTGACCAAGGGCGTTGTGCCGACGGAAACCGACGAGCCAGCCACCGACCCTAGCAGTGATTCCGCTCAGGAACCCGCTGCCGATTAATCTGTTCTGTTGCCCCCTGCGGGCGTATCATCACGATGCGCCCGCTCCTCGTGGGGACGGCCTCGTGATCCGAAAGGATTGTGCTATGTCGTCCCTCTTTGCCCTCCTGCCCGGAGCCGAGCGCTTCTGGCACGCCTTCACCCGTCTGCGTCGGTTGCCCCTCCTCACCGAGGAGGAATGGGATGACCCGTTCATCACTGCCGTCGCCGATGCCACGGCCATGCACGCGCCCAACCGCCTGATGAACCATGCGGTCTTTGTGGGCTTGCTGCCGGTGGTCGAAGCCATACAGGCCGCGATCACCAGTCACCGCCATCCTGATGATTCCATCACCCAAACGCTCAGCGCCGAGGCCATCCAGCAGGCGCTGGTCACAATGAAACAACGGTCACGATCCGGCGTGTTCAGCGCGGAATCAACCGCCCACGACCAAATCCTGACTGCCATCATGCTCCACGGCCTCGCCTGTCCCGATGCCCCATGGGTCGCAACCGCCACCCATGTCAGCCGGACGCTCGCCGCCACCAACATCTTTCGGGGTCGCCCGCACACCCTACCCCACGCCATGCTCGATCTTCCCTCCAAGGAAACCGTGCCCGTGGTCGCCTGGTGTGTCGTTCCCCCCACGTGCCTGCCAACCGGCAGCGATATCCCCACGATTGGTGCGTTCACCGTCGTGGGCAGTAGCGCCAAATGCGCCGCCGCGTGGGCCGCGATCCTTGATGGGTCGCGCCACGCCATCACCCTGCCGCAGCAGCCGCTCGCCCCCACCATGGCCCTTGGCGAACCGATGCCCTACTACCAAGTCGGGAAGCAACTCGCCCACAAAGCCAGTGGGACGCAGCAATACCGCACGCTGCGCAATGAAATGCCGTTGCCGTCCTCGCGACTGGCCACCACCACCATCCTCCACCGCTCGGTCTTAACCCCGCACGCGGGCGAGGATTGTCTGCACCTCACGGGCATGGACGGGATTCCCAACCATGCGATCCTGTGGGCGCAACTCGAACGGGCCTGCCCGCTGCCGCTCCAGTCGCACTGGCTGGACGATCTCTGGCAGTTGGGCCTGACCCACGGCCTGATTGTTCCGCTCCCTTCATGGGGCTGTCGGGGCTATTGGCTCAAAACGTCCGCGATTGAGCGCTGGGCACGGATCATCCGCGCCATCGTGACCCAATCGCCTGTCTCAACCGCTGGCGTGGCCATCACGACCATCGGCAAACGGAGTGCGTCGCCCACCAAGGCCGCACCCCAGTAATTCTTCATCCCCATGGGGCAGTGCATCTGCGGCCCCACGGGTCGTCGGGTCATGCCTCCCATTCCAAGGAGTTGTTATGGCCCGTCTTGCCAATACCGCCAATCATGGCTTTCAAGCGCTCGATCCTGCTGCTGTCCAGCTGCTCGCCACCTATGTCACCGCCGCCAACCCTGCCGCCTGTCGGATCGCTGATCCCTGCGCAGGCGAAGGCGCAGCCGCGTGGCAATTGGCCAGCGCATGGGGCATTCCCGCCGAGCGCCTCTATCTCAACGAACTGCATAGTGAGCGGGCGATTGCCTGCCGAGGGATTACGCCCAATACCACCAGCTGCGACACCGTGCGCTGGCTCCGTGCCAATCGCCATGGCCTGCAACTGGTCTATCTCAATCCCCCCTTCGGCACGCAAAGCGCTGGCGAGGAGCGGAGTGAACTCCAGTTCTTTCGCCGCGTGATCGAGGAAGGTACTTGGCTGCAACCGGGTGGGATCGCGATTCTCGTGACCCCGCAGGATGTGTTTGCCAAACCTGCCGTCACCCAGCATCTCGCCCGCCATTATGACAACTTAACTATCATGGCTCTGCCTGCCGCCCTCCGGCGCTGGCGTGAGGCCATCGTGATCGGCGTGCGCCGCAGCCGTGCCCGCAGTGGCCAAGCCCTCAGCGACACGATCACCACCCTGACCACCCAACTGGCGCAGCCCTTGCCGGAACTCACCCTGCAAGCCGCGCCACGCTACACCATTCCCGTGGCCACCAGCTCCACCATCGTGTGGGAGGATGCCACGATTGGCACGCCCGACCAAGCCACCACCGATGTGGTGATGACGGGCGGAGCCACGAATACCCGCGCCTACCGCAGTGCCATTGATGCCCTGCGCGTCGCCCATCTGCGTCCCCTCGGCCCGCTCTCCGCTACCGCTGCGGCGGCACGGATTGCCACCGGGGAGATTAACGGCGCGACCATCGTCATTGACGGTCGGCCCCATCTGATCAAAGGCTCGACCACCGAAGACCAAACGGTCTGGGTCGAAACCAAGGAAGAAGGCGATACCCTCACGGTCATCACCCACCATATCACGCGGCAAGTGCCCGTGGTCATGGCGGTCGATGTGGCCGATGGCAGCGTGCGCCGCTATGAAGGCGATGCCGGATTACAAAAGCTTCTCGCTGATCCGGCGACCGCTGAGGCCTTGCTCGCCGCCATCACCGCCGTTGCCCCACCCGTCTATGCCTACGATATGGATGCCCAGACCGCTGCGACCTTGGCCATGCTCAAACGCAAAGATGGCCGCACATTGCCGGGCTACGAGAATGGCCTGCTGCCCATGCAGAAGCATGTGGTGGCCGGAATTACGCGCTATTTGACCACCCCCGACCCGCGCACGGGCACGCGTCCGAAAGGAACGCTGCTCAATGCCGAGATGGGTGCGGGGAAGTCCACCATGGGCATTGCGATTGCCCACTGGTTTCACCAACAATCCTTGACCACATAAA
>CP000877.1 GCA_000018565.1 Herpetosiphon aurantiacus DSM 785
AAAACCGAGCGTTCGTCCGTGATGCCACGGGGAGTCAACCAGTCTCACCACTCCCTGCCGCTCACTGCAAGAACACATGCTCCAACGCTGTCACCGTGATTTTTTCCGAGACTTGGCCATACAATCCGGTCGTGGTCGTCGCGCGGGTAATCCCGCCAATCTTCTGCCATTCTGTCCCAATCCGCAGCGGATGCACTGCCTCCCGCAACGCAAACAGATAGCGCGAACTGGCCCCACCAATCACGCTCGCCGTCGTCTGCATTAAGCGTCGCCGCTGCACCGCCGTGGGCGCAATCGTCAAGAGCACAAACGTATCGGTCTGATACCGCGCCCGTAATTCCGTGCTTCCGGCATAGGCATGGTAGGCTTCGATCTTCTCGCGCCAGGTATCGAGGCGGCGGGTTCCCCGATCCACTTCCACAAAAACCCGCAGACGACCCTGCGGATGCACTAAGACAAACGTCCCATCGGGCACCACGGGCAAGGAAACGCGCTCCATCTGGCGATCGCGCTGCCGCACCACCATGATCTGATCATAGCTCCGCGCCGTCTCATGATCCCCCTGCCATCCCTCCATCGCCAGTCCGGCCATACTCGCGATTTTCACCTGCAAGGCGGCATAGACCTCGCCAATCTCGGCGGTGTGTTGGGTGATTAATGAGGAGCGCTCGCGCACCCGAAAGGCACTGATCGGCACGCGGTCATCATCGTGCTGATCCGCCAAGGCCAAGGCTCCTAATTCGGTCAGCATAAAGAGGTCGGGATCACGCCCACCCCACAGTTGGGCCTGCACCGCCGCAGGCCGCACCAACCGCCCAAGATAGCCCGCACTCACCAACAATTGCAAGCGTCGATAGACCGCTCGCCCGATCCGGTAGGCGGGGCGGGGTTCTCTGCGCATCCGCGCCTGCATATCGGCTTCCCACACGGGGCGGCGGTCGGGAAAGTGCAGCCATTCCAAGGCCGCAGCGGTCAAAAAGCGCACCTGCGCTAAGGTCTGAAAAATCGCCAGGTCACGCGGGGTCAACGCGACCCGCACCAAAGCTGAAGCGTTCGTCAGCGTCGTGGGCATGGGCTTCCTCCTCTATCACGGCGGGGTCGTCGTGGTGATCCATCATCGGCTGGGGGTTGGGCGGTTCCGCCATTGGGGTAACCGTGGCTCCAAAACTGGCCGCGTCCTCCGGAACAGGCGCAAATGCCTGGGCAGGGGTCGGCGCTCGGCGGGGTCGCTGGATGACAATCGGCACATGCGGCACCGCGGGCATCATCGCGATTTGGACTTTGGCCGCTGCCCCACGGGCAATCACCCACGCGCAGCCTGTGGGCAAGGTTCTGACATCCTGTGGGTCGATCCGCGCCTCCTCCTCCATGCGGTAGGTTCCGCGCTTCAAAATTTGCTTGCCCTGAAACTGGTGAATCGTCGTCATCACCTTTTGAACACCCGCGAGCTTGGTCAGTTCTTCGGGGGCACTCATGCGGTGTAACACCACGGTCATATTGCCAACAATCCGCGCCTGTTGGTCGGCATCACCAAGGCCCGCCAGTGTTTGGGTTCCGAGCATCACGATCCCGCCCAAACTGCGGGCCATTTCCGCCAACCGGATCACGCTCTCGGTTCCGAGGGATGAAAATTCGTCGATAATCAGCACCGTGCGGCGGTCGCTGGGCTTGCGGGTGGACAAGTAGTGTTTGATGTCCTCCAAGAGAAACTTGGCAATACTTTGGCTATCGCGCTCGTTGGCCAACACGGGCAGGCCAAAATAGGCGGCGCGGGCCTCGCTCAATCGCCAGCCATCCCGCCGAATTTGCGTGAGTTTGGGGGTCATGGTCGCAAAGCGCATAAAGACGCTCTTGGCATCCGCTGCGCTGATGCTGGCCACCCGCGCAAACCCCTGCGCGTTGTTTTTATATTGGTCGGCCAAACGGCCATATTGCAAGCGTTCTTCGAGTTCTTCAAACGAGCTTGGCAACGCCTCATCGGTGTTCAAGACCGCTCGTAAGTAGACCTCGCTCATGTCGGCATAAAATGAAGCCGCGCCCTCGGTTGCATAGGCCGGAATCGCCATAATCCGACTGAGCAACGCCCCGCTATCCCCCTCCCAGCCGTTATAGGCTTCTTGCGGGAACAAGCGACATTGCCTATCATAAAACGCCATCACATCATAAAATTCTTGCATCGTTTTGGCATCGTTTTTGGGGTTGATGAAAAAGATGTCCCAATTCGTGGAAGCCGCTATCGAAGCAGCAAAACGCAACATTGAAATGGTCTTCCCGCTTCCGTTCTCGCCAATAAACAGCATATGCAGACTGGCTGCGCCAATGCTCGTTGTGATATATAATAACCGCTTATGCTCATTGGCAAAGAACAACGGATCGCCCTGAATCTTGGCCCCTAAGACGGTGGCGCTATCAATCTCCTTGGTCACAGGCCGATGGGTGAGGCTCGCCGCACTCGCTTTCAGCGCCCGTCGTTTGGCCGAGTCCAGCTGAAGCGTGCGCTTTTCCTGGGCTTGGGCATCCTTGTCGGCTTGTTGCTCGGCTAAGGATTTGGGCCGCACACTCTCCCACACCATCGTCAACGCAGGCGCGAGCGGGATGGTGTAGAGCCACAACAGCGGAATCGCTCCGGCTCCCGCACTGACTACGCCCATGATCCCATCGCGGCGTTTTTCCCGTTCCATCGCCGTGCGGCTCTCCTTTAAATGATCCTGCAACGGCGACCACACGACCAAGGCCATCAGCCCTGCGCCTGCTAACGCAAGCATCGCCACCATCGGCTGGTGGGTTTTCATATAGCGTCTGCCCCACAATGCCCCAATCGCTGCGGGCAAGGCCACGATCACCACGATCAGGCCCATGAAAAAGCCCATCATTGCCCCGCCGCCGTCGCCACTGGACGCGGGTTGGGCTGCTGGTGGTTGACTCATTCCGATCCTCCTTCTGGATACACCAACGCGGGATCGTCACTGACCATCCCGCGTTGCTTAAAACCAAACACCAGCAGTGCGATGCTGGTGTCATTGGTCACGTCTTTGGTTGTGTGCGTGGATTAGCGCATGCGCGTCGCCAACGGGGCAAGCTCCGGATCGCGAGCCATCCATGCCGCAATCGTCTTGGTTTCCGTCCCTGCTGCGATCTTCGGCAGCGCCCGATCCAGCATCGTGATGACTCCATGCGCACCATTGGCGCGAATCCGCATCACCGTTCCCGTATCGGGCAGGGCATAGCGTTGCCCATCCGCTTCCACCCACCCACGCCGTCCATCCCCACTCCACAGCATCCACCGCAACACCGTCTCATCATCAAACACAATCCAACAGTGATACACCTGGATCTGATTGTGCCACCGCACCTCGCAGCGATCTTCCACGCCAGGCCCATCCAGCACCAACAGCACCTGCAACCCTCCCGTCCACGTATACAACCGATAGCCCGCTGCTGGAGCCGTGCGGGTCGCCGTCTGATGCGGGACGACCAATGGCCCTGGTTGGTGCACCAAGCGCCAGCCCAGACTCACCGCCGTCACAATGATGATCCCCATCACCACACGCGTCAGGATCACCGTCGGATGCCGAGCAGGAAGCCGTATTCGCTGCTGGGGCGCACGAAATTTCATCCCAACCTCCTTCACGACGATCAATCATGCTGCCCTATTTAACGCAGCATCGTCGCCAAGGTTGCAGGATCGGCATGGCTCCACCGGCAACCGCTGCCATGATTTAAACCCAAACACCAGCATTGGGCTGCTGGTGTCGTCATTCGTTTCTTTGGTTGTGGATGCGATGGTTACGGCTCAGCCGCAAAAGCAGGGGCAAGCGGTGCAAGCAGCGGGTCGGTCGCCATCCACGCTTCCAACGCCGGGCCTTCCGCACCCGCTGGAAACACGGGCATCGTGGCCCGATGCACCATCGTACTCTCGCCCTTGGCTCCATCCGCCCGAATCAGCAGTACATACCCACGCCCATACAGCGGATAGCGTCGCCCATGCACCTCCACCCAGCCCCTATCGCGTCCGTTGGCGTAGGACATCCATGGCACGACCGTCCCATCCGTAAACCGCAGGGTACACTGAACCGTCTCGAAGCGCCCTACAATCCCTTTGCGACAGGGGTCTTGCGTTGCGGCCCCATCCGTTACCAGCACCAACTCCATCGCAGACCAATGATACAGCCAATAGGTCGCCGTCGGTACCGTTCGCGTCACGGTGATACTGGGAACGTCGGTCAGGCTCGGCTTTTTCCACAGATTCCATAATTGACCGCATATCACAACAAAGCCAAGGAGAAAGAACAGTTTACTCAGTTGGCGCATGACCTGATCAAACCGCGTCAGGTTTTCTGGGGGTGGGGGTGTATCCATGAGATGACTCCATACCTGGTGGTTGTTCAGCCATTGACGGTGGATAGTGTCGCTACTCCGAACGAAACAGCGCGGCGAATGGCGCAAACTCGCTATCACGGGCCATCCATTGCTCCAGCGTGCGGCTCGCATCGCCCATCGTCAATGGTGGCAGCATCCGCTGATACGCCGTCACCCGCTGGCCCACGCCATCGGCACTGATCCGCAGCACCGTCGCCTCGCGCGGTAATGCATAGGTCACGCCATCCACGGTAATCCGCCCCGTTTTGCCATCCGCACTGCGGATTGACCACTGGGTCGTTGTGCCATTGGCAAAGGGAATCGTACAGCGGTACACCTCGTCTGCGGCCCCATCGGCAGGGTCGATATCACAGGTTTGGGCCGCCATGGCTCCCTCATAGATCAAGACCACCTGCAATCCGCCGTCCCAGCCATAGATCCCATAGCCGCCACCATCCACCATGGCCGATTCGGCGACGCTCGGCGCGGCGGCATTCGCAATCGGCAGCGTGCGTATCCATGCCCATCCGGCCAACGCGGCCACCAGCACTACCACGAGGATTCCAAGCAGTCGTTTCATGCGAACCTCCTTCACAACCATCAATCATGCTGCCATGTTAAACGCACGACCGTCGCCAAGGTTGCATGCCACGCCTAGAGCCGCGAACAGCACCCCCACTCGCCAACCACACTTTCGTGTCTATCCGCTACGCCCACCGTGTCCCTATACTGCGGGACACGTTTCGACCATATGAACAACAAGGACACAGCAATGAATGCACCCAAACAACCGATGACACCCCTCGCGGACGGGCACGTCCCCGTCCAGGCGAAGCTCGCCGCCGCTTGGACGAGCTTCATGTTCCTCTATATCTACGTGGACTACTTCCATCTCTACAAGCCTGGAGCCATCGACCAGATCCGGTCGGGGGTGGTCTTTGAGTTCGCCATCAGCCCAACGTATTTGACCACTGTCCTCGCGCTCGTCTCCATCTCAGCCCTCATGATTGTGCTCTCGATGGCCTTGCCCGCCCGTGCGAACCGCATCACCAACCTCATCGTCGCAGCCCTTGAAATCCCGTTCGCCGCCATCAACGCGGTGGGGGAATCCTGGGACTGGGCATCCTTTTATGGCCTCTCCATCGGCATCGAAGTGCTGCTGCTACTGTTCATTCTGCGTGCCGCGTGGACGTGGCCCCGCACGACCGCTGCGACCACCCGTTAATCACTCACCGTCCGTCGCCATGCCCCGCCGCGTCACGCAGCGAGCACACCCAGCAACGGCGGGAGTCATCAGGCCCACCGATCCCGACCCTCGGTTGCTCGCTTGTTAGGGGGTATGACGGTTGAGCGATTCACCAGGGCAGAGCGACCAGCCATTGACCGTGATGCGGTTGCTCGTGCCGACTTCGACCGTCATACACTGCGGCTTGGGATCGCCTGCCCGTGTCCACTGAATTTTTGCCGTGGTTGAGGCTGTCAACACCACCGGATCACCCACCAGCGCATAGGCGGTATAGTCATCCGTGCCATCATCGCCCCGCAACACTTTTTCCCAGCGCTCCGGCTCCCAGCCAATCATCGCCGTTGCTGTCGACCAATCATCCGCCACCACCGCCTCCGCCCAGGTGGTGATCACATCCACTGAGCTTTTTGACGATGCATCCTCACCACACCCGCCCAACACGCTTGCCACTACCAAACCCATCAGCACCAAACACCACCGTTGCATTGCTCTATCCTCCATACAGTCCACAATCAACCCATCACTATCCTTCGCGGCGGCGCTGCTCAATTTCGAGGCGTTTCGCCGCCAAAAACCCATGCCGCCAGCGCCACCAGCGCACCACCAACACGCGGTGCAATTGCTCGGTCGCGTTGGCCAAGTCGGCCCGTTCCTGCTGGCCCGTCGTCTTCGTGCGTTTCATCAGCTTCATCCCTGCCTCCTTTAACCCTTCCGAATAAAGTGGGCCACTTCTTGATCGGTCAATTGCATGCGCAGATGGTGGACTTCGTTTGTGCCGAAAATGCCCACAAACTCGCCTGGGCCTGCCGTTCTGATGGCTGCAATATCGCTGGGGGATAACTCCGGAAACGCCTCACCAAGCAGGTTCGCGTCGGTTCCCTCTTGCCGCCCAAACAGCTTCACGGCGGTGTTGTTGGTCGTCAGGTTATTGAAGTCTTGGGCATTGCCGCTACCACCCATGTACGTCGCCGAATTCTGATCACACGACCAAAGCGCTGCACCGTAATTCCGCCATTCTTTCGTCGCATTAGCGACCTCTTTTTTCAGGCTTTCAATTTGTGAAAGAATGCCGAACTCGTCCACCACACAGACCAGCTTTTGGCCTCGCGCTCGTCGTTCAGGGCTGCGAATGTAGTGGTTGAGTGCCCCGATGCCATGATCAAGGTACAAGGGGAGCAAGGCTTTATCGGCGTTGTTGAGGTTGTACGCCACCACATCGCTGCCAAAATCCCACTTCAAGGTCGTTTGGCGATCAAACAAGTGGGCTTGCGATTGCAAGGCAATATCGGTGATCTCCTCAGCCAATGCCTGCCCCACGGGGCGCTTGGTTTCGCGCAAGGCCAGCACCAGATCGCTCAAGAGCGGCGCGGTGTCGTCATCCATCTGCGCCAAAAACACCCCATCGGGGCCATAGATCCGCGTCGATGCGAGGGCGGCATCGAGCGCTCCCCGTTCGGCGTTACTGAACTCACGCGGGCGCAACTGGACACCAGAGCCACTGGTGATCGCGCGGCCTAAGACCATGGACAACTTGCGCTCCACATGGCTTTTCTGGCGATGCAAGCTGGTTTCCATTGGATCCAGCACATTAATCGCCACGTCCTCGGCCAAGTGATAGTAGGCCGCCCCACCGCCGACCGCCTCACACAGCCGCGCACAATTCCCGACCGGATCGAACATCACGATCTGGTGGCCTGCGACGGCATGGCGCAACGCTAGCATGCCTAAACTCACGGTTTTGCCGCTGCCCGATTTGCCGAGCATCAGCAAGTGCGGGTTGTCGGTTCCGGTCGCGCCAAAGAGGTTATAGTGGTACGGCAATTGGTCGTGGGGATCGTAGCCAAACAGCACCCCGCTGGTCGCATCGCTCTTGCGAATCCCCCAGGGCGTTTTGGCCGCGACGTGTTCACTCAAGGCATTCCGCCGGATGAGCGGCGCGGCAATCTGCTTGCTCGGCGTGGTCGTGAACAATTTGAGGTATTCGCCTTGGGTTCCGCTCAGCACATCCAGTTTGAGCCGTGCGCCCATGCGGTCACGCAGGGTTTGGGTGATGCGATTCAAGTCCCGCACGCTCGGTGCTTGAATCAGGATCGCATAGGCCACCTCGTGCAACTGCTGGACATCGAGTTGGTTCATGGCGTAGCTGACATCGCGGTAGGCGCGTTCGCTGCGCGAGTCCTTCACGGCATTCCGCGCCGTCAACGCACCCTCAAGCACATTAAAGGCATCGGTCGTCGCGCGTTGGGCCTTGGCGCGGGGCAAGGTGGTGACATCCAGCGCGACGGCCAGTTCTTCTTCCCCGCCTAAAAGCTCCTGCATACTGCCCAAATCCCACTCACCCCGCACATCAAAGGCGTGAATCACCCTTAAGTAGGGACGACCCTCGTCGAGCGGGGTCAAGTAGGTCGCCATTTCGCGGTATTTCCCATGAAACAAGGGTGGTAGCGGTGCGCTCTGGACATCGGGCAATAAGAACGTGCCCTTAAGCACACTGCGCACCGCCTCGGCATCCGTATACTCGGACGGCCAGGCCACAAAGTAATGCTGAATGCCAAGGGGATTGCCTTCGCGCTCCATGACCTCATACGCCCGCCGATAATTCTTGAGCCACCGCCACGGCCAAAGGGCACGGCGGCAGCCATCGGCGACCACGGCCAGCGTCGTGGCATCGCTCGCACCCGTGGCCATCGCGCGGAAAGCAGCATGCACCGCTGGCGCATCCTGTAATGCCGCAGTCGCCCGTTCATAGGTTGCGAGCCGCTTCTGGACCAAGCTGGTTAATGCCGCGTTTCGGCTTCCATCCTCCTGCGCTGACACCAGCATGGGCATGAGATCGCGCAGGTCGTCAAGCGGGCTGGTTTGTTGGCGCAAGCGCTGGCGAATCGGCGCAAACGAAAAGCGCCGCGTACACGAGATCAGCCGTGCATCGTAGGTGATGCCTGCCCAAAAGTTGGCAAAGCGCTGCTCCAGCTGGGGCAATTCCTCACGGTACTGGCGAACCGAAAAGGGGTCAATCGTCAAACACAGCGGCTGCTGATTCATGGACTTTCTCCTTCGGGCCGTCCGTGGGCCACGGCTTCGGCGGCCATGCGGCGCGGCGCAACCACCAACTGTCCGGCCTGGCGCACCCCCACGGCATGTTCGCGTTCTTCGATCACCCGATACCAGTCGCCTGCGTCAATCATGCGCGGTTTAATCGCGCTCCGCAGATAAAAGAGCAGGGCCAACCACAGCCGCCGTCCCCACATCAAACCGCGTCGATTCAGCGACAACCCTAAGCCCAACGCCACCCCCACCACACTCAGCAGCATCACGATGCCGCCTGTGCCCATGAGTTGGCCAACCCGACTGCCCATGAACCCACCAAGGATTGCTGACCCTACGTTTTTATATGTCAGTATCCAAAAAGCAGCCTCTTCGCCACGGCCTAAAAACTGTTCTAATTCGCGAGCCATTGCGACCTCCCATGATCAACGCGCCGCAGCTGCGGCGCGTTGACGACAATGCACGATCCGTCGTTTAGCTCCCGAACGCGAACCCAACCAAGTCAGGGATGACACCCAAGCCGATAGCCGCAAACAGCACTTTGCGCATCATCCCCTTATGTAGAGTAGGAGCATAGCGCCGTGCTGACTTTTCAGTCAGTCGATTTCTACACCCCCCTCCCCAAACCGGACATGCACCTTTCAGCGCATCCGGCTTTCACGGACAACATTTCCTATCGTTCAGCCCCGTTGTTCCGTTGTTTCATCGTGGTTCTTTGCCATGCTTCCGAAGATGGCATGCGCGGCAAAGGCATTGGAGATTTTCCAATTTGTGCGCGGTTTGTCGCCGCGTGAAGCGTTTCAACGGTATCCGGTGGTCAATTTCTGCCGTGCTACGATGCACGCGTGTGCCGCAGTGTTGGCAGGTGTAGTTGCTCATCTGGAGTACCTCTTGTCGTATCTGTTCCCACGCCTTCCCATAGGCAGGGTTCGCGGGCCGTTCCGGATGGCTATTTCGCGCCAACAGCAGCGCTAAGCGTTTGCGTTGGTCGAGTTTTGCCCGGTCGGCTTTGCGGTACGGATGCAGTTGTGGGTGTAAGGCGACATATTCAATCGGCAGGAACGCCAAGCTCGTGACAATGTAGGCTCGCGTTTGGGCGGTGTTTGCCCATACGCCGTAATGGCCCCCTCGTCGATGTGCGTGTTTTCGGTTGAGACCGTCACGGTATCGTTTGCGATGGCTTCGGCAGTGTGTGCCAAAGTGCCGGACTCCCCGCCCGCGTCGCAGCCGGAACGTCGTTCGCATCACCCGCCACCAAATGTAGTGGTCGAGACTGCGAAACGTGGTTGAGCTGCTCACTCGTCGGTAATAGTGGCCCCATCCGGTGAGGTAGTGGTTCAACATTACGATGCCCGCTTCGTCACTGTCCCGAAATCCTTTGCCGATGCGGTCTGCCGCCTCGCGTTTGAAGGTCGCAATCGCCTTCCGTGATGGGGTTATCCGTGTGCTGTCTTGGTATTTCCGGATGTGAAATCCAAGAAAGTCAAAGCCCTGTTCCACCGGCGTTATCAGCGTCTTTTCCGCTGATAATTCCAAGTGGAGGTGGTCAGCGAGAAACGTCGCGAGCGCGGTTTTCAAGGTGGTTGCCTCGGCGTGTGTGCCGTGGAGCAATACCACAAAGTCATCCGCGTAGCGGGTTATCTGACAGGGATACCCCGTTCCGGCTTTCCGATGGTAATAGCGCTCTAGTGGGGTGTAGGTGTCCCATCGGTTGGCTACCCATTGGTCAAGCTCGTTCAGGTAGATGTTGGCCAGCAGTGGCGAGACAATTCCGCCCTGTGGCGTTCCGTCCTCCGTTACGCGCCACTGTCCATCGTCCATCACTCCGGCCTTGAGCATCTGGTGGATGACCGTTATCAGGCGTTCATCCTTGATTGTCCGGCGTAGAATCCGGATTAAGGTGGTGTGATGAATTCGGTCAAAGCACGCGCGGATGTCTCCTTCTAGGGCCATCTGGTAGCCTCGTCGTCCGATCAGGTCGCGGAGTCGTACCACCGCGTGATGGGTTGCCCGATAGGGGCGAAATCCATAACTATGGCGATAAAACGTGCTTTCATAGATCGGGTCGAGGATCAGCCGTACCATCTCTTGCACCACCCGATCTTTGATCGTGGGAATACCGAGCGGTCGTTGCTGTCCATTGGCTTTGGGGATATACACCCGACGCACGGGAGCTGGCCGATACTGATGGGTTGTCAGGTCGTGCCAGATTTCCTGAACCAATGCCTGTTGTTCTGTATCCGTTGCGATATGCTTCTTGGTCATTCCGTCAATCCCTGCGGTGCGTGCTCCCGTGTTGGAAAGCACCCGATTGAGTGCCACCGTGGCGAGTCGCCGTGTCCGCATGAGATTGAATACCCGATGAAAGGGTTGTTGGTTGAGACTTCGATGGGCTAACACTTCTTGCGTCTGATTGATCCAAGCGGTGAGCGCGGTTCCGCGCTCATCAAGTGGGGTCGTGTTCATAGGCGACTACCTCATTTTTTTTTTAAAATGAGGCCGACGGTCAGACGTGTTGTTGTCCCTAGCCCCCTTCGCCCTGTGGACGGTTTTCCCGTCCGCCATGGTGGGGTCGTTACCCCCACGACTACTACGGAGCCTCCGCCCTCCTACCACCACCTCAGCGTCAGCTACCCAGCCCTTTTCTCAGGGCGGGTGGTAGAAGTTCACACGTTCCAATGGTGCCGTCGTTGCAGACAATCCCGTAGGTGCTGGCTATACGCGGAAGTCATCTCCGGACTTATACCTCTGTAGCCACGGAGCCATCGATTGCTCGATGTCAGGTCGGGAAAGACAAGCCCGCCTGCTGGTCTTATGTCCCCCTATCCATCATCAGCGGGGGGTCTGGGCTAACCACGCTTGCGCCAATTCGCTCTCGCTCACCATAGGATGTCATTGAGGGTAGCCTGGCTTATTGGGATGATGGCATCCCGCACCAGTACGTTAGGGGCGGCTTCACACCCTCGGTTTGCTCGAACCGAACGCATGCGCCCCTTTCCCGCATCAACGTGAGGTCGTCAATGGTCTGTATTACAACAGACGGCGACACCATTAGCCTCGTGTCGCACTGTCGCGCGCCCAATCTGGGAGTACTGGCTCCGCGACGTAGCTGATAAAGACCAGCACCAGTGCCAAAACCGCCAACGGTCGCCCAATCGTGGTCAATTGCTCGGTAATATCCTCAATCTTGGCCTCAAGCTGGCCGACCTGATTGTGCGTCGCTTCATCGGCAACAACCGCGCTTCCGCCAACAGGGGCGGCGTAACTGGCGGCCACGGGGCCAGCGAACACGGCCAACCCGAACACGATGATCGACAACAAACCATAGGCGAACGATTTCATGGGGGTTCCTCCACATACAATGAATTAATCCTGTCCAACGCGACCTGTGGGGCGATAGCTCCACACCACCAACCCAACGGCCACTAGCGCCAGCCCACGGCTGACCAGCGTGGCATCCAACCCAACCAACCCGACCAACCCAACGCCAACACCACTGACCACCCCGATTCCCCACCACCACCCCTGATACCGGCTCCGTTGTTGTCGGTTCATCGCGTTCCTCCTATGTATCGACTAGGGCAGCGTAATGCGCCAACGCTGCTGCCCGATTTGGATTTCCAGTTGGGCAATATCCGGCACGTTTGCCACCAGCCGCAGCTGCGTCGGCGTGCCTGGCGGAAGGACAATCGGCAAGCTGTCACTTGTGCCATCGAGCGGGACGGTGCGCCCGCCATGCCAGATGCTCACCGCGTTCATGTCCACCGTCACGGGGTCGCTGCCCGTGGCCGTCAACACCGCCGTAATCGTGAAGCGGTGGCCATTGCCCAATGACTCCAGCCGCACGCTCGCAGGGTCAAGCGTGGTCACAAACGGGCGGCGGTCGGCTCCCACAGGCGCGGGCAGAATCGTCAGCGCCACCGCCACCGTTTCACCTGTTAAAGCGGTCGCTCGCCACAGCGCTTGGCCTCCGGCTTCGTTGACGAGATAGCGATAGGTCACGCGCCGCACGGCGTGCGCATCAATCGCATCGTGTTCGACCAGCACCCGCTCCGCTAAGACCCCATCGAGCACCAGCTGATCGGCCATCCCTTGGCTGGTCCAGACCTGTCCGGTCAGGTTTTCCACTTGTACCGTGATCGCCACCTCGGCATAGCCCACGGGGGTTGTGGTCGTTAGGGGTAGGGTCTGCACCGTTTGCACCGTGAGTCGCGCCATATCCGGCAAGGTCGCGGCCTGTCCTCGTTGCAGCACGGCACTGGTGTGGCTCGTCGGCTGGTAGGCCGCTTCGACCACCGTGCGCTCGTTTTGGCCGTCACCACACAGAATCAAGGTCATGCCTGCGCGGCGCTGATCCAGCACCTCCACTTCCTGTCTGCCGACCTGTCGCACCCGCACCACCGTGTACTCCCGCACGGCTCCGCTGGCGGGGCGCATCGTGATCACACTGCCACGGGTTAACCCCGCGACGGTGGATCGGGCACTCGGCGGCAGGCAAAACAGGTGATTAATGTAGGAACCATTCAGCCAAGCGGCGACCCCTTCCGGTACGGCAGGTTCCCACACGCCGCCAAGCTCGCTGGCACTGGCCAACACCCGATACACATCAGGGCTAGCGCCATCATCACGGGCCAATTCCAGCGACGCGGGGTAGGCCACCGTCACGTCGCTGCCGCCGCTAAAGTCGGTCAAGGCCGTAGGCGTAACCAAGGCAAGCGTGGTGGTGATCGGCGTGGTCGTCGTGTCCAGCGCTTGCCCGTTTTCCTCGGCATCGCCGTCGCCGCTGGGCCAAAAGAACCACAGCAGCGGCACGAGCAGCACCGCCGCAATCGCCGCCCAGCGTTGGGGAGTCATCGCACCCGCGTCGCCACTCCGACTGCCACCCTTGGCGGGTTGGGCCAGGCGGGGGTCACTTTCCGGCGGAATCAAGGCATATTCGCCCTCACTGGTTGGCACCATGCCCATGCCCGTGGGACTATCCCTGCCTTCGGCCTCGCGAATCAGGGCATCAACAAGTTCTTCTTCAATCTGGTCGGGATCGACCTCCATGCCACCGCGCCGACTGGCCGCCTGCATCGCAGCATACAAACGCTCTTGGTAAAACGACTGAAATGTGGCCCGTTCATCGGCGGGAATCTCCGCCAACAGGGCTTCGATTTGATGCTCACTCATAGAATCCTCACGGTAAGAGCGCGGGTAGTGGGGTCACGGTGGACACCATGATCGGCTTGACCTGCGGCATGCGGGCGGATACCCGTTGGGTCGCATCGAAGCTCGGCATGCTCACAATCAGCATGGCGGTGTCGTGCACCCGCACGCTCATCGCTGCCCGTCCACTGGGGTCGGTCACGGCTTGGGCGAGGATGGTTCCGCTCTGCTCGTCAGTCACGTAGACCGTCACACCTGCCACCCCTTCGTCGATGTCACAGCTTTTATTGGCATGCACCCCGTCGTAACAGACCACGACACTGAGGGGCACGAGGATGGTCGGCTGCGCCGTGGGTTGGGCCGCTTGCGCGATCGGGATTTCTTCAATCTGAATCCCTGCCAAGGGCGTATCGCGCTCGCTCATCGTTGGTTGCGGCGCGGCAGGCTGGGGCTGCGGATTGCTACCACTCGGAACACCGCCCATGCCATCACCACCGTTGCTTGGGACGCTACCGCCTGCCGTGCCGCCTGTGCCCATGGGGATCGCCGTGGCCGTGGGCGTGGCCGTGGTCGGTAGCCAACGGTCAACCCTGAGCGTGTACGAGCGTTCGTTCAGCGGTGGGGCCAACCGTCCAACCTGGCCAATCAGCAGATAGGCATCCAACACGCCTGCCGCTTCCGGCACACAAAACAGCACTGTGCTGCCTGCCTCGTCGGGGGCTGCGTCGTCGTTGCCAGCCCACGGTGCGGCCATGTCGCGGTCGGGGCCATAGACAATTAAGTTGGTATCAACCCCTGCTGCAACCGTGGTGTTGGCCGAATAACACAGCCCGCCCTTCACACTGATCGTGAAAAAGTCGGGCACGGTGCAGCTATCCAGATCCAAATAGGTGTAGTCAGGACAGCCAAAGGTCAAGCCCTCCACCGTGTCGCCAATCGGAATCAAGGCGGCGGTGTCCCACTGGTAGTTGCCGTGGTAGCTATCCCATGGGGCCGCTGCGGGCGAGGCTTCGGGTGGGGTGGTTGGCGCGGCGGTGGGAGCCATCATCAGCGCCACCTCCAAGCGATAGGTTTTGAAGGCTGGATGCGTCGGGGCGACGTTCCGCACTTCGAGCAGATAGGTTCCGGCTTCCGCGCGGATGGCCAGTGACGAACGTGGATCGGTTGGCCCAACATCGTCATTGCTCGCGACCTCGGCTCCATCACGCGTGAGCAATCGCAGCTGGGTATCCAAGCCCACCGTCAGATAGGTATTAATGGTTAAGGTCAATCCGGCTTGGCTCGGCTTCACCTGCACCGCGAAATAATCCACATCCCCAAGCGGCCAAAACGAGAGTTTATCCAGCGTGATGGGCACACCCAACGGGGTGGCGCGACCTGCCTCATTGTTTGGCTCAGCACTATCCGGCACTGGCTCAGCGCTGGGGAGGATGGGGGTCGGGGTCAGCCATGGCGTAGCCGTGAGCCACGGGGTTTCGGTCGCGCCGCTTGGACTCGTCGCCGTTACGCTTGGTTGACTGGTGGCGGTGGTCGTCGCGGTCGCCGTGGCTGCCGGAATCCCCACCGCCACCAGCTGCGCCGTTGCGCTGGCATTGGGCGCGGTGACATGGGCCGTTGCCACCGTTCCGGCGGGGGTCGCGGGGTCAAACGCCACCGCAAACACCCCGATCCATGGGCTGTCGCTCGTGCGGCACTGCCACTGGGCCGCGACACGGCGGCAATCGCTGGCCGAGGCCGTCACGGTCAAACTGAGGTCAAGGTCGAGCGTGATCAGCGTGGCCAACGGCACAGCGGCGGTGATCGTTAACGTCACGGCCTCACCGTGGCCTGCTTCGGACACATTGAATGCAACGGCCAGCGGCGTGGATGCGCGGGCGGTCGTCGTGAGCAGCACCAACCACACGATCAGCAGCATGCTCATCGTGGGCCAGCGCCGCACAAGGGTGCGGGTCATCGGCTATTCCTTTCTCAATCAGGGGTTATCGAGTCGCTGAGTGTCCCGCGCGGGATCGGCGCGGCGTGCGCCCATAGCCCGTTGTCCGGCGTTGTTCCGCTGGCGCGGTCAAGGCAGCGGGTGGGGGACTCGCCAGCCGTTCGGGTGTCGGCGTAATCACCGGGTCGCGTTCAATGGGTCGCTGGCGATGCTCGGCGCTATAGCCTGCATAGGCACTGGATTGCTGCTGAAGCGCAGCGGCGGCCTCGGCATCGCTCACCTGGATCGCGCCTGGCACGCGCTGCATCTGCTGCTCCATGGTCTGCATCCGGCGGGTTGCTGCGGTTTCACGCATCCCACTGGCAATGAGGTCGTTTTGGGCCTCGGCGCGGGTGTCGGGTCGGAATTGCCCTTCCTGTCCAGCCTCCACCATCAAACGTTGGGCCAAATCCGGCGCAAATGGCGTTTGGTGCAAGCTCTCCAACACGGTCTGCACGGCGGCGGTTTGGTGGCCAAACGCACCTGGCGCAAGGCCCATCGCGCTGGTCACGCTGTCCACGCTGGCAGGGCTGGTTGGGTCGCTCGCATACGCGCTGACATACGCGCTAGTCATGGCCTCGGTAATCTGCGGTCGGCCAATCGCCTTAATCGGCGCTTCATAGGCTTCCCGTGCCATGCGTTTTTGGCGCTCGGCCTGGCGTTCGGCATCCTGTTGGGCTTGGCGTGCCTGTGCCTGGTCGCGCACCATGGCCTGCTGGGCCTGCCGCTCCATTGCTTGCACCCGATCTGCCTCCTGCTGCTGCTGGCGGGCCATGGCCATTTGGCGATCCTGCTGGCGTTCGCCGCGTTGCTGTTCACGGTCGGCGTGCATCCCGAGTTGATGGCGAGCCATCGGACTGTGCATGCCGTAGCGCCGTTCTCGTGCGTTCTGGCCAATCGCCGCTCCGGCGGTAAACTCGCTATTGCCGTAGCCCATCAACGTGGCAAGGTTGCCGATCGCGGCCAGCGGTCGATTGCTTTGGGCCGCGTAGCCAAGCGCCGCGCTACTGCTGGCTCCTGACTGGCGGGCGGTGGCATAAGCGGCTGCGGCTTTCGGGGCAGCGGTTGCCATACCCACGGCAGCGCCAATCCCCCCCGTCGCCAACGCCGCAGCGGGAGCCAACGCCCGCCCGACCGAACTGATGCCGCCGCCGCTGCCCATGCCCGTGATCGCGCCAATCACCGCCTTATAGGCCACGGTGACATAGACAATTTCGAGGGCTAAGCCAAGAATGCCCACGCCCAGCACCGCAATCGAGCCGCTTTGGTTCGCGGCACCGACCACGGCGGCTAAGGTCAGTCCTTGTACGGCGCTAATCCCCCAACTTTGCAGCATCAAATCAGCCATCTTTTTAATGATGCCGACCACCATGCCCTCAAACGGGGTAAACCACATAAACAAGGTGGCGATGATCAGGGCAATCAACTGAAAGCCTAACGCAAGCGTAAAGGCCACGTTGATTAAGGTTTCGAGGAATGCGAAGGCCACCAGAATCAAACCATACACCGTGCGGGTAATTCCGCCGCCTGCGCGTTCAATCAATTGCCAGCGCACCGCACTGTCCTGATCCCCAAACGCGCCAATATCGTAGGGAAAATACTGCTGTTCAAACGCCGTCGGTAACAGGCGGCTACTCTCCATCACATCCGCCCGCGTCGCCCACAGATAGGATGCTGCGATGTCCACGCCGCGTAAGCCGGAACGCCCATCATTGCGTGGTCCATACGCCGGAATCTGGCCGCTGCCATCCACCAAAATGCCGCGATCCGTGCCTTGGTTCGCGTCGCCAGGCGCGATATTAAAGGATGACCCGCTGAAGATTTGGTTATAAAACAGCGACCCTAAGTCACTGCGGGCCGCGTCGATGTCTTGGAATCCTCCCGCCAGCATGGGCAAGAGCAAGGGGACAATCACCGCCAAGCCTAAGACCTTCTTGATATTCACCCACTGAAAGCGAATCACGGGCGTGGCAATGATTAAGAGCATGCCAATCGTCAACGACAGTTCGACCACGGGGCGGCTGATCCCCAAGATCTCGGTGCTGACCGTATCCAGCGCCTTGGTAAAGCCGTGGCTCACCAGCTGCGCCCGAAAACGGTCTAATACGTCAATGATGAACAAGCCTGCACGATTAAAACCCCAGGTCACTTGGGCAATGGTTTGTTCTAATTGGTAGAGGGGTTGTTGGACAAGATTATCCATCCAATCCGGCATCGTTGGCCTCCTTCGTTGGGGGTCGGGGTCGTCGCAATCGCCACCAGCCCAAAAACGCGATGAGCGCCATGCCCCACAGCAACAACCCAATACCGATCAAACAGCCTGCATCAAACCGTGCGCGGATCGGCTGGCCGCTGGCATCCACCCGCCCTTCGACGACATCGCGCAGCAAAAATGGTGTGGGGGTTGGAACCCCGATCATGGCCAGCAAGGGATCGTAGGGTTGCGGTGGCGCATCGTCACGCTCGGCCATGTCAAAGAGGGGCACCAGCGTGGTTTCGCCGTTCATGGGCGTGAGCACAAAACGCTCGGTGCGGGCCGCCTCGGCAAACCGCACGCCAAAGCCATTGCTGACTCCACCGCCGTCATCGAGCAGGCCCATGTTTTGTTGCTCCGGCACTTGAATGCCTGCGCCCTGAAACTGCACAATGTACAGTCCCCAAGCCAACTCCGGCAGCATGATCCGTCCGGTGGCATCGGTCGTTCCGGTTGTGACCAGCACCCGCCCTGCGTCGTCCGTATCGTGAAACACCAGCACGGTTAATTGGGGGATGGGCTGGCCGGATGGGTCACGGATAAGCAGCGTCAAATCGCCGCGCCCTGCGACCACGGGCGTGAGGGTTGCAAAGACAATGAAAAGGATGAGCTTCATGCACCCACCTCTCGGAGTGCCAGCGGCGGAATCCGTACCCGTGGGCTGGCCACGCCGTAGCGATCCAGCCAGCGCACCACGGTACAAATCTCGCCTTTCCACGGCAACACCGTCACCAGCAACGTGCGCTGATCCAGCGTGAGCCGAATCCCCAACACCGTGCGGCCATCACTCAGCGAGAGCGGAATGATGCCCGTGCCGTCGCGCTCCATCGCTCGCAAGCCCGACCGACAATGCATCAAGAGCGTCGTATAGGCTTCCGCTGCCATGGGCTGTCCGGTGATTTGGGTGGTCATATGGGCCAAGGTCAAGGCCACGACATCCGGCGTGCCGCTGGCGTAGCCTGCTACGACTGCCTGCACCAAGGTATGCATCCTTTCCTCCTTGGGTTATTTCGAAATAACGTCTAAAGGATTTCTGTCCAACCCATTCAGCCGCACCCGAAAGTGCAGGTGTGATCCGGTGGAACAGCCCGTTGATCCCATCGACGCGATCTGCTGGCCTGCCCGCACGGTTTGGCCTGCACTGACTGACCACGCCGAAACGTGCCCATACCAGTACGAAAAACCGAGGCTATCTTGGGTTTTGACATAATTTCCAAAGCCGAAATGGGGGAAACGCGACCCGCTGATCCCCGAACAATCAATCGTCGAGGTGTCGCGTCCGGCAAACAGCACCGTCATGTCACGGGTCGCATACAGCGGCGTGCCTTCGGGCTTGGCGAAGTCGATGCCATCATGCCACCACGGGGTCGCGCCGCCACAGGGGCCGCGCGTCCCCGTGAAAAACCCGTGGCAGCCGAAAGCACGGGTAATTGGCGTATCCAGCGGCACAGGCCAACGGCCTGATCCGGTACTCGGTGTGCCTGCGGTCGGAATCGTGCCGCCCTCACTGGCTCCGCCGCCTACGCCCGTGGTACAGTTGGGGTCGCTGCGCAGTAATACCCAGACTTGGCCACTGCCCGCGCCGTCATCGCGGCTGGTGTCCTCGTTGGTCAACGTAATTCCCCACGCCTGCGCGTCGCCTGCGGGCGCTTCAAACACCAGCGTGCGGCTACTCGTGCCGATGGGATAGCCACCCACCAACGTGTCGCCAACTTCCTCAAGCGGCGGGTCTTTGGCGGGGCTAATGCCCAACTGCTGCGCGGCCTCCTCGCTCGGATACCACGTCGCTTGGATCATGCGTCCGTCCGTTCCTTTGATCGCCCGCAGCTGCGAGAAGTCCAGATACAGCGGCCATTGCGTTTGGGTGGGGTTTTCTAAGGCCAGCGTCACCAGATGGTAAGCATTGCCGTTGCTCGCAGGCTGCGTCCGGTAGCTGGTCACGCGTAAGGTATAGCGATTGATTTGAATCCGCTGGTTGACATAGTAATCACTGCCGGTTCGCACATACGGGGTCGCCGTGGGCAGCGGGGTCGTGTAGATCGCTTCGGCAGTTGGCTCCTGCCCTGGCACGTAGGTCGCGTTGATCGGCGGTTCCGGCGTAGGCAATACCCCCGATTGGATCGTTGGCAGCGGTGAGGGCGTGGGGCATTGCCAGTTGACCACAATCGTTGGCGGCTGGTCGTCGTCGCCGTAGGTCGGCGCACATGCCAACAAAACAATCAGGCTTGCCACAAGGATGCTTGATCCAATGGCTCGCTCGTTCATAGGGTTCTCCTGTTAGTTCTCGGCGCGGGTTAAGAGGGTGGCGGGCAGAAAGCCGCCGACATAGACCTCAAGGTTTTCATCGCGCTCCACTTCCATCCACGCGACCATCGCCACGCCCTGTCCAGCAAAGGCTAAGCGCGGATTGCGGGCGGCACTGCGGCGGGTTGCGCCAAACACGCCCAATGCGGGTTCCGTGGTGATGGTATTCATCACGGGCAACCATGCCCCGCCCTGGGCAGGTCGATAGCTGTAGACAATGGTTGAGGCGCTGCCATCGAGCAGACTCCACACGGCCATCAGGCTATCCGTCGCGGGTTCATACAAGAGTTCGGGGTGAAAGCCGCGCTGGCCGCTGCCCTCACTGGGACTGGGATTGTCTTCCAAGGCGGGCGTTGGCGCGGCGGGATCGGGCGTTGGCGCGGCTCCTGGTGCCGCGTGGGTGGCCAGAATCTCCGGCACATCCCACGTTTGGCCACCGTCGCGCGAGCAGGCGACAAACACCCCGCTTTTGCTATATTGGCCCCAACTGACACAGACCTGGGCCTGACCCGCCTGATCGGTAAAGGCCACCAGGTCAATCCATGCCACGACCTGCGGCTGGATTGGCAACCCGCCAAATGACAACGGTCGCGCCACCCATGGGCCATTGCGTCCGTCCTGCGTCACGATGCGCACCCCATCGCCCACCCCAATCGCCACGACCGTGCGGATCGTGCCATTGGCCAACGGCACGGTGGCGATGTCACCATAAAGTTGTTTGGAGTCATTGATCAGCCAATCCTGCCATACCCATGGCCCGCTGCCATCGCTGGCGCGTTGGGCATGCACCGCGTGAAAGCAATCAAAACAGGCATCCGCACTGATAAAAAACACATGCAGCTGGCCCACTGCATCAACTGCCACCTGAAACATCCGCCCGCCCTGACTGCCACTGGGCAGTGGGATGGGTTCGGGCGGTGTCCACGTTCGGCCCGCGTCACTGCTGCTCGTGATCACCACCTGCCCATTTTGCGCAAAGACCACATGGATGCGACCTTGGGCATCGATGGCAATTGCGGGTGCGCCTGCGCCTTTGGTGACGGTTGCCGTGTTCACCCCAATCCCCTGCCGCCATGTTTTGGTCTGTGGGTCTTGCACCTTGACCAGCACCGTCGCCTCCTGCGGAAACTCATTCAGCCAATTTGACCAGACCACAGCGGCCCAGCCCTGCGTGGGGTGGACGGCAATCGCGGGGTCTTGGTCGTAGCCTGGCATGTTCGAGAGATTCAGCGGCGGCATGCCTTTGCCCCCAGGTGGGGCGGCGGTGGGTCGTGTCCATGGGGTTGGCGAGGGCGTAGGACTGGGGGTCAGGGTTGGTGTGTTCGGGGCGGGGGTACAGACAGGCATGGTTGGCGCGGCGGTCGGGCTAGCGGTCAACGTGGGCAATGGCGTTCCCGTGCCGCTCGGCGGTGGTGACAGCATCACCGGATTGGTCGCCGTCGGTGGCGGCGGCTCAAACCCATAGGGCCAACAGCCCAAGACCGCTGCGGTTCCGGCAAGCTGGCTTGGCGCAAGGCGGCTACAGCCTGCCAAGAACACGAGCATACCAACCCCAAGCCAACGGCGGCTCATCGCTCGGCTCCGCGTGGCTCGTGGGTGACGGCCACATCATCGGCCACCAGTTCGTGGCCTTCGCGTTGTTGGCCACTCTCTGCATCCTGCCATTGGCGCACCTGCCACCGTCCCTTCACAACCACTTTGCAGCCTTTGCTCACCCGCTGCGCCACGCGGTCGGCCACATTTCCCCAACAACTCACCGCCAGAAAGTTGACCTCCTCGCGACCCTCGCGACCCTCACCACCAGGTATCCAACGGTGATTGGCGATGCGGAAGGTCGTCAGCGACGTATTCCCCAGCGTCACCTTCACCTCCGGCTCGTTCACCACCCGCCCTTCGATCACCACCAGATTGACATCGCTTGCCATCGGAAACACCTCCATACAAAAAAAGCCAACACAAAATCCATCCTGCTCGACGAGCAGCATGGAACAGATCACGCTAAGCCACGACATGGTGGACACATAGGGATCACTTAGCGAAGAGGCTTACCCAAGAGCGAAGCGCAACTGCTCTGCGAGGGGGATGGTGGACTTTCGGCGCGGCGTACTGCCGACATACTGGGTCTTGCCCCAGTCGTCTTCAATCACATCCCACAGCATTAACTGCCGACTCCCAAAGGGATGCTCGTAGCGCGTGCCCGTCTCCATCGTCCGTATCCACCCATCGGTATCAATCGTCGCCGGATACGACCGCAGGTGGTGATCCGCATAGGTAATCGTGACATGCTGCGCCTCCAGCCATACCTCAACGGCTTCCTTGGCCAAGCCAATTTCACTGTAGATCCGCCAGCGGCGCACCCGCAGAAAGCCCACCCGATCCAAACGCCGTTTCACCCGTGTTGCGGCAAAAATGCGCTGGAGCAGCCGTTCCGGATAGGGGCGACCGCGAATCCACGTCAGGACTTCGGCTGGCGTTTCTCGCCCATCTTGGCGCTGCCGATGTGCCCAATGCACTTCGGTGTTGTAGTGGAGTAGCCATGTGCGATGCGCGTGCCAGAGCGCATCCCAACTCTGCGCGGCCCGAAACCCCTCCTCTGCTTCGTCAGCCATACGCCGTTGGATACCGAAGGTCGTCTCGATGTAGGATTGCCAGGGTTGGCGCTTCTCAATCGGGCACTGCTGAATCCGCAGGTGCTGACACACCTCCTGGAGCCGATGCGAGCGGAACACACTGCCTGAATCGCTCACAATCCCATCAGGACAGCCGTACTTTGCCACCGCATCATAGAGCACTTTCAACACGGCAGTGGTGTCCTGAATCCGACTGATCGCGCTGGAAAGAATGGCGCGGCTGTAATTTTCGACAATCGAGATACAGTAAATATGGCCGCCACCCAAGCGGTGCATATCGAGATAGCGGATGTCAATCGTCCAGTACTGATGTCGGTACTGGGCAGCAAAGGGCATGGCACGCGGTTCATGCTTCCGTGATCGCTGCCGTTTGGGCAATTCGGGGCAGAGGTCGCGATTGACCGCCATAATGCGCCCACAGGTGCGCGGACTGAGGCGGATGCCCTCACGGCGCAGAGCGGCATGCATGCGCCACGCACCCAACAAGTGGTTGCGCTGTAAGCGGCGAACCCGCTGCTGGATAGCGATGGTGACTTTGGGATGGCGACGGCGCGGCGCACGGGACTTTGCTTGTAACCCTGCGAAGCCCTCCTTGTGCCAGCGTGCAAAGGTGTTGTACACGGTGGAACGGCTAATCTGAAGATAGGTCGCAATCCGTTTTTTCGTCCAGCCCTCAAGGCTTAAGACCAGGATGGCGTGGCGGCGTTGGATGGGATCAGGATTGTCATGGAACGGAGGGAACCGCCGCGTGGTGAGCTGCGGGAGCGGGTGATGGGCGAGCACGCGCCGAATGGTTTTGATACTGGGCCGCCGACCGTGTTTGATAAAACAAATCGTAGCCAGTTCATGGGCGGTGAGCGGCGGATGCTCCGCTTTGAGCGCCAGCACAAAGGCGACCAATTCTTCGGGAAAGCGGGCAGCGCGTTGGAGGGGCGTGGGAGCGGCAACCAAGCCAGGTAAGCCATTGGTGCGAAAATGGTCAAGATGATAGGTGATGATGTGATCGGGCACGGCGGTTTCGCTAGCGCGGTCGGCCACCGACTCTTCGGTTAAGACAATGGGGCGAATGAGTTCATAGAGATACTGTTTGGGGCAGGTAATCTGCATTTGGAGTTGTTGCCACGCAGGCGCAGCGGCACGTTTGGGCATAGCGGCCTCGCTGGTGAACCCGATAGGTCGATGCCCCTCCTATCCTAGCGACTCTGGCCCAGCGTCGCAAGACCAACATGTGTTCGCTTCAGGCAAAAAAGGGCTAAGTGATCCCTATGTGTCCACCATGTCGTGGCTTAGCGTGAACAGATTCACTATGCAAAAAGACACAAGAAAAAAGCTCCTGCAGGACGCAGGCAGCATGGGGATTCAGGAATTAACCAGCCATCGTTATTCCGAGCGCTGGCGTTCCCCAAGCCATGACCACCAGCTGACCAAGGCAATGATCAGCATCGCGGCAAGACTCAAGAGCAGATTGGTTGCGGGATCGTCGCGACCGGACAGCAGCGCAAGCGCCACCATGACCGCTAACACCGTGTAAACCCCGCGAATCAACGAACGAAGGCGCATACGCAGCCTCTCTGCTAGGTTATCGGCGCATAACGGCGGCCATCACCAAGCGCTCGATCTGCGCCTCGTAATCAGCCAGCATGCGCTGTCGCCCGCTATCATAGGCCACGACCTGCCGTCCCTGCAACCGTGAGCGCTCCAAGAGATGTTGAAGTCCAGGCGACAGCGTTTGCCACGTTGCTGGCGCGATCCAGGCAGGGCAATCGGTCGCCGTGGCCTCCTGCTGATCGCCACCGCGTTGCGGTGGGGTGGATGGGAGTTCATCCAGCGAGGTTTCAAGGTCATCCGCGCGGTTAAACAGACCGCTAGCCAAGGCTTTAGCAACCGCCACCGCAGGATCATCCCACTGGTTCGTCGGCGGCGCTCCTCGCTTGTTGAGCGCGACCTGCCAGCCATGATCCCGCGCATCACGCGCCATCGAGACCGTCCACGCTGCCAGATCATAGACCGCAGGCCGTGACTGCCCATCGGCAATACAGGCGTTGATCAACTCCACGGGCAGATCCGCCAACTCAACACAGGTTTGGGGCCGCACGTTCAATTCGCGCAGGCGCTTGGCGCTTGGCGTTTCTGGAATTGACATAACGTTGCGGCGGCGGCGCGGCTGATTGGAGCGTTGATTGGTCGTATCCCCTTCGTCGTTTTTGGTCATTAATCGCTCTCCATTTTCTCGAAAAGAGAACTCTCCACCACAGAGTGTTTTCTTTTGCACTTGTTTCGTTGTGATTGTGGGGGTAGGGGGATCTCCAATGCCTAAAGTGCTTAACATGCCTGTGACCACCGTGCTTTCTTTCACAACCGCCGTTTTTGCCGATTGCAATGGGCTATTTCCTGCCTGGTTCAGCGCGTGTTGGCTAGCCAACTGCCTAGCCAACTGCCTAGCCAACTTCGGTGGCACAAAAAAAAGATGCTGGCTCAGCATGGGCTGCTTCATCGGGCGTGGGCGGGGTTCGTTGAGCAACCCCAGCCGCTGCGCTCCGCAGGCGCTTAACTCCATTTTGGCCAAGCTTTCCTCGGTCGTCGGAACCGCCAAGGCTTCCGCGTTATAGCACAAATCGAGCTGTTCAAGGGCTGGCGTAGCGCTGATCGCATGCGGCGTATGTTGCATCACCAGGTACGTCCCCACATCGGCCAAGCTCAAGTGGGCACGCACGCCAAAGCGTTCAATCACGGCAGGAACCCGCTCATGCGGAATAATCCGCCCCATATAGTCGTCAAAGAGTTTGCGATCACACCGCACCGTCCGGACACGCCGCCGATTGAGTTGCGTGCCCGTTTTCGACCAGGCGCGGGTATTGGTGCTTTTGCCCCACGCGGGGCAATACTGGGTTTTGCGGCCACGTTGGCGCACGACCTGCACCCAGCCACCACCAATCAAGCGATCGATGGCGGCGCGAATCGAGCCACGGCAGATAGTTGGGTCGTAGCGCTGAATGTCCTGATCGCTCAAGGCGACCATGGCGGTGGTACTGGCGAGCCAGCGCCGCGCAATCAACGCAAAAAGGCCAATGGCCGTGGGCGAGTCATACAGGGTTTCGAGCAGATAGGAAGGAATCCAGAGATAGTCGGTATCGGGGGCCGCGAACCAATGCGGCGTGCGCATGGCGGTGGCCCCACCAGATGGGTGGGTCGATGGCATATGGGTATACGATCCTTTGCCACAACCGCGCTTGACACAGACTAAGAGACTGTGTATACTCGGTGGTAGCAAAATAGCTCCCAGAGTTGGGAGTACAGATACAAGGGGAACGTGTAAAGCTTGGTCGGCTGGCAACACGTTCTTTCTTTTTTTAGCTAGTTTTTTTGGTTATCCCCGCTAGCCATTGGGAGACACGACGGTGTCACGGTGGTATTTAAGCTAGAGCCGAATGACGCTCCTTGAATAGCGATAAAACTGGTACACACTATACCACACGAGTGTACTACAGTGAACAGCGATCATGCAAGCAACATCCCCCGTGGAATAGTCACTACCCCCTTTTACTATTCCCTATTGCTTGGTTTCCCAGATAGTATCCCCATTTTCTGTATGGTCTGCCGGGTATTAACATAGAAATCATACAGAAAAATAGGTATAGTATCTCCCAAACTTTAAACTGCACCCAACTAGAACTAATCATCATTGATTGTCCTATAAACCAAACTGACTTCATCATGACACTGCATGCGGTGAGCTAGGATTGAAGAGTTTGGAGTGATCGGGTACAATTAAGGCATCGATTGTTAAGGAGCTTTCCTAGCGATCTAAATGAGTGGGGAGCCGCCTAGCCTACGAAACTCAGCGGCTCTCTCTTGTTGTTAACGACTCATCCACTACTCAAATACAAACCATAACGAGCAAAAAGAAGCTCTGTTTGGCAAAAGAGTATGATAGAATCGCGAGTATTAATATTTTTAGTATTAATACCCAAGGTCTATATTTTCACTTGCCTTAGTAAAATAATAGACCCTAACATAACCGTATTGGGGATTGATAGTGGGATATATATACCCCATTGCCTCAGTTTTAAAGCCAGAGGTACTACCCCATCGGTATGATGGAATTATATGGATGATGCTAGTTTTGTCAATGCAAGTTTGCAAACTAATTGCAAATCCTCAAACATTGAAAGGCATCTGCTATGAGCAGTAGCAACGAAAATCTACCAGACCCGCCGAATATAGCAAACCTACTCAATGAACTATTCGTGACTCATAGACACCCTAGTGGACGCGAATTCACGAATAGAGAAGTAGTCGAAGGAATAACTGGGGTCGCAGGACAAAAGCTCATAGATGAATCGACAATCTCCCGAATGCGAACGGGGATTATGAAAAAGCCAAGCATGGATGCTGTTGAAGCCCTATGCATGTTTTTTCCTGTTGAGCCAGCTTTCTTTTACCCACGGCTTGCAGCATTAAAAAATCGGCAAAGTGGACGTTCGCCCGCAGAACAGGTAAAGGTCGCCTTGCGTTCTACAAGCATTGATCCCTCAGTCCAAGAACATGTGGCTGGGATCATTCAAGCTCTAACGGCCCATGAAGACCTTAAACGAAAGAGGGATGACGATGATGAAGTAGAAGAGGGTGATAGCAAGGAGAAGTCTACATAATCAAACCATCCGTCGGAGTAGGTTGATGGAATCAGATGTCTCAGCACCCATTGAAGATCCTGAAGAAGTTTTTGAAATAATAGCTAGTTCGATTGGATATACATTTTCATTAGAGGAGCTTATTAGAACCATCGAGGGAGTTTTTGTTAATCGTCCTATCTATATCAAACGTATACAGCTTCCTCCCCATATTACAGGTCGTACCTATAATCTACGAGATGCTGTAGTTATACAACTTAACGCAAGTCTGGATAGGGATCATGCCCAATGCGTGTGTTGCCACGAAATTGGGCATATTGTTTTTAACCATGTGGAACCGACAGAACTATCATTACAAGAGTTTATTACTGAGTTTGAGTCTGGACGAATCGATCAAATACCTACAATCTACCGCCAACATAAAACGGTTTTTGATCACCCATGGGAACAAATTGCCGAAGATATTGGTGTGTTGTTTATAGAGGCTATTGAGCGATGGGAGTCAACCCTCCCTGACTTGGCACAAGATATTTATGGTATCGATTAGGGGGATTGATGATAATCTTGTCGTTGCCGCTAACCGTTGCAATAGGCCGTTATGGCATTCTTCCATTACTTGTAATTGGCGCAAGCTTTCATGCGCGGCGGATTTATCAAGATAACAAGCGATTAGGAATCCTCGTTATTATAAAAATGCTCTTAGGAATTGGGCTATTGTTGATATCAGCATTAACGGCATTAGTTAAACCCACCATATGGTGGGTTCATTGGATTGGTTCAACCAGTTTTCACTTTAGTATTCTTTTTTCATATTTTGCGATTGATCAGTATATCAACAATAAGTTTGATCTGGAAATCATCCGAAACAGGCTCTTTATTGGACTAGTCATCCTATCCCTGTTCCGGATTTATCTTGAGTTTGAACGAAGAAATAACCTATACAGCTTCATGGAAAATGAAGTTCCTAGCCCAACGTTTAATTACTATATTTCGACCCTTCTCCATTACCTTCCCGCCTTATATCTCAATGCGATTATTGCAAACCTCTATTGGGTAAATATCCGAAAAGCAAAATTGACTCCCTCATATTTTATACGGAGGCTTTTTTGTTTATGTGGTTTCGTGATGGCAACCTTCGCATTTATAAGCCTTACGGCTACGATTCCTCTTGCTATCTTTTTTACTGATCAATATCGGCCATACCTTAACAATGTTTATCATCTCGGAAAACCAATCATTCTCCTTTTCCTTATGGCTGGAATGACTTTTCCAAATCGACTTTTCAAGGCTATTGCTTGGCCAATAGAGAAGTTCCTTATTTGGAGAGATAGGGAGCAGTATAAGCTTCTTATATACCTAATGGATTCTTATAACACGATTATTCCTTCACAACAGTATCGGTCTCGGATAAAGCGCTCTGCTGATTACGTAATGCCTGTTAAGCGAATTAATGCTTCAATTGGTGATGGTAGACTGCTTGTATTAAGTCATCTGGCTCTGCACGATCCAAACCCCCAAAAAGAGGCCGAGTACATTTTTCATCTTCTTCGTGATCAGGTTGTGATTCAAACACCTGGAAGTTTTCAACCTCCACAATCACCGCATGACATCACCAAATACAATATTAAGGTGGCAAAACGCCTGAAGGCATTGATAAATGCCAATCAGGGTATACTAGAATTCCATCAAGTTTCTGATAAGGTAAATCAATGAGTAACGATATTCGAGCACTTCCATCATTGCCTCAGTTTCCCTTTCTTGGGAATATTCTGTCATTTCGACAAGACAGATTAAAGTTTCTCCGCGATCTCGGAAGCCATGGAGATTTAGGGGTGTTCTATCTTGGGTCATATCCTGTTGTTTTTATTAATTCGGCAGAATATGCCCATGGTATTCTTGTCCAGCATGCACAATCGGTTGAAAAATCTTTGATGCTTCGTAAATATATGCGACCGTTGCTTGGCAATGGATTACTCACAAGTGAAAATAGCTTCCACAGGCGGCAACGCAAACTCGTTGCACCAGCCTTTCAGCATCGCCATATTGCAAACTACGCCAATACCATATCAGCCTATACGGATGAGACACAAGCCCGTTGGCATCAAGGACAACGGATTGATATTGCCCAAGAAATGATGCGGTTAACACTGCGTGTTATGAGCCAAACACTCTTCTCTACGGATATCAATACAGAAGCAGATGCATTGGGGCGTGCACTTACGACGGTTCTCAATTATTCAAATAGTGTGGCTAATACGCTTATCCATATCCCATATCATTGGCCTATTCCGCAGCACAAGCGGGTTCACGCTGCAATCGCACAACTGGATACAACGATTCAACGCCTTATCCACGAGCGAAGAACTCAACCTACATCAACTAACGATTTGTTATCGGTCTTACTCCAAGCCCATGACGACGATGATGGGTCATTTATGACCGACACACAAGTCCGTGATGAACTTATGACACTTTTTTTGGCAGGCCACGAAACAACCGCAAATGCCCTTACATGGACATGGTATCTCCTTGCACACCATCCTCATATCGCAACGAAGATCAAAGATGAGGTTGATAGCACAGTTGGCACACGACTCCCAACCATGGATGATTTATCAAAGCTTCCCTATACATTACAAGTATTCAAGGAAAGTTTGCGACTCTATCCCCCCGTTTATATGATTGCCAGAAAAGCATCACAAGCATTCGAGCTAGGGAGCTATCATGTCCCTGAGGGAATGGCATTTGTCGTTAGCCCATACACTATTCATCGACGAGCCGACTATTTTGATCATCCTGAGGACTTTAACCCTGATCGGTTTGATACGTCGCACGAGGCAAGCATCCCAAAAAATGCCTATATTCCGTTCAGCTTAGGCCCACGAAACTGTATTGGGAATCATTTTGCGATGATGGAAGGGCATTTGATGTTGGCAATTATCGCTCAACGAATGCGCTTGCTCCTTGCGCCAAACCAGCGAATCGTCCCTGATCCATCAATCACATTACGGCCCAAAGGGGCTATTCATATGATTGTTGAGCGATTTTAGATTGGCGCGTCCTGTGGCATCCTCACGCTGGGCATGCGCCACAGCCTCGTCGATGCGGGTAGCGGCCACACGCTTTTCCCATCGCACATTCGGAGGTAACGAGGTGAGTATTAACCACGATTTATTCCCCTTAGTCGTTGATCATGTCTACATTTGGGTCTCAAAACGCGCACCGGAAATGCAGGTATTGCGGGATATGGGTCTTTACCCCAAAGAAACGATTAACGTCCATACTGGACAAGGTTCGGCCTCGCAGGTCGTATTCTTTAAGAACATGTACCTTGAACTGGTATGGATCGAGGATGAGTCAGAGCTTGCTGCCCACCTCGCAGGCGGTGGCGCTGCGGCTCCGGTTCGGGAAACGTGGAAGCAGACCGGGGTATCGCCCTTTGGCGTTGGATTGCACTATCGAACGCCTGATGCTGAACCGTTGCCGCTCGGGACGCTGCTGCATCACGCAATGGAATGGATGCCTGAGGACTCCTCTATTGAGGGCATTCCCCAGCCGTCGCCCTTCACCCCAAGCTTCTTCATCCTGCATGGAACGCTCGCCTATTGGGAAAGTCGCATGGGTGAGGAAGAACATCCCGTCGGTATCGAGTACTTAACGGATCTTCAGATCACCGTCACCAGTCTCGAAAACCCTGATGTCCTAACGCCCTATCTCGCTGAGCGTCACACCATTCGCCTAAAACATGGCGCGTATCCGCTCATGGAATTGACGTTTGATCATCATCGGCAAGGCAAGATGTTTGATCTCCGGCCTACGTTGCCACTCATCATCACCTGCTAAGACCCTGTATCGGATAGGATGTCCATTCGGCGAAAAACGGCCCTATGATTAATAAAAGTCAAAATAGCGTGATATGGGGGTCAATAGGCTGCCGATTTGGGCATTACCATGGGAGCATGTACATGGACAAACGCTACGATCGCACTACCCTTATCCATGCCTATATTGCAACGAAAGCGCCCCCAGGGCATGACGATGTTGCCCGGTTCACCGCTGCGCGGCTGGCGGCGTTGGAGCAGGCATTTGACCTGCGGCTGACGTGGGAGGGCGTGACGAACCAGGATAACCGTGCGCTGTGGATGCTCTTCACATCGACGGTGCGATCCTATCTCAGCATTCGGACTCCGGGCAGCGACTTTTTGGATGGCAGCCTGCTGATGCGTCGGTTGGACGCGCTTGGGGATGACGCACGTCCCCTCATGGCGGCGTGGGAGACGATTACCACCGCGACTACTGCCCGTGAGCAGGCACATCTCACGATGCTCGATGAACTCTTCAGGCTCCTCTGGGGCGAGATCACGACCGTGGTAACATCTGACCAACTGAGGGCGCTCGGCTTCGATGATGCCCACGAGCCAACTTGGCTGGATTCCGCGTGAGTGCCGGGCATTGCTCCCTGCCATGCGCTACGGAGCGACAACTGGTCCGGAGCACCAAGAACCGTTCCTTGCTTTCATAGCTCACATATTCGCTGCACGAAACCGGGACGTTCTGCATTTTAGCCCTATAGTTCTTCGCCAAGAATTTACCATGCGTTCAGGTTTCGCCAACGGTTTCCTGCACCTGTCCGCTGCGTCCCGAAAAGTAGTCGCGGTCATACGAGGATAAACAAAGCGAGCATGGATGCGATTATGATCTCCGCATGGTCCTCGGTATTATGCAATGGAATCGTGACTTCTGAAGAAGACTTTGTTATAGCGTAGGTCGAACTGTATGTATCGTAATCCCGTTGGTCGTATCTATCCTCAGTCCATCAGTCAGGACACGCTTCTTGATTATAGCAGTTTGGATTTAACGGATGTCGCATTTCCGCACCCACCGAATCGCCCTATTACAACGCTCGATCTTTCTCGCAATCAGATCAAAAGGCTGTCGATAAACTCCACCGACGCGAATTTAATTACACGTATTATCCTCCATGACAATGAAATATCCGACCTGCCAAGCGATATTCGTTCCTTTCGCAACCTTCAGGAATTGTATGTCGCTGGTTGCCCTTTAACCACCTTGCCAACATGGCTGGAAGAATTAACCCATCTGCGAATTCTTGATATCGGTGATACCGACATGATGGATTGCCCTCCAGTATTACGTCGGCTACCAAACCTCTCAACTTTGGCTTTAGCCAACTTACCATGGATGAAACTGCCACACTGGTTTGGCGATTTGCCAATCACCACCCTGTCTCTTTATGGTATGCCCCAATGCGATCTATCGGTTATTGCAGAATTAAGATCACTCAATCAGCTTTTTCTGACCAGGATGCACTATACACAAATACCAACATGGCTACAAGCATGTACAAGGTTGACATTCCTTGATCTCAGTGATAATCCGATCACTACACTCCCACCATGGCTTGGGAAATTATCCTTAGAGACCCTTATCCTTGGACGCATTCGATTAGAACGGTACCCTGATTGGGAACAATGGAATTCGCTAACGACGCTCGATCTGGTCGGATGTGAGAACGCTGATGCGGTTTTTTCAAAGCCCTTCCCTCAATCACTTCATACATTAATTCTTGACACCTCTACTATTACGGCAGTTCCTGAATGTATACGCCTTCTTCGTTCCTTACGTGACTGTCGGCTAGCCCATACCACGATAACCAGTGTTCCTACATGGTTATTTGAAGAGGTGGCACTACAGTCCCTGGATCTTTCCTATACGCATCTTGAGTTTCCAGCCCTTACCAAGCCATCGATGCTCATAACATTTATTTTTCGAGGGGGACGTACATCAACCTGGCCATCCGTGTTCGATCAGATGCCGATGCTTCAGCTGTTTGATCTCGAGGATGCTTATTTTGATGACCCGCTCGTCCAACCACTGAAGACGACCTACCATGATTTAAAGAATTTTACGAGTCCAAGAACGTACTCTGGTATTCCGTTTGCACTAGCTATGCCTAACCTTCAGACACTGCATATGAGTGCTCCTTGGCCCCCGACATCCGTTGATACGCTGCATATGATGTTGGAACACTGTCCTCAACTTCAAGCGATTTCGCTTCTTGGATGGAACTTGGATACCATTCCTACCAGCATGCAATCCCTTTCAGATCTTCGTTCTTTAAGCGTACCGTATAATCAGATTACGGAAGTTCCGATATGGCTCCAAGGCATGACAAAGCTCCGTTCATTGGATATATCGCATAATCGGCTTACGCAGATTCCAATATGGCTCCGAGATATGCCACACCTTGAATCGCTTGATCTTTCCGGGAATCCTTTACAGACGTTCCCCTCATGGTTAAAAGACATCCCAACGCTCAGTGAGGTCGCCTTCGTGTTCCCACCCGCCAGCCTTCAGTGTGATCACGTCCTTCCAGAATTTCTGGCGGCAGGGATTCGGCTGGATGTCCGACATCCCCGTGATGACCCGTAACGACCACGTGGATGGCCTATCTTGGCATGGGCAGTAATCACGATTGAATGGACAATCATGATTACCACATTATGAGAACGATACAATACGGGGGTAGCGGTCTCAGGAGCTGACGGTTCCCGCTGCGGTGTCAATGCTAGCGGGGTGCTTACGACTGCGAAAGCGCAACCATTCGACTGATTAGCAGTGCCATGTACTACTCGGTTTATGACCCGACCCGACGTGTTTACGTTCTCCCCAGAAGGCACCCTTCCTTTTCGTTTACCACCGGAGTTCTTATGTATCAGATTCATGCTGGGTATATTATGCCCGAGGATGCGACGCAGACCACCCTTGATTTTAGCCGCTTAAGCCTCACAATCCTTCCGACGATGCAGGATGTTTCTTGGAATATTACGGCAATCGATTTATCCTATAATAGCTTAACGATGCTCCCTTATGCGCTTCCGCGTGCGGCATCGCTGAAACGCCTTCTGTTACGTGTTAATCCGCTCACTGCGCTTCCTGAATGCATCCGCGAATGCCACAACCTTGAAGAACTCTATGTCTCAGGCTGTCCCTTGACCATGTTGCCAGATTGGTTGGATGAACTAACGGCCTTGCGAATACTGGAGATCAGTGACACCGCCATTCCTGATTGTCCCTCGGTATTGCGTCGATTGCCGAATCTTCGGATGCTTGGCATCGCAAATCTCCCATGGACAACCCTACCGCCATGGTTTTGTGACTTACCGCTGACAACCCTCACTATCGATGGCATGCCTAGATGTGATTGTTCTCCCCTCGTAGGATTAAAACAGCTTCAGCATCTTGGCCTCAGTGCCATGGACTATACCATTGTGCCTGAATGGATTCGACAATTGCCTTTGTTACACCTGCTTGATCTCAGTCATAATCCCCTTGAAATACTCCCATCTTGGCTAGAAACCATCCCTATAACAACCCTCATGCTTGCCCATGTTCCATTAGCGGCGCTTCCCGATTGGCATACGTGGGATCGGTTAACCACACTCGATTTAACGGCATGTCATTTGGCTGATGCTGCCTTTCGAATGCCCTTGCCGCGCAATTTAACCCACCTGAATCTTGATCAAAATCCCATTACTCAGCTTCCATCAGAGCTTTACCAGTGTCATTCACTCTACGCTTGTAGTCTTGCGAATACCGCTCTAACCACCCTTCCAGCATGGTTTTTTGAAGATCTTCCACTTGTATCACTCGATATTTCAGGCACCAGCCTCACGTTTCCGGCGCTCTCCCAGCGATCGATGCTGGAATCATTCATCTTTGGCATGGGGAAAACGTCCGCTTGGCCATACCTTCTCACACACATGCCGACATTACGCGTGCTTGATCTTTCTGATACGTGGTTGCAGTCTCAAAGTCCATCTATGGGTCACGCGCTCTTTCCGCAGCTTGAGACATTTCGTGGACCACGCGATCAAGACCGTGTTCCTTTAATAGGAGCTATGCCAAATCTGCGTGTGGCAGTGTTAAGTGGTGGATTATCACGAGGTTCGCGTGAGTATCTTTCTGCACTCTTAGGAAAGAGTCCTCAGATCCAAGCACTTGACCTTTCGCGTTGGCATTGCAATCCGATCCCTTCTACCCTTGTCGATCTTGCCGAGTTGCAGACCTTGAATATTGCGCATAAGCACCTCGATCAGGTTCCTGGATGGGTGAACGATATGCCATACCTTAAATCACTGGATCTTTCTGATAACCGATGTACTGACATACCACGATGGATGAGGAACATGACACACCTTGAATCGCTTGATCTTTCCGGGAATCCTTTACAGACCTTTCCCTCATGGTTAAAGGATATCCCAACGCTCAGAGATGTCGCATTCATGTTTCCATCAGTCAACCTTCAGTGTGATCACGTCCTCCCAGAATTTCTGGCGGCAGGGATTCGCCTGGATGTCCAATATCCCCGTGATGACGCTGAATGACCAACGAGATGGCCTATCTTGGCGTGATTCTGTCCACCATCCTTCTTGACGCAGACGAATAGACTGCGGAATGGTCGCACACGTTGTGGAGGATTAACCCAGCTCAGCTCGCCCAAAAACGTGTATTGAACAGACGTTCGCCCATGGTGAACCTTCTTTATGCGCATTAAGGCCCGCTGCCCATGCGGGAATTGGCGATGAACAACATTCATGTACGGCTAGCAACTCCTGGTGCAGACACGTTCTATTGTATACGCCCGATCCGGATTAAACGAATTACCAAAAAGCCTTTTTTTCGCCGATCTGCGTCTACGCCACAGTAAGCGCGTTCTATGCTTGGACAAGGAGGGATACGGATGCAAACAAGAATTGCCGTCTGTGGTGCTCCGGTGGTTGGAAAGACCACCCTTGTTTCCCAGTTGGCCCGACGAACAAAGAGTGATTGGCCAATTGCGAAAAGCACCGAACTCGAAGTCATTGTTCGCGCTATCATTCCAGAAGGCAAAGGGAACACAACCCTCATCACGCTTGCTGGAAGCTTTTTCTACCACCAAAGCACCGTCCTTGATTGGCTGCTCAAGGATATCCATGGGGTGATCTATGTGATCGGCGCACTCCCATCGACTCGTGACACCGACGCATATCCAGACGCGGAACAGCAAGAAGGTGCGAGACAAGCCCTCTTCTGGGATCTCTATACACGCCATGCCGCGCGGTTAAGATCATCATGGTCGTCGATTCCGTGGATCTTTGTCCTCAACAAAATCGATAGGGGAACGACGAATCCCCTACTCCGTCATATCCCAGTCCAATTTCATGATCAGATTCTCCCATGTAGCGCAACGCAATCACTGGGTATTGATCAGCTTTGGACGCGCATTCGCGTGATCTCGCGATGGTGGGAGACCAGAAAAAAGATGCCGTAATCGCTGTCAAGGATGGATGGTCTCCGATGACGCATCCTATCGCTGAGCGCTACCACTGGGATGAGTGCTCGTGATCCGTGCAGCACACTATCGCTTGCTAACCCGAACCCCGCCCGTGGCGGTGGAGGATTCATGACCGTGGTATGATTGCTGTTGTTTGAGCGGAGCTTCCCTCCATGATCAGTTTTCCCCCCTTTGGCGGCGCACAAGCAGTCGGCGCATCCTGTGGCATCTTCAACCGGGGTATGGGCCTGTTGCCACCATTGACAACGGTTGTGTTTGTTCATACGCGGCATCATAGGATGCCGAATACCCATGGAGAATCCTATGCGTCATCATGAGAGTATCGAATGTGCGCTTGATAGCGCCAATGCAGAAACTATCGAACTGCTCTTCTTTGTGGTGTATGACCATCGGAATAAACTCAAGGAAGTTGAATGGTGTCTCCAACTCTTAAAAGTGCTTGTTGAGGCAGATGCGTCGTTTGCCCCACTGATGGACACGCTTGGATTTGGGCTTCGGAAAACCCAAGGTACTATCGACGAGGTGCAAGAACTGTTAACCAGTATCAATGGTCGTATACCATAAAACAGTTAATACCGGAATCATGCTGCGCTTCGTGGGATGCAGCACGCCACGATTAACAGGATATCTCTGCTCTGGATGAACGATGAATCCATGTGCCATTGCACGATCAATGGTCGATCCATCGGTCAGAATAGCGTTTAATGCCCGTATCCATACCGCGTCATCACATGGACAATCCACCAAATAGTGATACAAACGCATCGCTGATTCAGCCTCTTTTTTCACGATGGTCGTAGCGGGGATTTTCGGAACGAAAATGTTGTCACCCCAACCACCGCAAACCCATGCTACCATAGCACGCAGCAATCACCTATGTAATCATCGGCACGCAGATCAGACACGAGAGGAGCTTCCACGAATGATCAGTTTCCACCCCTTTGGCGGCGCACAAGAAGTCGGCGCGTCGTGTGGCATTCTCAAACTGGGTATGCGCCATATCCTCGTCGATGCGGGCATGCGCCCTGCCGCCCGCCCTGGCCAATCGCGCACACCCGATCTCGAAGCCCTCAAAGGTTTTCCGCTCGATGCGATCCTGATTACCCACGCCCACATTGACCACACGGGCTGTCTGCCGCTCGTCGCCAGCTTGTTCCCGACTGTGCCGATCTATGCAACCGAAAGCACGATCGCGCTGATGCGGATTTTGCTGCTCGACAGTGCGCGGATTATGGAACAGGAACACCTCGCGCATGAACTAGAAACGCCCTTGTATGACCAAGCGATGGTCACCGAAACCTTGGCGCGGATCATTCCCGTGGCGTTTCACCAAGAGCTGCGTCCCGTGGCCGCCAATCAAGAAATTAGCGTGACCTACCTGCCCGCAGGCCATATCCTCGGCGCGGGCATGTTGCATATCACGAGTCCATGGGGCAGTATCTTGCACACGGGCGATATTTCGGTCGGCCATCACCGCACCATCACGGGCGTTGACCTGAACACCTTGCCGCAGGTGGACATGATGATTTGTGAAGGCACCTATGGCAACCGCAGCCATAAATCGCGCAAAGACCAAGAGCAGAACGTGGTGGCCACGATTCAACAGGTGATTGGCCACGGCGGGCGGGTACTGATTCCGGCCTTCGCGGTGGGCCGTGCCCAAGAACTGATCTTGATCCTCAAAGCCTTCCGCACCTCCGGCGTGGTGTCGCCCGTGACGATCTATGTGGACGGCATGTGCAAAGCGGTCTGCGAGTCGTATCAGCAGCAATCGCATGACCTGCATCCGGCGCTGCAAAAATTCTTGGCCAATAGCCAACGCCCGTTGTTCGTCGATCCGAGCTTTGGCGTGCTGGCCGTGCATCAGGGGATGCGCCCGCGCGTGATTCAGAGTGATGAGCCAGCGATTATCATCAGCACGTCGGGCATGCTCACAGGTGGGCCAGCGCCGCTGTATGCGACGAAGTTAGCCCAAGACCCGCGCAATGCGATCATTTTCACGGGCTATCAGGATGAAGAATCGCCAGGCGCGGCGATGCTCAAAGCCACCCAAGGTGGAACCATCACGTTGAATGGCCAACGGGTGACGCTGGGCTGTCCGGTCTATCGCTATGGCTTGTCGGGCCATGCCGATCTGGGCCAACTCGAACAGGTGATTCGGCTCGTCCAGCCACAACAGTTAGTCTTGGTGCATGGCGATCACGATGCCCTCAGTCACCTCGCGGCCCGCTTCAAAAAACTGGCAGTGGCCATTCCCGCTGCGGGCGATGTCGTCACCCTGACCCGCCGTGCGCCGACCGTGAGTCTGCAAGCGGGGCAACGACTGGATATGCCTACCGCTCTGCCGGTGGCGGTGGAAGTGGTGGCCGACCCTACGCCGCTGAAGCCTGCGCCCACGTTGGCGGATTTGTACGCGATTGCCACCGCCAATGGGATTCCTGCCCGCCCCTGGACAGCGATTGAGCTTGGCGCAGCCTGGTATGGCACAGCCTATCAGCCCACCTTGCGACCGATTGTCGAGGGCGTGTTAAGTGTCGCGCGGAGTCATTTCCGCACTAAACGGCTCGGTAGCCAAACCGTGTTTACCCCGCGTCCAGTGCTAGAGAGTGGCGAGCCGAACGTGGCCGCACCACCCAAACCACAGCCGGATGATCGCTGGGATGTCGTGCCGATTGGCCAGATTGTCTTGGTGCTTGGCTCGGCAGCGCCACCGGATCGCGTGCAGCTGGGGTTGATCACGGGTGAACCCACGGGCAGTACCGTGCCGCTGGTGGTCGAGGCGTGGAAAAGTCCCAGTCAAGTGCGCGATACGATTCACGGGGTCACGCCGATGAGCAAGCCAGAATGGGTGGGGCTGGAGCATGCCGAAATTCAAGCCAACTTGAAAGCGCTACGGGCGACGGTGGATGCAATTCCGATTGATGTACTGAAACTCTGGCAGGCACAACAGGGCCAACCTGCGAGACTCGAAACGCTGATGGCCTCGGCTCCGACCCTGGAGGAACAGGTGGCCACGGGCATCACGCTCATGCGGCGGGGCTTGCTGGTCTGGAAACGCGAGGGGGTACGCTGGATTCCCAAGCCGTTTGAATCCTTGAATGATCAAGCGCTGATTACGCGGCACTTGGATCTGATTACCCAAGTGGGAGCGACGGTCACGCATATTAAGGATGGCCGCACGGGCACGCTCACGGGGCGGGGTGGCTGGTTGCAAGTCGAGGTGCGCTGGGATTCGGGCGTGGTGGAGTTGGTCAAGGATGGCTTGGTACGGCTAGAAGGATAAAGGGCAATGAAGCGGCTCGCTGAGCAGTATGATCGGCTCATTTGGCGGGCCGACAATCTTTATTGCCGATCATTCCTCTGGCGTGTGGTTCGGGTACGGAAATTCCATCACGGTAATACACGTTTTGTCATAACCGACGGTGGTATCGCTTCTACGACTGGCCTTTTGTCTTCATGATGGCTTGTAAAGAGACGAGATTCGCACGAATAATCTGGGTATCGGGATGCTCGGACCCCAACACTGCTTCATAGATAGCCAATGCCCGTTCATACAAGCGCTGCGCCTCCCCATACCGCCCTTGACGCTCTAAGACCACCGCCAGATTGTTCACACTCGTCGCCGTATCGGGATGCTCCGCCCCCAACACTGCTTCATAGATAGCCAATGCCCGTTCATACAAGCGCTGCGCCTCAGCATACCGCCCTTGCCGCTTCAAGACCAACGCCAGATTGTTCACACTCGTCGCCGTATCGGGATGCTCCGCCCCCAACACCGCTTCCCGCACCGCCAAGGCCCGTTCATACAAGCGCTGCGCCTCAGCATACCGCCCTTGACTCTCCAAGACCACCGCCAGATTGTTCACACTCGTCGCCGTAGCGGGATGCTCCGCCCCCAACACCGCTTCCCTGATCGCCAAGGCCCGTTCAAACAAGCGCTGCGCCTCAGCATACCGCCCTTGACTCTCCAAGACCAACGCCAGATTGTTCACACTCCACGCCGTATTGGGATGCTCCGCCCCCAACACCGTTTCCCGCACCGCCAAGGCCCGTTCATACAAGCGCTGCGCCTCAGCATACCGCCCTTGCCGCTTCAAGACCGAAGCCAGATTGTGCACACTCGTCGCCGTATCGGGATGCTCCGCCCCCAACACCGCTTCCCGCACCGCCAAGGCCCGTTCATACAAGCGCTGCGCCTCCCCATACCGCCCTTGACTCTCCAAGAGGTGGTATAACGAAAGTGGTGCAAAATTAATGAGAGCCAGGTGGACTATACTTGGAGTTACCACACACCCAAGAAAGGACCACCATGACTCCCAGCAAGAAGCATACCCATTCGCCCGTGATCGGTCAAGCCGAAGCCCAAGCCAGTTTCCAGCAGCTGGTGCAGCACCAGATTCGGCAGGCAATTCGCGCCACCTTCATCGACATTTTGGAAGACGAAGTGGCGGCCTTCATCGGTGCACAGCCCTATGAACGTACCGACGAGCGGCGTGACCATCGCGCCGGACATCGCTCGCGCACGCTTGGCACGACCGCTGGCGTGATCGACGATTTGCCCGTTCCGCGTACTCGTGGTGGCTTTCGCACCCAGCTGTTTGACCGCTACCAGCGCCGCATGCACGATGTCGATACCCTGATGCAGGATATGTTTGTCGGCGGGGTCAGCCAAACCGCCGTTGGCACGGTGGTCGAGCACTTAACGGGCAACGCGCCCAGTCCCTCAACGGTCTCGCGGGTGTTTCATACCCTTGATGACGAGTTTCAGGCCTGGCAAGCGCGTCCGTTGCCGCCACGCTACTGCTATGCCTTTGCCGATGGCACCTATTTCAGCGTGATCTACAATGGCCAAGGCCAGAAAATGCCCATTTTGGCCTTGATTGGCATCACCCCCGATGGCCAGCGCGAGGTGATTGCCTTCACGACGGGTGAGCGGGAAAACCAAGGCGCGTGGGAAAACCTGCTGGCCGACATCAAGGATCGCGGGGTGGACACCATTGATTTGTGGATTACCGATGGACATCAGGCGATGCTGAACGCGATTGCGGCGAAATTTCCCGCGTCCCAGCGCCAGCGCTGTGTCGTGCACAAAATGAGCAACATCGAAAGCCACATTCCCGAGAAATACCGCGATGCACTGCACGCGGAGCTGCGGGCGATCTTCTATCAACCCGACCGAGCGCAGGCTGACCAAGCGGCAGCGGCGTTTATGGCCAAATACGAGCGCCAGTACCCATCAGCGATCCGCTGTATGCAACGCGATTGGGAGGCCTGTTTGACCTTCTATGCCTATCCAGAAGGGCATTGGGTGAACATTCGGACATCGAATATCATTGAACGGACGTTCGAGGAGGTCAAGAAGCGCAGCAAAAAAATGGCGACGGCCTTTCGGAATGAGGGCAGTTGTTTACTGCTGTTTTATGCGGTCGTTCGAACACTTCAACTTCGCAAAATTCGCATGCCTGGCTAAATTAATTTTGCACACTTCTTGACAAACCACCCTCCAAGACCACCGCCAGATTGTTCACACTCGTCGCCGTAGCGGGATGCTCCGCCCCCAACACCGCTTCCCTGATCGCCAAGGCCCGTTCAAACAAGCGCTGCGCCTCAGCATACCGCCCTTGCCGCTTCAAGACCACCGCCAGATTGTTCACACTCGTCGCCGTATCGGGATGCTCCGCCCCCAACACCGCTTCCCGCACCGCCAAGGCCCGTTCATGCAACTCCTCTGCAGCAGCATAGGCTCCTCGCAGATCTTCATAAAAACCAAGACTATTGGCAAGGCGGGCTGCCTGGGCATCACCACGATCCAACGCCCGCATGGTGGCATACCGCAGATGCGGCGCAAGCGGCAGCATCGAACGTGGCACACCCGTCCCATTCGCACGGGATGCTGCAGCACCAATCCGGTCTTCCACCACGGCCAGCGTTTCGGACGATCCTAAATGTGCCTGCACAACCTGAGCGAGCAATCGGTGTAACACCACGGCATCCGTGCCATCGAGCAATCCAAGCTGCTGTAAGCGCCGCAACGCATCAACCCTGGCGGTATGGGTTGTCTCATCCGGCATGAATGTCAGCACCAACTCGCGCGGAATTGGTACACCCGGCGCACACCACGCCGCCCCATCAAGCATGCCCAATGCCAAGGCATCAATCGTGTTGTCCGGATCAAGCTGGTTAAAACTCAACATAAACGTCGCGTCGACATTCTGTTCATGTTCGGTTGGCGAGTCAAATGCTCCATACCCATGCAACGATTCATGGGCAATACTGAGGGCAGCACGATACGCCGTAATCGTAGGCCGATAGGTATGAAGATAGCTTCCTGCCAGATGTAACGCGAGTGGTAAATGTCCCAGATCCTCCGCAATCAGATCAGCGTCAGCATCCGTGAGATCACTATAGAGCGACTGCAAGAGTGCTCGACTTTCTACGGGTGAGAGCACCCCAAGCTGGATCTGGGTTAGGGTTGGCCACTGATTGGATCGAGAAGTCACCAGCACCCGACAGCCGCCGACCGTGGGCTTCCACCGTTTGAGCAGTACGCGATCTTCACAGTTATCGAAAATCAGCAAGCGTGGCATGGGCGATTTCCAAACGTTGAGAACCCGTTGCACCTGCTCATCGAGCGCCATCCCAGTAGTATCAAGTTTCAAGCCAACCGCACACGCGGCTATTTGACTGGCCACTTGATCGGGGTCGGCACAATTCAGCCAAAACACCCCGCCATAAAAGTAGACTCCATAGCGATAGGCAAATTCGGTGACGAGGCTGGTTTTGCCAATACCACCAAGCCCTGTGGCCACCGCTGGCATGACGACCGCTGGTTGGGCTGAACCAATCGCCTGTGCCAACTGTTTCAATGCTTCTTCGCGTCCAACAAAGTGCGGGCTGGCTTCAAAGGGCAGGCGTGAGGGGTGGGGCAAATCCGCACGGGGTTCTGGTACATAACCAAGCGGCATTGAGGCAAGGGCAGCGAGGGCAGCGGGCAGCGGATCAATCGGCTGGGGCTGGTGAATCGTCTGATGAATTGACCCATAATTATCGCGGACAACAACCCCTGAAACACCACTCTCGTTGATCGTCATATCCCCATGGTGGATGGTGGCAGGCAACGAGGCACGGGCAATGAGCGCGGCGAGAGTCGGATCAAGCGGCTGCGGGAGGTGGACGTTCATCGTGTAGCCTGCATGCACGTCGCCTATCGTCACCGTGGCATTGGTAAAATCATTGTTCTGGCCAAATAGCATCGAGATCGTCTTGTCACCAAGCAACGCAGGATGGCCAGCAAAGACCGATTCGAGGGCCATCATAACACTCGCACGATCATACTGGGGGCAGTGGGCAAGAATGGCATCGGCCACGATGGGTATGAGCGCGGGGACATCCATGGGCGACTCCTCACACGGCGCTTAAGCGGGGCTTCTTCTTTAATAGATACCATGCTTGGCGATTTCTGGCATGGATGATGCAAAAATCACCCGCATGGGGGACGGACGCGATAGGCATGAGTGGCGCGGCGATGATGTGGAAACAGATTGATTATTCGGCTAATCAATCATTGGGTATTCTTCTTTAATCCAGTATCGAGCACGATACTGGAATGAAATCACGCTGACCAACATTCGTGCGGTAAGCCACAGACTGAACATAATCATTTCTGGCCTATTCTTGCAAATCTACCTATTAACAACGCTTTTACCATGCATCGCAAGCCAAGATTCGTGCTACCGAACGCCACGCCATTAAAAACATTAATGCGAGGGCCGTTTTTCGCTGAATGGACATGCAGGGTATGTGCGCTCGCCAACGCAGATTCCCCCGGTTTTCTCTATCGACCATGTGTGCTGACGTAGGAGTGTTCGGTTGCGTGATCGTGCTATGGTATCAAGGTATGGGGCATCGGATAGAATACGCATCACTCAACACATCACGAACAAACCGTCAGCTATCGCTTGTATCGTGACCATTGCTTTGCTAGGATAGAGGAACACCACCAACTACACAGTGCCAGCATGCCGAGGGTTTGTCACGATGAGCAGCACGTTTGCATCCTTCCATCTCACCATTGCCGCCCCCCACGGGGATCGCTATCCCGTGACCGCCCGCACTCAGGCGGGCAATGAAGTCAATGAGGACATCCTACTGCCGCTTGATGATCCGACCCTGACCGTCTACCAGATGGCGCTGCGTTATCCCATATCTATTGACGAATCCGTGGTGATTGCGGTTGGCCAACTCCTCTACCAAGCCCTGTTTCAAGGAACCATTGCGGAAGCCTTTGCCACGGCTCGCGCCCACGCCGATCAGCAAAAAGTGGCGTTGCGTCTCCATTTGGCGATTCAGAAATCCCTCCCCACAATTGCGGCACTTCCATGGGAACTGATGGCGACTGAGGCGGGCCGCCCGCTTATGCTGGAACATGCCTTAGTGCGAACTTTTTCGTGGAACGATCCGATTCCTGATTTGGGGATTCCCTCGGGCGAGCGTATTCGGCTCGCCGTGACCTCGGCCTTACCTATGGAGTTGGCTGATCACCCGATTGCGGCGGAAGATGAAGTTGCCATCATCCGTGCTGCCATCACGCATAGCGCACGGCCAATTGATCTCATCGAAGTCCCTCACCTCACCCGCGACCGCTTGACCGATCTGCTCACGAACCAACGCCCCCATATCGTGCATCATATCGGCCATGGCATTATTCAATCAGATATGAGCTATCTCGACCTTGAACGCGCCGACCAGTCCCGTGATCAGCTCTCGGCTCGCGAGTTCAGCAGTATGCTGCATCAGTCAGGGGTACAGCTGGTGGTCTTGAATGCCTGCCACACGGGCAGCGCTGGCGAGAACCTCCTCACCAGCTTTGCCCCAATTTTCATCACCGATCGCATTCCGGCAGCGATTGGCATGCAAGCCGCGATCCTGAATCGCACTGGCCACTGCTTTGCGAATGCCTTCTATGCCGCCCTGGGCAACAGTGGATCGATTGATGCCAGCCTGATTGCAGCACGCAAGGCAATTTTGGCCGATGGGCATGAGCATGGGGCATGGGGGTTTCCAACCCTGTATAGTCGGGTTCCGCACAGCCAACTGTGGGGTTATCGAACGCCACAGCCTGTTGATCCACTCACCCAACGCGACCGCGAACGCATCACCAAAGCCGCTCAACAAATCGAGAGTGATCGGCTTTTAAATCTGCGCCTTCAGGGCTTCGTCGGTCGGGTCAACGAACTGGCGGCCATGCGCGAGCATATCGAAGCGATGCGGCCTACGGGGGGCTATGTCCTGATCAAAGCGGCAGCAGGCGAAGGCAAGAGTAGCAGCATTGCCAAGCTGATTCAGGAGGCGGGGATTGCGCAGACCCCGCACCACTTTATTGCCCTCACCACGGGCCGCGACTATCAATTGGGGTTGTTGCGTGCGGTGGTGGCGCAACTGATTCTCAAACACAACCTGACGGTTTCCTATTTCCCCGAAGAAAGCTATCCGGCCATGAAGGGCGAGTTTGCGCGGATTCTGGATGATCTTTCCAAACAGGGGATTCAGGAAACAATCTATCTGGATGGCCTCGATCAACTCCAACCAGAGCGTGATGGCTCTCGGGATCTCTCCTTTCTGCCACCGCAGCCGCCGCCAGGCATCGTGATCGTCCTTGGCTCACGACCGGATGAAACCTTGAAACCGCTGGAGATTTTGCATCGGGTTGATTATGCCTTGCCACCACTCAGCGAAGGGGATGCTCTCGCGTTGTGGCGATCGGTCCAGCCTGCCGTGGCGGATAGCCTCTTGCATGACCTCTATACAGCACTGAAGGGCAATGCGCTGTTTGTCTATTTGGCTGCCGATACGATGCGCGATCAATCCGTGGTCGATGCGACCAGTTTGATTCGCCGGATTGAACAGAACCCGCACAACCTTTTCGGCATCACGCTGGAGCGGATCAAAAATCGTTCTGAGCATCGTTGGCCGACCATTTGGAAGCCCATGCTGGCGCTGTTGCTGGTCGCCCAAGAACCATTGCGGCTGGATGTCTTGGGCGATCTCCTCGAACATGACCACGATACCATGCAGGATGCCGTGTGGGTCTTGGGCGGTTTGGTCAGTCAGGGCATTGATCAACGGGTTGCGCTCCATCATCTACTCTTTCGTGACTTTTTGGCGGCATCGGTGTTTAATGATCGTGAGGTCAAACGCTGGCACCAACGACTGGCTGACTGGTGTGCGCAGGATGTGGATGCGATTTGGGCCGATCATCCCGATACAATGGAACAAGCACGGCGGATCTATGCGCGGTATCACTACATCATCCATCTTGCACTGGCTGAGAACTGGACAACACTCTGGCAGGTCTTGGATACGGGCGACTATGGCGAACAGAAAACCCGCTTTGATCCGAGTACCCGCTTGTATGCGCTCGATTTGGATCGCGGACGTGAAAGTGCTATCACGGCGGGGCGATCAACCGAGGAACATATTCAGAACTTGCCACGCTTGTGGAAATATAGTTTGTTGCGGACGAGCTTAACCAGCCGTGTTGATCAATGGCCGGATGAGGTGTTTGAGGTTTTGGCAATAGTTGGCCGCACGCACGAAGCATTGGAACGCATTGAACTTCTTTCGAGCAACGAGAATCAGATATCATGTTGGCTCAGGATTCTTCCATGGTGTGATAACAAACAACAGCATTTACTGGTCATGCGATTGGACGAGGTATGCAGACATCTTTCGGGCTTCGACAAAAAAATGGATGCGATTCGTGCTATTGCGAACGCTGCTGCCACCCACGGCCAGCGAGAACAGGCATTAGCGATTCTCACCACGGCTGTGTCCATCGCCCACTCCATTGATCACCCATACTATAGGAGCGATGCGCTCGCGACCATTGCAAAAGACACCGCCACCTACGGCCAGCGAGAACAGGCATTAGCGATTCTCACCACGGCTGCGTCCATCGCTCACTCCATTGATGACCCATCCGATAAGAGCGCTGCGCTCGCGACCATTGCAATTGCTGCTGCCACCCTCGGCCAGCGAGAACAGGCATTAGCGATTCTCACCACGGCTGTATCCATCGCCCACTCCATTGATGACCCATACGAGAAGAGCGATGCGCTCGCGACCATTGCAATTGCTGCTGCCACCCTCGGCCAGCGAGAACAGGCATTAGCGATTCTTGCCACGGCTGTGTCCATCGCCCACTCCATTGATCACCCATACTATAGGAGCGATGCGCTCGCGACCATTGCAAAAGACACCGCCACCTACGGCGCTATCGACCAAGCCCTGTCCATCGCCCACTCCATTGATAACCCATACTATAGGAGCGATGCGCTCGCGACCATTGCAAATGCTGCTGCCACCCACGGCCAGCGAGAACAGGCATTAGCGATTCTCACCACGGCTGTATCCATCGCCCAATCCATTGATGGCTTCAATAAGAGCGCTGTGCTCGCGACCTTTGCAAATGCTGCTGCCACCTACGGCGCTATCGACCAAGCCCTGTCCATCGCCCACTCCATTGATGGCTTAAATAGGAGCGATGCGCTCGCGACCGTTGCAAAAGGCATCGCCACCTACGGCGCTATCGACCAAGCCCTGTCCATCGCCCACTCCATTGATCACCCATACTATAGGAGCGATGCGCTCGCGACCATTGCAAATGCTGCTGCCACCCACGGCCAGCGAGAACAGGCATTAGCGATTCTCACCACGGCTGTATCCATCGCCCAATCCATTGATGGCTTCAATAAGAGCGCTGTGCTCGCGACCTTTGCAAAAGACACCGCCACCTACGGCGCTATCGACCAAGCCCTGTCCATCGCCCACTCCATTGATCACCCATTGCAACGACGCGATGTTCTCCTTATTATCGCAGCCACTGCTGCCACCCACGGCCAGCAAGAACAGGCATTAGCGATTCTTGCCACAGCTGTGTCCATCGCCCACTCCATTGATGACCCATCCCATAAGAGCGCTGTGCTCGAGACCATTGCAAAAGACACCGCCACCTACGGCGCTATCGACCACGCTGTATCCATCACCCAATCCATTGATAGCCCATACCATAAGAGCAAGGCGCTCGCGTCCATTGCAAATGCTGCTGCCACCCTCGGCCAGCGAGAACAGGCATTAGCGATTCTCACCACGGCTGTATCCATCGCCCACTCCATTGATCACTCATACCATAAGAGCGCTGTGCTCGCGACCTTTGCAAATGCTGCTGCCACCTACGGCGCTATCGACCAAGCCCTGTCCATCGCCCACTCCATTGATGGCTTAATAAATAGGAGCGATGCGCTCGCGACCGTTGCAAAAGGCACCGCCACCTACGGCGCTATCGACCAAGCCCTGTCCATCGCCCACTCCATTGATCACCCATTGCAACGGCGCGATGTTCTCCTTATTATCGCAGCCACTGCTGCCACCCACGGCCAGCGAGAACAGGCATTAGCGATTCTTGCCACGGCTGTGTCCATCGCCCACTCCATTGATATCCCATGGCAGAAGAGCGATGCGCTCGCGACCATTGCAAAAGACACCGCCACCTACGGCGCTATCGACCACGCTGTGTCCATCACCCACTCCATTGATGACCTATTCTATAAGAGCGATGCTCTCTTTATTATCGCAGCCACTGCTGCCACCCTCGGACAGCAAGAACAGGCATTAGCGATTCTCGCCACAGCTGTGTCCATCGCCCAATCCATTGATAGCCTATACTATCTGAGCGATGCGCTCGCGACCATTGTAAATGCTGCTGCCACCCACGGCCAGCGAGAACAGGCCTTGGCCATCGCCCATTCCATTGATGACCCATCCCATAAGAGCGCTGTGCTCGCGACCATTGCAATTGCTGCTGCCACCCACGGCCAGCGAGAACAGGCCTTGGCCATCGCCCATTCCATTGATGACCCATACCATAAGAGCGATGCGCTCACGACCATTGCAAATGCTGCTGTCACCCACGGCCAGCGAGAACAGGCATTAGCGATTCTCACCACGGCTGCGTCCATCGCCCACTCCATTGATGACCCATACTATAAGAGCGGTGCGCTCGCGACCATTGCCAACGCTGCTGCCACCCTCGGCCAGCGAGAACAGGCATTAGCGATTCTCGCCACGGCTGCGTCCATCACCCAATCCATTGATGACCCATACGAGAAGAGCGATGCGCTCGCGACCATTGCCAACGCTGCTGCCACCCTCGGCCAGCGAGAACAGGCATTAGCGATTCTCGCCACGGCTGTGTCCATCACCCACTCCATTGATAGCCCATCCCATAAGAGCACTGTGCTCGCGACCATTGTAAATGCTGCCACCCACAGCGCTATCGACCACGCTGTATCCATCACCCAATCCATTGATAGCCCATACCATAAGAGCAAGGCGCTCGCGTCCATTGCAAATGCTGCTGCCACCCTCGGCCAGCGAGAACAGGCATTAGCGATTCTCACCACGGCTGTATCCATCACCCACTCCATTGATAGCCCATCCCATAAGAGCACTGTGCTCGCGACCATTGCAAATGCTGCTGCCACCTACGGCGCTATCGACCAAGCCCTGTCCATCGCCCACTCCATTGATGACCCATTGCAACGGCACGCTGTACTCGCGACCATCGCAGCCGCTGATGCATCCCAAGACGCTATCGAACGTGCGCTGTCCATTGCCCACTCCATTGACAATCTAGACCACCGTGCCGAGACCTTTCGCATCATTCTTCAAAAAGACCTATCAGTCATAGACGTTTTAACAAGCATTCAGCATGAATGGTTCCGCAGTAAAATACCTCAGGATCTATGGACAATGACACCAATGATTGCTCCATTATTAAACGACTATCCATGGTTAGGAACAGTAATTCTGGAAGAAGAGGCATGGGTGAACGAACAACTCAAACGACTGGGGTAAATGGGTATGGTTCTGAGTCATGTCATTATTCTATCCAAGGGCCAACTTTGGACGCAAGTCGGCCCTTGATGTTAACACAAATTAATGCTGTTTTTCATCATTTCCACACGCGAGATGGACACGCCACGCGGCCCATCCCCATGGCTGGATGTGGCCACCGCCACCAGTCACTTCTGCGCCCACGGCAAAAACACGGTGGAGCGCGGCGGAATCGGGGTCATGGTGGCGGTTGGCGTGCTCGTTGGTGTGCTGGTCGGTGTCGGGGTCTCCGTCGGCGTGTTGGTTGGTGTATTCGTTGGTGTCGAGGTCTCCGTTGGCGTATTGGTCGGTGTGGTGGTCGGGGTCTCCGTTGGCGTATTGGTCGGCGTTGGACTGGCATTGCCGACATCGTAGAAGTTATACGGCAGGTGTAGCTCAGGAAACAGTAGGCTTGGATGGATACATTGGCCGAGGATGTTAATCTGCGTACACGGCTCAAGACCGAGACCGGGCAATAAGAATCGATAGAATGGGTCTTCCCCAACACTCGGCGCTCCGTACACCCGATACCAGACCCGCGTTCCGCTGGGGTATGGCGGAATCATGCACTGTTCGATAAAGTGCGATTGTTCCGGTTGACCACGAAAGCTGCCGACGAAGACAAAGGCGAATTCTAGGTCACAGGATTGGTACGGAGCAACATTATTCGGGATGCCCGTCCCATAGAGAATGCTCAAGTCAGTCATGGACTCTGCGGGTCTGATCACGGAGATCGTCACCCCCGTCGTTTGGTCGATCACCCCATGCGCCGCATGCACAAAGGGATAGGTTTGCCCAGGAACCAATTCCACCTGCGGATCGACCCCCATGGCCTGGTGGTAGGCATAGTCCCAACCCCTATCGAGGATTGGCGTGGGCACCGACCTCCTGGGCCGATCCGCCCCAGTATTCGTGCCTCCATGCAGCGGCGGATCGGTCGCCGCCCCCGCTGGATACACTGCTGGCAGGGCAAGCAGCCACGCCACGAGACCAACCATCCCCACCCCCATCCACCCTCCAACGCGCATTCGCCCCATCAGTCGCCCCGATTCGTTCCGGTGATCCATCCGCAGCCTCCATTCACACACGCAGCACGCCGCGCCATTCCCTGATGAAAGCGATTCCATCATGGGACACTCATTCGCCAAGAACGAGATGCCCGCCGTCGGATTCTGTCAGTTCGGGCTGATCGGCCTCCCGTAGTCCATGATTGATTCCTCACCCAATCAATCACGCGCCCGCACACAACGCCGCCAATCGTCGATGCATGGTCGCCTGCCGGAACCGCCGCTGGACACCATGCGCTCGCGCTCGTCAGACGCTTTTTCTTTGGCTCGTAAAATCATTCCTATGGCTTGCACGACTTAAGCCGCGCTGCCGCCGAATGGCAGCACGCTGGGTGGCGTGCTGATGATCCTCGGTTAAGCCCCGAAATGCTCCTATTATTTCGTTGTACCATAGGGTAATCAGAACCTAATGCAGGAGCAACCATGACACTTAATATTAATCTGTTGACGGATCAAACAATCTTTCTCTTAACGGCGGCAGGGTGGTCACCTGAACGAACCTATGATCCGACAACGACGATTATTCAACCCCTGACGACGATCGGCTGGCCGATTTTTCCGGAGGCCCAGCGCATTTTTACCGCACTTGGCATGCTGAACTTGAATCTTCAGCACCTTCCACCGATTCCCCCCGATCCACGAACGACGACACCCGATCCAATCGCGTTGCGTGACCATCTCTGGTACGCCGACATCCGGATTGATTTCGATCCCGCCGAGGCATTTGCCATTGATGATGAGGATTTTATTGTGTATTGGTCGTCCCACCCGCTCGTTCAACTCCATGGAGGTGGTATCTGCCCCATTGGTAGTTACCACCCATGGGATACCCTCTTGGTGTGTGGTGATGGCTTAATCGTTCATGGAAGTCCGGAATTTATGAACCCTGCTCCCGGATTGGTGGTGCTTGGGTCAAATATTGAAACGGCACTCAATCAGCTTGCTCATCAGGCAGTCTTTTTCGTGTAATGTGTGAAGGAGGATCAGATGCCAGACGATGCCATAGCAATTGCACAATGGCTCTTGACTAACGCCGGATGGAACCCGGAACGGCAGATTGATCCAATGCCACTCCTTGCTTGGTATCAAACGCATGGCTATACGCTGTGGCCAGAAGCAGACCTCTTTGTTCGCTCGTTTGGGAGGCTTCAGCTTGATACCAGTGTGTATAGCGAGCAGCATCTCCCGCCAGAAGCGGTTCCCACGCGGGAACCCATCACTCCCATGCGGTTCCGCTGGTGGCGACACGGGCGAGCATTTGCCATCCACCTGCATCCCGAAAGCATTCCCGACCTTCCGACCGCGATGCAGGTCTGGTCGACAAGTCGCGTCGTCCAAACACGGGATAGAGCACTTCCGCTTGGCACATGCCGTACTCCCTTGAGTCCATACCAACGCCCACTCTTCTTGCATCGTCAGTATGGTCTGCTCCTTGAGTGTCCTGGGTATCGAAAGATGCAGCCCTTTCCCCTGTTTCAATCGTATGGGACGAGCATGTTGGAATTACTGACCATTATTGTTCGGCAATGCGTGATCTATGAGTGGACGAAAGATACATGGCCATATTCGTGATGGATGCCACCTCAGATGCCGTGGAAACGAAAGATGTTCGTATTGCACGTCAGGATAGCGTCTAAGATCTTTGAAAACAAGTGTCAAGAAAGCAAAAAAAGAACCCTACTCTAACGCTGGATTGTGCGGAATCTGACATCAGGAAAGGGTATACGCCAGAATGACACTACTGAGACAATGGCACGCATCGTCGCTCCACGATTACTACGAACAAGAATTATTATGTCAATAAAAGTCGCTTCACGATAGAACATAGAAGTGTATCGTTTCACTCATGGTCTGACACGGGTCGCAATTCGGCCCCTAGAAATCCTCCTTTTTACTACCATTTTCATGATTTCCACGCTCATTGGAACTGGATAGATTCCTTCAATTCGGCACCATATACCCGTAGTCGATTGGTCATTTCATGATCTCGCCCAATACTCTGTTCATACAGCATGCATGCGCGTTCGATTAATCCAACCGCTTCAATTGATCGATCTTGAAGCATAAGCAGGCATCCCATATTCTCAATAACGGTTGTCGTATCGGAATGGTGGAGGCGGAGTAACGGCTCATAAAGAGCCAGCGCCTGTTCAAACAGATATTGGGCATCCTTAAAACAGCCTTGGGACGCGAACAAAACCGCACAATTATTAAGGAGTACGGCTCGGAGACCATACCCTTTAGCCGTAATCAGACTGTTCAGATTATTTCTTGTTGTCGCCGTATCGGGATGCTCCGACCCCAACACCGCTTCCCGTATCGCCAAGGCCCGTTCATAGCACTGCTCCGCATCGCCATACCGCCCTTGATGCGCAAGGACTCCTCCCAAATTACTGATAACTGCTGCGATCTCGGGATGCCGTGGTCCTACGACCCGCTCATAGATCCCAATCGCCTGCTCCAAGATGGGCTGCGCCTCCGCATAGCGTTCTTGGTGAATCAACGCAAGGCCGAGATGGTGTATGCAGAGTGCGGTCGCTCGATGCTCCCTTCCATGAACACGTTCATTAATCCCAATCGCCCGCTCCATAAGGGTCTGCGCCTGGGCTGCTTGCCCTTGGTTGATTAACGCGAAGGCCCAATTATGGAGGCTCATCGCGGTATCCGGATGCTCCGCACCCAAGACGGTTTCGATGATCGCAACAACCGTTTCATGAATGCGTGCAGCAGCAGCATACTGTCCTTGCCGCTCCAACATCAGCGCGATATTACTCCGATACTTTGCCGTTGTCGGATGGCTATCTCCCACGAGAGCGGTCGTGATCGCCACCGCCTGTTCATAGCAGTGCTGCGCCTCGCGATATCGTCCTTGGTGTTCGAGCACAACACCACGATTATTCAAGGACATCGCGGTGTCGGGATGATCGGCTCCTAACACCCTATCCCGAATCGCGATGCTTCGTTCGATTAATGGCAGGGCTTCAGCATACGCGCCCTGGTGATCCAAAACGACCCCCAAATTCGACAGAATCCCCCCTGTATATGGATGATCCGCACCCACTACCTGCTCCGTAATAACCAATGCGTGTTCATACCATGCTTGGGCTTCCTTATACCGCCCTTGATGGGCGAGAGTAACTCCTAAATTATGGAGGATTCCTGCGGTTATGACATGCCCCATACCAAGGTGTGACCCACAAATGACGAGTGCGCGTTCATAGACGATCTGTGCGGCGGCATAGGCACCGTGCAATTGCTCAAATGCGCCAAGCTGATCGGCTAACTGAATCGCCACCAGATCGCCACGGTCTAATGCCCGTAGGGTCACATACCGCATATGGGCAATCAGGGGTGTCAACCGTTGCGGGTTCCCGCTCGCCGTTACCGTCGCCGTTACCCATGCAAGACACGATTCAACCTCGGCCAACATGTCTAACGATCCTAACCGCGACTGGACAACTTGCGCCAGCAAGCGATGCAGTACGACGAGTTCAGTGCCATTGAGCAATCCAAGCTGCTGCAAACGACGCAGGGCATCAACCGCATCATCACGATCCGTCGTTCGACTCGGATGTCCATCGTCACCAGCCTCGGCAAGCACCAACGCCAGCACCAGATCACACGGGATTGGCACACCTGGCGCACACCACGCCGCGCCATCGAGCATGCCTAAGGCCAACGCATCAAGCGCATTATTGGGATCAAGCTGGTTAAAACTGAGCATAAAGGTCGCTTCGACATCCAGTTCATGGCGCGTGGGTGAGGGCAGTGCTCCCCGTCCCTTGAGCGAGCGGTGGGCAATCGTTAAATCCTTGCGGTATTGGCCAATCGTATGATGGGGATAGGTTGCGAGATAACTGCCCGCCAGATGCAACGCCAGCGGCAAATGCCCCAGATCCTCGGCAATCGCATCGGCTTCAGCATCGGTCAACCGCGCACAGAGTCGCTGCAATAACGCGCGACTTTCGACAGGCGACAACAGCCCAAGCCGAATCTGCGTGAGTGTTGGCCACGCATCGGATCGCGCCGTCACCAGTACGCGACAGCCGCCCACCGTAGGCTTCCATTGGTCAAGAATCGCTGGATCTTCACAGTTATCAAAAATGAGCAAGCGCGGCATGGGCGATTGCCAGGCATGCAAAACCCGTTGCACCTGCTCATCGAGTGCCATTCCGGTGGTATCAAGCTTCAAGCCAACCGCACAGGCCGCAATTTGATTGGCCACCTGATCAGGATCGGCACAGTTCAGCCAAAACACCCCGCCCTGAAAATACACCCCATAGCGATAGGAAAACTCCGTCACCAGGCTCGTTTTGCCAATCCCGCCAAGACCCGTGGCCACCGCTGGCATAACAACCGCTGGCTGCGCCGTGCCAATCGCCTGCGCGAGCGCGTTCAATTCGGCCTCGCGCCCAACAAAATGGGGACTCGATTCAAAGGGCAGGCGTGAGGCTTGGGGGAGATCGGAACGCGGCGTGGGCACATCTGTCAAGGGAATCGAGGCAAGGGCTGCAAGGGCAGCGGGTAAGGGATCAATCGGCTGGGGGAGCGTCACCGTGACATGCACCTGATTTCCGGCATTGACATCGCCAATCGTGATCGTGGCATTGGTATAATCATTGTTTTGGCCAAGCAGCATCGAAATGGAGTTGCCACCCAACAGCGTGGGATGACCCGCAAAGACTGATTCGAGCGCAATAGTCACGCTCGCCCGATCATACTGTGGGCATTTGATGAGAATCGCATCGACCAGAACGGCAATGAGGGCTGGCAATTCCATCGGGGACTCCTCACACGACGATTAAGGCTGAGGTTTGTTATTAATAGATACATTGCTCGTGCATTTCTGGCATGCAGGGCTAAAAAATCACCTGCATGGGGGAGTATTCAGATCGACCCCTCGTGCTATGGTTGCGCAGCGTGGTTGAAGGCTGGCTGCTGATCGTCGTAGATCGCCAACCACACCTGACCCGCAACAAGACGATGAAGCGAAATGACGCTGATGCGATCATGATCTCGCTGCCACGAAAGAAGATCCATGCCAATCAAGCCGATTAAAGTCAATCGCTATTGGGTCTATCGTGACCTGTGGTCAAACACATGGACGAGCGATATTTCTCAGTGTTCGGCCTTAAACGATCGGAACACCCAAGACCGCTTTATCGATCGCTATCTGGTCTCGCACTTTCAACCATCACGCTATCCTGAGCATATGCGCTATCACTACAAGTGATGTGGTCACGATTAAGGAGACAATCGTGACCACATCAGTGGCGCGTGGCGCTGGTAGATCCGCTGATGCTGGCGCAGAATCTTCCAGATCGTGACCGGGGAGGTCGGAAGCGGCTCACTGGCCAAATCGGGATCACGCTGGAGATAGGCGAGAATGGTTTTGGCTCCGACAATACGGTTGTACTGGGCTGACAGCGTATCGCGTAACTCCAAAATATAGGTGATCACGCGCTCCGTCCAAGGTGCGGCGGGAGTTTTTCGTGCTCGCGACTGGCTTTGGCAGACGGTTTGCGGATCAGGATGCGGTGGAGACCCAAAGCGTGCCTTCCATTTTTTGACCCATCCGATGGAACGGTGGGTATCCATCGCCAATTGGCGATTCGACCAGCCTGGGTGGGTATGCAGCAACTGATAGAGCGTTATGCGATCGGCAAACCAGCGAGCCGTCATGGTGCGTCTCCCGCCATACGTTCGATACCGATGATCATAAGCATAGCATAGGCTACGATGAAGATGAACTAGGTTACGATGTGCGTGAACAGCACATAGCGCTTAAGGCTGGGGGTTCACACTAAGTCAATAGGTGGGTTACACATACCGATCAATCGTGTTGGCAGAGCGTTTTTGTACCACTGCAATGGCATAAAAACGCATCAATGATGATGGAAAAGCGGCATATCCTTGGGCAATACTGTCATCGTGAATGATCGGTATATGGTACCAAGGCAATGGCTTAGCGTGCTAGGGGTTTGTTGTTAATAGATACCTTTCTCGCACATTTCTGAAATCGTTATTCCTCATTGTTTAATGTTAAACGAATACGTTTACCATGTTCGCGCATATATTCAGTCTGTTGAATCTTTTTCTGTTGCCACTCTTTTATTTCTTCCATAAAAGGCTCCTTGATCTGAGGACTTATAAGTAAATGGGCTAATAACCACATCATCGCAATAGCATATGGTTCGCGCGAAGATTCTTCTTGATCAAAAAGATACAAAAGCTCATCAAGATATATGATTGCAGAAGAGTCATCAGTTTCCACATTCATAAACCGTATGTAATCGCGTATGCGGCGAAATAGCTTCTCACCTATTTCGTCAATTCTTATCTGCCAACGCTCAGGAATATGATAAACTCGGGATAACAGATCATTAAGCATTGAAATATTAAGCGTGGAGGTGGAATCACTTTTTAAACTAAAGGGAGTAAAATTAAACGGATGTTCATCGGATATAATTTTTAAGATCAGACTTGTACTTAATCCTGAATGACGATAGGGTAACCAGATTTCATCTAGTCGATATGGCTCTCGTGCTTTTGGTCTTAGTGGATCTTCAGCAGTTTTTACGCCTGAATTACAACTGTGACAAAGTGGGATAAGATTATATGGATGGATTGCAAGATGCGGATAAATCTTTTTAGGCAGGTAGTGATCGATATCGGTATAGACGGATAAACCTTCTTTTCGGTGTAAAATCGTGAAATAGGCTGTAGAATCACACACAGGGCATACACATAACCTGTCGTTCTGAGAAAGAAATGCGTCAAGAAATTCCTGAGCTGTGTATTTTTGGTTTCTTGATCGCTGAAAAAAAAAGGCAGGTAACCCACTTTCACTTCGAAAAAGATCATAAAAATGGATTAGAAAAGTGGCAGCAGCTTCTTGCCACTCAGACGTTACCTCTGTGGTATCACTGGGATTTGCTAATTGACCATGTGGATTGCGTAACAACCGCCATGCTTCATTGAAACGTTGGTTGATCCAATCGCGCTTGACTTGAGAGGTTGTTGATAAATCATTAGAGAAATTTCTAAGCGATGATTGTTTGCACACCCAATTAGCAATCTTTGTTGCGTTCTGTGCATAACGAGGTTGTTTCTCAAGCCAACCCTGACAATCATCCTTGCTGAAGCCAGGTGTCATTAATGCCCAGCGAAGCAAACGGAATTGCCAAAACATTGCTTTGGTGAGACAGCGACGTGACGTTTCGGGAAGTTCAACCTTATGAAGCATCGTTACTCATCCTATACAGTACCCGCCGGATTCGATAGCTCCAATACCCAGGCCCAACTTCGTTAAGCAAGTCTTTAAGCTTTTGCTGTGCCTGCTTGTTATTACGCTGGCCAACTTCATCCAATATCGCTTTAACTTTCTTAACAGCATATTGGCCTGTCGCATAAGGCGAATCGAAAACATGAATAATAATATCACTCGGATCAGCAGCCAGTGTTTTAAGCGTAGGACTCCCAGCACTCTGAGTATATTGCTCTCCACGATGCAACACAATAATATCCTCACGTGGAACATCAGTCAGCGTGATGCTGGAGTGAGATGTAATCAGGGCATGACACTTGCCATCTTCGAGCAATGTTGCTAAACGATCAACTATCTGGCGTTTCCAGTAGTCATTAAAATGAACTTCAGGTTCATCAAGCAGAATAAGTTGGTCTTGATCGCGGAGCATACTGAATAGACTCATCCGGCCTATGAAGCTACGTTCCCCATCACTCAACCAAGCAAGTGGGTGCAATGGTGCATTCTGAGCAATCTCGCGATCTTTAACTGGATCTTCGTCCTTCGGGCCACGTTTAACAAAGATATTAACCTCTTGAAGCACCCGCTCTGCTGCAATTGCATTCCTACTCAACCGCCGTAGTTGTTGGTAGAAAGCGAAAGCTCCACCCCGGTCGCCCAACAAATCTTGGATACTCGATTGTTGCTGATCTGTTAAGTCGAAATAGAGTAGCCAGTCAGAACCTATATGCACCGCACGCGTAGCCTTTCGCCCAAGCTCCTGAATTTCACGTCGCTCATTCGAGCCAGCAAGGTTGAGTCGAAAGCGGAGAGAGAACGCACATACTTGCCGAATGCGAACATCTTCGAAAATATCTTTCATTGAGTTAAGTATGCCATTATGCGAAAGTTCTGCTAAAACCCCGCATAGTGTTACAAGTGGCAATGCTTCGGTTGGGACAAACGTGATTTTCTGTGATTCTGATTGAGCACTTGGTTCAAAAACAATTGATGCCCCTACCCGCTCACTAAGTAGTCGTTGCTCATGCTGAGCGTGAATATCGGAATCTGCTAGTGATCCCGATAGAACTTCAAGCGGATCAAGCGTAACGCTCTGCTGAGATGGTTTCAAAAGTGTTTGCCATTCCTGCTCTCTGCCTGTTGTAAGGATTATTACTCGTGGTAGGATTTCTTCCAATGAGCCATGACGCTCCTGCCATTCAGTATTTACTGTACGCGTGTCTGCTCTTGCCCTGTCCAGCTTTTTTTGGTTAGAATCTTCATCCAATTCATAGTTATAAATGCGGATACTCTGCTTGGCATTCGCTGAGCCAAGTTCGTACTCTAGATAGAAGCGAAAGGGCACATCGCTTCCCTTTTCTAATTGCTGGATTATAAAAGTAATAGCTTGAAGCAGAGTTGATTTGCCGCTGCCATTCTGGCCTACTAGAAAATCAATCCCTAGACGTTCGTTATCCGTGTTATTGAATTTAATCTGAAGATTGCGAAGAACACGATAGTGTCCAATAGTGCAATGGTGTAGTCTCATGAGCTAACCCCAGAGCTAGGAAGCTCCCGCCAAATATCTCGTTCGCTCAACAATCGATAGGCAGATAGATGCTGGTCTTGCGAATCTATCAGCGTTACGGCAACGATCAGCCCCAGCTTCTCAAATAATTCAAGCATGCTTGCCAGTTCTGATTCAGGCAAATTTGGTTGTTGTTGATGCAGTGATGCCACATCAAAGTAGTTTGGGGTTTCAAAACCAGTACTAGCACTTTCTGAGTGTACGGTCAGGGTTAGGCTCTTGATACTATCCCAAATCTGGCGCTGTTCTCTACTAAGTACATCAATCGCGGTCGGTTCTAGCTGCCACACCTGCGCCATCAACCTGCCATCGCCAATTTGGGGTGCTTCAAGTTTTCTTAAAAGACTATCAATATACTGCGCCATACGACCTTGATTGGCCCGAATCTCAACAAGCAGTTCACTCGGTGGGCGATTGACAACCGCCATCTCTTCGGCTGGCAAGTAACGATCGATTTTAAATGTATAGTCTGCCTGCTTAATAATCTGATCTTGAAGAACACGAGTGCCTAGCAAACGGCCACTTGTTGTGATTGCAATGGCTGAACTATAATGGTCTCCGTTCAAAAGTGTTACTAATTTTGGTTTCTCCTCTTTTGATTTGCTAAACTTCTCTGTAATTATATCTTCACGTTGCTGTGTCATTAATTTAATTGGGATAGGATCATTAAGATCTACAATGTAACTTTTACGCTGCGCATCTAAACCAACATTGATTAAAAAGATATGCTTAGAACCTTGACTGTAACGCTCTACCTGTGTGAATATACTCCCAGCGGGTGCACCAATAATTAAAACACGCTCTTCATCAATAGTAAGTTGCCGATATGATAATAATTGCTGATCGTCAGTAAGATTCCATGTGTTATCCCACCCAAGTATGCTTTCGATTAATGGAAAATCACTCGCATCAGTCGGTTGCTTAGTTAGATCTCGCCCACGCCCACGCATATAACCATCACGTTCGGCGCGGATAAACCACGTTCCAGCTTGAGGCACTGATTTCGTAATAAGCAGCAGATAGGTTTGGAGTGTACTGAAAGGTTGAAAGGTGTCTTTCGGTAGGGCAATAATCGCATTAATTTGTTGATTTGTGCATAGATTCTTTCTTAGCTCTTTTTCCCTTCCTCCACCAAACAGGATTCCAGCTGGAGCCAGAACACAAAGCCGACCATTGTCAGCTAGCCATTTGATCGCCTGTTCTATCAGACGGGTTTCACTCCGACCGGATAAACCTTCTGTGGATACTTGTGTGCCAAATGGAGGATTCATAAGTATTCGATTAACGGAAATGGCTTGCGGATAAGTTAAAGCATCAGCTATTTCAATCGTAAAATCTTTGAGTCCATGGAGTGCACAGTTGGCCCAGGCTAATCGTGCCCATTGGGGCGAGATTTCAAGTCCGTTGGTAAGGGTCGGATGCTCTGCTGATTGAGCACGCCCTGCAAGCATGCCACCACTACCACAGGCCAAGTCAAGCAGGCTATCGTTGGCTGTCACATGAGCAATAGTACGCATAAATTTTACTAGATGGCGTGGAGTAGGATAACGTCCGCCAAGATGGGTTTGGTCGAGGCGAAAGAGAATATAACGGTCGAAGAGTTCAGCTGCTCCTCCCTCTAGTAGAGTTGAAAGAGCGCTCAGCCGCGTTTTAATTTCATCAACCTTAGGAAGTAGAACTGGCTCACCTTGTAAACCTGAAGGAGGCGACAGGCTGTTTTGCTCAAGCAGTAACGTCGCGATATGATCGATAATTAGGAGATCATCAACGATCCCCTTTGCTCGAAAGATCTTCCATATCTCGTTCAACCCTGCTGCAATATCTGCCATTGTTATAGCTCTCCACGAAACGCCTGCTCAAGAATGGATTGTTCAATTTGATCGAATAATAGCTTGTTGATAGATTGAATAGATTGCATGTCGATCAATTCGTTATACGCTGCATCTAGATAAGATACTACCTGTTGTTGCACGAATATAGGCGGTAATGGCGGTTTTAATTCCTTTATTATTTGAGAATTAAGATTTGCTTGATTTCCTCCTCTTGCATCGCTCTTTTTGCGAAGATCATGGTACATAAAAATAAACCAAAATTGAAGATAACGCGGAATAAAGATATAGGGATTTGGTAATATTGCACAGCAGGCTTGATTTGTTGTAGCTTCAATCGCTAATAAACCAGTTCTTCCTCTGGTTTGACCTTGACCGTACATAGCAACTAAAAGAGTTCCTATCGGTATTTTTTTTGCATTGCTATTCTGCATTGCTTCTAAGGTAATATACTCTTCAGTCTTTTTGATCAGGCCGTCTTTGAGTTCTCCAGTCTTTACCCAAGGAATATCACCGTTGTAATACTCTGAATGCTTACGACTAGGAGTACCTCCGGTTTTCACTTGTGTGAAGGAGTCAATCCGTTGACGAGAGGGGTATTTGTTCTCCAAATCTATATAAACATCTCGAAATATACTATCCATCACATTGGAAACATCAAGATCGATTCTTCGATGAAGCTCACGTATCTCTCCCAGCTCACTTAGGAGCGACTCAATCCGAACAACGATTGACTGCTGGATCTGAAGAGATCGTGCAGGATTAGAAAGAGATGGCAGAGGAATGGGAAAATTCCAGAAGCTGTCCTTTCTTAACCTCGGCATTCTGGCACCATTAATATTCTCACCACGAGACACATACCTTAAAAAAGCTGGTGATCGTAAAACATAAGCAAGATACTTCCTATCCACAACATTTGCATCAGGTTCGACAACAATCCACTCGGTTGTACCAATACCAGGAATAGATGGGACAATAACCTTGTTTAAGTAAGGGCGTAATTTTGAATAAATAATCTGATTTTCTGTAAATGTGACGCATGTGCTTTCTATGTTAGAACCTTTAACAAGATTCTGTTTTGGTTCTTGAAATTGCCCCTTAGTAATTGCATCTAGCCCCCAATAGTTATACACTGTGGATGGATTATCAGCAGGTTTTATCTGTTGCGATATTTCTTTTGCTATCAATTTAAGTTTTTTTACACCCCAATGAGAAGGTAAATCCCAAATCGAGGAAGTAGTAGTATCTTCTATTTTCACTCTTCCACCTCCTCTCTGCCTTGACTCAGCTTAGCATGCAGACTCTGGATCATAGAATGTAATTCGCGGCTACGCTCTAACAATCGGGCTGTCAGCACGAACGCCGATTCGCGGGACTCTTGTTCAACCCGATGAGGATTTCGGGCGCTTAGATCAAAACCGCGTGAAGCTATGTCATTGTAGGTCTCGATCCAAGCGTTAATATTTCGCGCAAACACTGGCTCAAATTGCCGATTGTTTATGGATGACAGCTGCAAACTGGTTTGCTTGTTGGCAAAGAATGTTTCCTGAATAGGAGTTGGCTCGTTAGAAGTTTGATGCGGTCGTAGATCAGCGGCGTAGACAAAGGGTCGCTCAGCATTACCAGATAGATAATCACTCCAAACCTGCCATAAATGCCGCGCCTCATCGAAATGGCTATCACTAATGCGACTGCCTTTAGAAAACTTCTTGAGTCCTTCAGGAAGCGGCAATTCGTAAAACCACGTTTCCTCACGTGCCAATGGATTAGCAATTAATAGTGAATCAGGCCGCTTAAGAAATAGAATTGCTGTTTTAACATCAGAGTAGGGAGCGAATGTGCCTGGAGGCAAGCTGAATACTGCAAACAGATGAAACTGCTGCAATAGATCTTGCTTTACCTCAGCAAAGGCTCCACTACGAAAGAGCGTTCCTTCGGGCACAACAATAGCTGCTCGGGCATTGGGTGTTCGCTTGAGTTTTTTGATAATATGTTGAAGAAATAATAACTCAGTAGCATTCGCCTTAACCGCAAAATTTTGCTGAATATGAGCACCCTCAGTGCCACCAAACGGAGGATTTGTAAGCACCACATCATAGCGTTGACCCGAATCTCCCTGCATTGATTCTTCCAAAGTATTGGCTCGAAGGAGTTTGGGGGCATTGACACCATGTAACACCATATTCATGGTACCAAGCAAAGCCGAAAGTGCTTTCTTCTCGATTCCAAAGAAGGTTTGTTCATGTAAGCTAGTGTGTTCTTCAATTGTGCGGGCAAAGGGCTGCATAAATAAAAATGCCTGGACCAAAAAGCCTGCTGATCCATAGGCTGGGTCGTAAACGGTCTCACCGATTTGGGGAGCCATCAGCTCAACCATAAATCGAATAACCGCTCGTGGTGTATGGAACTCGCCAGCAGTACGATTCTCGCTACTCATCCGTTCAAGAAGATCTTCGTAAAAAAGCGAGATCGTAAAGAGATCACTATCAAGCTCAAAGTGAATACTGTTGATAATCTCCAGTACATCTTTGAGATTATATCCTGAGGCACAGACTGGAACTGCCCGCACTACATTCTGATCACCAGTACTTTCATCAGAGAAAATGCCTGCAATTGTGCGTGCCAATGATGATCCGGTAAGGGTCGCAAGACCCGGCAAAAGCCGACCGCGCACAAATTGAATTAACTCAGGTGCAGAACGACGCTCTAATGCCTCTGGGCTAGCCCAAAAATCCCAAGACAAGTCTCCATGAAGTACTGGATGATAAGGCATCTCGTTTAGCAGCGCCAAATCAACGCGACGTTTTTCTTCCATATCCATGAACCGAAGAAATAACAGCCAAGCAAGATGCTCGGTATACTGCATTACTCCGCCAACATTATTATCACGGCGCAGGATATCACATGCCCGCCACATATTACTACGAAGCGTCTCATTGGTGCTTCGCTTAGGAAGTGTATCCATTACCATATGTTTTTATATCACCCATGCTGTGCAACAAAGTAGAGTGTGTTGCTATGCGGCGTATAAACGTCGCTGAATTTCATCAATGGTTTCGCGCAACCGCTGAGCATCACCGAATCGCGCAATAACTCCGCGCACTTCACCCATCTCACGGAAAGGACTAACTCTAAAGATACTTGGGTCACTAATCTGGTTAAGTCCGCCAAGCTCATACTTGGCGAGAAGTTCTATTATAACCTCACGAATGGGTTCAGATTGAGCTGCCAACCACGCTTGCTCGCGTCTGTGGAAAGCGGTGGCACGTTCAACTCGGGTTTGGAGCGGTGTTCTATAGGCCAAATGACTAAGGAGATCAAATTGATCTGCTTCCTGTGCTTTGAAAATATCGGCAAGGACTTCTAAATGGACGCTCTGGTGTGAAAGCTGTTCAATAAATACTCGACGCTGCGTAGGATCTTGCCAGATTACTTGCAACTTGCTCCGCTCTGATACAAAGCCGATAATCTTAGATCGGCTATAGTCGAGGTAGCGTTCCAAGGTCATTGGTTCATTCATGCCCTCGACGATAAATGTTGCTTCATCTGCAATCGCGACATGCAGACCATGTGCCTCAATTTTACCAGCACTTTCCCCAATTGGCTTCAGTTCAATAGCACATTGTGTTGCAAGATTAGGTTCTGTCATTAGGCTTATTTGCCGACGGTGTAATCCTGGTTTACTAGCAACAAGCGTCATGTTACTAGCAGGCAGGCTCGTAAAAGAAAAACATCCATTGGCATCTGATAAAATTGGTCCACGTTGGTCATTTGGCCCAACCTGAATTGCAATCGCCGCCCCAACAACAGGGTTACCTGACCCAGCCAATGTCACAGTTCCAGTAACAATTGAAGTCATAGGCTGGGTTGTTGAGGGTATTACCGCTGAGGGTGGATGATCCCAATAAGGATCAAGTAAGTGCGTAGCTCCGGTATAATCAATAATACGAAACCACAATTTATCGATACTGCTATCAATCCGGGTTCCACGCCCAATAATCTGTTTAAATACAATCGGTGAAGCAACTGTCTTCATAAAAACAATATTGCGAGCTGAAGGAACATCAACACCAGTTGAAAGGAGTTCAGCTGTTGTTGCAACAACTGGAAGCTGGCGATCGCTATCTTGGAACAAACTCAACCAACGTCGGCCTTGATCACCTTCTTCACTGACAATAGGGACTGCATAGTTGTCACCATATCCCAGATCAGCAAATTCATTATTGAGCTGCCTTGCAACTTCCTGCGCATGCTCCATATCTACACAAAAAACCATCGTTTTTTGCAATGGACCAAAGAGCCGTAGCCGTTGGGAAAGATGATTGACGATAACCTTGGTTCGATCAGGCAGACGGATCTCACGTTCAAACTGTGGTGTTAAGTAGTGATCGCGTGGTTCAACTCCATTAGGGATAACTATCTCCGCACCTTGTTCAATCGCATCTTGTAATCGAAACCCATCACGATCTAAGCTGGTTCTTACTCGATGAATTTTATAGGTTGCGAGAAACCCATCTTCAATACCTTGACCAAGGCTGTATGTATATGCAGCTTGGCGAATTTGATCGCCATCAGGGTTATCTGGGTTAACCGAGGTCAATACCTCTTCAGCACAGAAATAGGCATAGGTATCGATATTTTCATCCTGTTTCGGGGTCGCGGTCATCCCCAACTGGATGGCGCTGGTGAAATGATCAAGAATATCGCGCCATGTGCCAAATCCAGAACGATGAGCCTCATCAATAATGATTACATCGAAAAAATTCGGAGGAAACAACTCAAATAATCGTTTTCCTTGATCATTCTCATTCCATAAAGTTTGATAAATTCCAAAGTATAAATCTCTATTCAGTGATAGCGGACGCTGCCCATCTAATAAAAAGCGAGGCTCGCTGGCACCACTTGCAAACGGACTAAATGCATTATATGCCTGATCTCTGAGGATCACCCTATCTGCGAGAAATAACATACGGCCCTGCTGTGAACTTTGCCGTCCCGTAAGCCAACCTGACTGAAGAAGTTTCCACATAAGCTGAACAGCAGTATGCGTTTTTCCAGTCCCCGTAGCCATTGTAAGGAGAATACGGCGCTGACCTCGAATAATGCGCAACAGAATCTCTCGAATAGCCGTTTCTTGATAGTAATGAGGTATTTTGCCACGCGTCACATCTTCAGGGGCATAGGGGTGAAGGAGCGGATTTCTGCGTCGTACCTGAGCATCATCAGCACTATAAAGCGGTCGTAGTTCTCTAAGATCATTGGTTAATCTTGGTTGGAGGGTAGGGTCTTCAATCCCTATGTTGCGACACCAACGATCCCAAAGACGGCTTGGACTAGGAAATGACTCAACCAATGTAGAAGTATTGGTAAAATTATCCCACTCTATAATTTCGTGTCCATTGGTAGCATAGGCGAACATAAGTCCCAATTCACGAGCGTATCGCTTGGCCTGTTCTAGTCCGGCCACAGCAGGTTTGCCCTCATCCTTTGCTTCAACGATTGCTAAAGGGAAGCTATCCGTATAGCGTAATACATAATCAACCCGCCTAGGTTGTAAGCGTTCCGCTCGCTCTCCTCGCAAAACAACTCTACCAGCAGTATATATCCAATCAGTCAAGTAGTATTGCTCTCGAGTGACTTGCGTGCGAGTCCATCCTGCAATACTTAATTTCGGATCAATAAGCTGGGCGCGGGTATCCGCTTCATTAAGTGGCATAGTGTACTTCCACTGAAACTGGGTAAATAATTCCTGTTTCAAATCACCTAAGATTATAACATTACAGCCATGATGAAACTAGCTCTTCACCAACGTTCATCCAAAAAGCACGATACCAACCCAACGATACCAACGCAAGGATGACCCCGCGACGGCCAACACGATACATGGCAAAACTACTCTACCTGCATAGCGATTAAAGAAATACGCCTCCATCATCCATTTCATCGCCGTGTGGCTCATCACCATCGTCACTGCGGCGAATACAGATCACCTCACTCCTAAATACTGGTGTGTCAAGACAGTAGCACTCATTATTTATGTCAATATAAATCCTATACAGCCTATCCATATGGGTATCCAATGGTCAGGCCGTGGTGTGATGATAATACGCTTCCCACAAGGCCACCTCAAGCGGCCATGTCTGGACCAGCACCGGATCATGCTCGTGATGCTCTAATGCGGCGTACCAGGCGTTTATCCACTCGGATAGCCGAATCAGAATAGGCATCAGGTGATCGACATGCACAACCACCACGGGCGCACTACGATAGGTATCAAAGCGGGGTTTTACATCATACAAGACCTGATTCAATCGTCCTGGCCAGTCCTGCATGCGTTCTTCGACGACCATTGCTGGAATGGGCACTAATGCTTGAACCTGGCCATCCTGATCAATCGTCGTTTGGTAGAGAGGCATATCTACACACAGGATCGGCAGTGCCAGCTGAATTGGTGGAACGATGTGCCATTGTGCATGCTGGGCATTAAAGGCTTCCCACCATGCTGGTTGTAGTTCCGTTGCAATCCAGCGCTGAAGCGAAAACCACGGGTCATCGAGCCGTGGGGCGAGGATACTCCAGATCCCCGACTCCACCAAAAAGGGATGGATCATCGTTTCGGTCCACGGTTGCCACTGGTGGATCAGATAATCATAAAGACTCCCCGTGGCCGCATAGATCAGTTTTTCATCATTGGTTCGCCAATCCCGTTTCGCCTCGTTTTCGCCGCGTGACTCAAGGAGCAGTGGCGTAACCCATGGCAGCCCGTAGAGCGGATCGGGAATCGCCTGCCCAACCGTGTGCAGCAGCCGCGTTCGCGCCAGCGGTGAGAAGATCGGGCTGGACGAACCAGAACTTTGGGGATCGTGAATACCAACCAGCAGCCGCCTCTCACGATGTTTACACTCAATAAGTGCCTGTGCTTCGACGGCTAACGAGGCATCAACCGGTTCGTCACAGACCCAAGCAGTGCTACGAACCGATAGCACCTGATCAACTTCCCGCCACACGGCAGCCATGTGGTGGTCGGTTTGGCGGGTTTCGCGATAAATCGTGCGTTTTGTGCCATATGAATAATTATCCATGTCCCAAGAGGGATAGGCTGGAAATGGCAAGTCAATTCGTTGCCACGGCTGACTCACAGGGTCGGGCGAGTAATATACACCGTCCTCACGATAGGTGATACTGCCAGGAGGAAACAATCTGGTAGGGCCATCAAGCGCGGCATGGCAGATATGCGAAACCCGTTGTTCAAGCGGATAGCCTGAGCGCCGAACTTCCTCACGAATGCGATTTAATTCCCCATCAGATAAACTAGGATAGTCACGACCATCACCGATCCCCATAGACTAGCCCCTTTCTGTGGCAACCAATCACCACCGTTCACCCCAACAGCATCAACCCAGCCAACACGATCAACGCAACGGCAGCCACTCGCAGCAGCCAAAACGATGCCAGGCGAAACCAGCGCACCCGCTCCAGCGGAACGACATACTGCATGATCGTGGCGATTCCTGCGCCAAGCACACACCCACAAAACAGCCCGATGGCCAACAATTCATACGTCGTCACGCGCCATCCTCGTCCGGCAGCGGGTCAAACTGCTCATTATAGGTTTTCGTGCGCCAGGCTTGATAGGCGAGAACATCCTCGCGCGTAAACAGGTAGCGGGTGCGCTGTTTCCCTTCTGATTTGAAACTGGGGATAAGATGGCCAGCCATAATCTCGCGATGAATCGTCCCCAAGGAGACCTTACACAGTTGAGCGACCTGGGCACTGGATAATAACTCATGCATCCTCGGCTCCTTCGGCGATTGCCTGGTCAGTCGTCCGATCCGGCGTAAATCGCACGGTTTTGCCTTTCAAGATCGGTGGGTATTTGCCATTGGCGATCTGTTGCTCGTTAAGGAACGCTATCGCAGCAATCGCAACTCCGGTATGACTAATGGACATAACCTTATGAATGCCTTGCCCCTGTTTTTTCGGCTCCTCGGCAGCCGTCAAAATCACCTCATTGCCTTTCACCTGTACCGCAATCCAGGCAGGATTCCCAAGATGATCATAGGCTTCGTTCCCAAGGGCAATCTGTCGGTTTCCGGATACCGAGATAAAGCGACTTGTCCGTCGTCCTCGATGGGGGTTTGGTGGTGGTGTATAGGTGTGTGTTTTCATTGTTCGCTTTGGTGCGGCCATGCAGGCGGCACACCAATCGCCAAGCGGAATATGCTGCTCCGCGTGGCGTAAGGTTGGGTAACTCTCCTGTTCCCCATGCGTTTCGCAGACCACCACCCATGGGTGGTCGGCTTCGATCCCTGCTTGCTCGGCGTAATACAGGGTCACGGGCTGTCCGGTTGTGCGGCTGATACTCTGTTTCACCCGCCCAGGAATGCCCTGATCGGCGTAGGTGCGGTCGGTCGGTCGGGCCATACAAGCCTCCCTTGGTGCTGCGGTTGTATCATCCCTTAATTCCTCCTCAAAAGCATGCGATTCATAACGACTGTGCCATGGTGGGGGGTGCCCACCATGGCGCACGGGGAGCACTAGGCCGCGTCGCGCTCGCGCAATCGTGGAACGATCAGCGGGGGAGCGTGGCGCTCAATGCGGGCCACATCCTCGCGGCGCTCACAGACAACCTGCCATGCATTCGCCTCCGCGCGGTGGGCTTCGGCGAGCTGCTCCTCACAAATCATGCGCCGCTCGGTCGCGTCCTCGTAGACCGTGATCGCATCGTTGAGCATGTGTTGCGCCGTATACTGTTGGGCTTGGCGCTGGCGTTCACGCTCGACAGCAAACCAGAGCGAGACGGCCAGCATATGCACACATGTCCCCTTATAGCCGCGTCGGCGGCCAGAACAATGACACGCCCATGCGACTCCCGATGGGTGGTGACCAACGGTCACGCGATAGGTGCGTGTGCCATCGTGAACCAAAACGCGCTGCACCACGTCGTCCGAAAGCGCGTCGATGACCTGGGGGTGCTGCGTCTTAATCAGCGCCACGGCGTGATCAATGGCTGATAACGAACGGGCCAGCGCATGCAGGTCGCGGGCGCTGGTGGTGGTCGTAATCTGTGCATAGAGGGCTTGACGCATACGCTCGGCTTCGGGTAGAATTAAGGCGTTCATAGTTTGGTTCCCTTTGGGTACTAAACACGCGCTGGCAGTGCTGGTTACACTGCCAGCGCATTGTTTTAAGCTTCTCAACCGACACAGTTTCCCTTGACCTTGATAATCCGCAAACTCCCTGCACGATGGTGCTGCTTGCGCTGTTTTTCGATCATTTCCGCAATCCCCCCACGTCCATTGGCCACGAGTTTGCGTACCAGATCTTCCAATCCTGCTCGATCATAGCTGGCGACCATCGTTGGTCGGGTGATTTCCATCGTCGCAATCCCTTCAAGCACGACCTTCCCTCCTTGGGCTTCGACCAAACTGCTTAAGATCGTTCGGGCCTGCTCACGCTCGGTATTCAAGTTGGCGATCTGGTCGTCTAAAGCGGCGATGGTCTGATACAGCGTGACAATTTGTGCATCGTTTGACATGAGTGGTTCTCCTTCCTGATCGGCAGCGGCTCTATGCCGCTGCCGATTTTCTCTCTCGTTAAGCGGCGATCACGGTGGTTGAGCGGCGGCGCTTGGCAGCGGCAACGGCGGGGGGCGGTGGCTCAGGTGCTCCCTCGTTGGCCTCATCGGCTGGCTCCACAATCGCCATGACCTGCTTCGTAATCGCTTGAATATGCCCTAAGACCTGCTTGATGAGGGCCGTCCCTCCCTCGCTGGCCGACCATCCGGCGATATAGGGAAACGAGCGCTCACCACTGTCAATCCCCAAACACGCGCATACCTGAAACGCGACCCCTTCCGCGATGGTTTCATGGGCCTCGCGGGTGTGCTTGCCCTCGGTTAAGTGGTGGGCGATTTCGTGGATCAAGGTCTTGAGCATTTGCGCCTTGGCAGTGGGACGTACCCAAATGCGTTTTGACACGGCGGAATAATAGCCCATGGCCTCGCTCAATTCGTGGGCTACGTCGCTACTGACGGTCAAGCCGTCGCGGGTCGCATATGTAACCAAGCGATCATACACGTCGTGGCCGCGTTCCTCGGTCAACACCGGACAATCCAGCGTAGGGATGTCGTCGCCTTCGGTTTGACTGATATCAAACACATGTTCAATCCCGAAGTAGACATGCGTTTCCTCGCTACCTGTGGCGGCATCAACATTGGTCGCAACGCGCGGGGCATAAATCATGATGCCCTTTGCGCCTTTCTTAACACTACGGCCCAGTTTTCGCCAAGTATGAAAGCCTGCTACCCGTTCGGCGGCGGGGTTTTGCAGCCAAATCAACATAGCATTGTTCACGCTGTAGCTGTGAAACTTTGCGTTAGCGGCCAACACGGCTTTAAAGCTATCACTATCCAAAATCGCTTGCACCCCCTCCATCAGCGCTACATCAAGCTGGCTGCGGCGTTCGGTATCACGGGCTTGGCGTTCATCGGCGGTTAAGAGCTTGCGGTTGGTGTTCATAGGTTGGCTCCCTTTTGCTTGGCGGCAGCGGTGCTGGTACACGCGCTGCCGTTCTTGATGTCTTGTCTATATTATATAATTTTTCGATGTTTTTGTCAATACTTTTCTTTGCGTTCTGATGCCCTAAAACGCCTTTCTCTAGTATTCGTCAGGTAACAATATCGTGGTGCTGGCGCGGTCGGCTTCCGTGATAATCCAGATCGTGATCCCCTCAAATCGCAGGCTCCCAAATACGCGATAGCCCTCGTTAATCGCCTCCATGTTGGCCTCGATGTCCTCGGCTTCCATCTGCCACTGACAGCATGTGTGCTGCTGAATCAACCAAAGCAGATCATAGGGTGGGATATTCAGCGCATTGATGCCACGGGTTAGAAGGACACGACCGAGATCGAACGCTGGACGAAGTGGGCTGTTCATAGCATGACTCCTTTGGTGATATGGCGGCGCGAACGCTGGTCTATTCGCTGCCGCGTCGGCTTTGCCTTCGGTCGGGGATTGTTAATCCTGTTGATACACCACCACGCGGATGGTTTGGGCCGTGGTTTTCTTAGCAAGGTCACGGTGTGCCGTTTCATGCGCAGCGGTGTAGGCCGCATCGCCCATAATCCAGCGCTGCCGCTTGGCGGGAACCTTCGCGCGGGGTTCGCGATACCATGCCCCGTCGCGGATCAGCATCGTGCTGTAGATCCGCTGGGCCTCGTTGCGGATCTGGATGTGGATCGCGTCGTCGTCGCGGTCGGCGCTGATCTGGATGCTGTGGGTGTCGGCTACATCTTCCAACAAGCGGCGCAGTTCGCGTGCGCCAAACTGATAGCACGCCTCGCCAACCACCAGATGCACGATGGTGCTGTTGGGCTTGGTGAAGGCCGCGCGTACCACGCTCACTCCCATCCAGCGGCTCGCATGGATCGTGCGCTCGGTTGGGCGTGGTGCGGCTGGTTGCGGCGTGGCGACAGGCTGGACAATCACGGGGGCGGTGGCGTTGTAGCTGAACAAGTCCATTTGCTGGCTGGTGGCTGCGTGCATGGGGGTCGCTCCTCTCGCGCTGCGAGCGGCCAGCGTTGGCCGCTCGTAACTCCACACTCATTTAGGCGGCGTAGTCGTACTCAGCCATCACGGGGATGCTCGCGGGCATGGGGAATTGCGTGCGGCTCCACCGCTCTACGTCAATTTCCCACAAGCGACCCTTTAATGCGTCAATCTGAGCGCGGATCGTGGCTTCGTAGGCTTCCAAGGCGGTATCACTCAAGGTTTCTACGTCGATGGTGATGTCAGGTGTGGTGTTCATAGGTTGGCTCCCTTTGTGCTAGACAGCAGCGGCGCTGGTACACTCGCTACCGTTCTTGATTTCTTGCCTATATTATATAATTTTTCGATGTTTTTGTCAATTCCTTTCTTCGCGTTCTGATGCCCTAAAACGACCAATTCCAACCAATTCAGCGCCTTGATTTTTGGGCTTGGCGTTGGCTGGTTGGGGTCGTTTCGTGGGGGCTGTGACGCGCTGTATAGGCGTGTGCGGGGCGTTTGCTAGTATGGTCGTTCGGCTTCGCGCGGCGCTCCGCGCGTTGATTGGCCTGCCGCGCACGGCAGTTTCCTTGGCCGTGAGAGATGGAGAGGAGGAGGGTGAAGGAAGGGTTGGATGGGGGTTTGGGGGAAGGAAGGGAAAACTTGGGGCTATGGTTTCCCTTCCTTCCCCCAAGAAGAACCTTTCGGCGTAGATTGGCGCGTTCGCGCCAGCACTACCATTTGTGTTTGGATATGAACCACATGATTGCCGCGCAGCGGCCACCATTCAGTAACCACCCAAAAGAGGGTGTGAACATTTGGTGATTATGGCTCGCTTGCGGGGCGCATGACGGTGGGTCAGGCGGCGCGGACAATTGAGGAATAGGATGCCTAGCGAGGTGGCACGGATGGCTCGCGGCGCACGACGGTTCGCGGGTGCAGTGGGTTCGTGGATGCAGCTGGGGTTGCGGGAATCAATCAAAGCGTGGGGTGGCATTGGCTCGCGAAATGGCGTGCAGAGCACCGCAAGAAGACCCGCCACCACCATAGAATGCTGTGGCCAACGGGATTGAGGGTACGGTAATGGCATTTATTGACTGTGATAGCTGGTGGCGCGGCTTCTGGAGGTTCGAACCATGACCAGGGCATGGTGAGTAGGCATGGTAGGATACACAGAGCAATTCATCCAGTCATCATGGAGCGATGCATGCTAACACCACCCGATCCGCAACACCAGTATGTCGTGGCTTTATCGCGTCTTATCCATCAAGGCAATGCCTTGTTTAAACAGTATGATCGACTTTCTTTTATCATTTGGAATCGTCATCACCACGATAAAGCCGTGCAGAGCCACCGTGACTTTCAGGCGTGGGTCGATCATGCAAAGAGCGACTTGCACCCAGCCGATCATGACGAATTCTGCACGATTCTGGCCGAAGGGGATAGTATCAGCTGGGAGCGTGCATGGGACATTGTCACAGGCACGATAGAGCATGTGTGGGAGAATCAGCAGGAAGCATATAGTATTGGCCAACGGTGCATTATGAAGCGCTTTCTGCGGCTGCGTGATTATCTCAAAGCGCTGCGGATTCGCCTCGCCCCACCCTCGCCCTTGTCTGCTGATTTTTATCAGCAATTTGCCGACCAATTCCACCGGATGAGTCCCGATATGATTGATGAATTGTTTATCACGAGTGGCTGTATGATCCAGTATTGGATACCACCCTATAAGCCGCAAACGAAACAAAGTGCCGATCGGGCGTATGGCTGGCTGGACGGATTAAATCTGTATATGCCTGATTCGCTGGTCGCGATGGTCGAGACGGTCTACCAAGCCTACCGAGACTATAAACGGTTCCCGCGTGATCAGACCCTCGATCCAATTCAAGGTGCGCTGCGGGATCTGAAACTGGCAGACACGAAGCCATCACTACTTACCCGCTACGAGCTGCACCCGCGCGTGGTCGAGCGAGCAACCCTGCTTTGGCAGATTGGCGAATATGACACCGCGTTATCGCAGGTGTGTATCGAACTTGATAATGCGGTTAAAGCGAAATCGGGTCTCAAGGAGGACGGCACCACCTTAATGCGAACAGCCTTTTCACCCAAAAAAACACGGTTGGCCATCGATCCCCGCTTTGGCAATCAACAAGGCTTTATGGATCTGTTTGCGGGGGTGATGGATGCCATTCGCAACCCACGCGCCCATCACCACAAAAGCAATTTAAGCGCGGATGAGGCTATCGAATGGCTGGCATTCCTGTCAGCCCTGTTTCGGGTGCTTGATGCGACAATCATCAATACCCCTGATGAAACCGAGGCAAGGGGTACCTAAAGCAATCTCGTGACGAGTTCATCCATCATTATAAAAAGATGGTGGATAAAAAAACTTCTCAGCCTATCAACCCCACAACCTCCAACCCCACCACGCCTGTGAGGTAGTATTTCTAGCGGGCCGCCTCTGTCATCATCCTATCATTCCCATTCAGCCACGGCCTTGGTATCCTTGATTGCATGACCAGATTACGATCTGGTCATGCAATCAAGGAGGTTTTATGACCTATCATATCCCAACAGCGCTTCCACCCCGACCGCACATCCACCCGGTGGTCTGGTTCCCCTGGTTTGGCGGCCTCCTGAGCATCTGCTTTGGGATCTATCGATTCAACACACTGGTACCACCGTACACGGGATCAATAACGTCCTTGCGGCTAGTACCCAAAGGTTTTCTTGCATTCGGCGCGACCATCCTCTGTATCATCCTCGTTGTGGTCAGCGTCGTTACCTTTTGGACGCGCTATCGGCGGAACACATGGCGCATCATGACGGGGTTGCTGATCGGGATTGCCATGCTCTTTTTCTGGATTGCTGTTAACATCCCTCACCATCTCCCGTGGTTTATCGAGAGTCCACTTTACCAACGCAACCCTGCATGGATTCAGGCCGCAGAATCCAGTCCGTGGCTCATTCTTGGCGGTGCAGGCAGCCTCCTCGGTGCAAGCTTCCTCATCCTCGTGATGCGCCTCGTTGGCAAAAAGGACGAGCATGGGTCGGTCAAGCCAGATGCGCAGCAAGCCTCGAACGTGGCCACCGTCATTATTTATGATAGACCACCGCTATCCTCCACGGCGAACGATAATAGCGAGGGCGAGGCGTAGGCTCTCGGGATACACTGCCCCCATCAGCAGTCGAACGATGCGTTGGTGGAGCCACATCCTCTACCATAAGCACTATATCCACTATCGTGAGGGATACTGGACAAAATAAAGATTATGCTGATTCAGCACCAACCAGCAGTCCTTCCAGCCGAACCAAGGCTGCTGCCAGCGCTCGCTCGGCGGTCGCCCGTTGTGATCCGGTTAAGCGTTCCTCACAATCCACGCTCAACCCATGCCGCCCGACCACCTTGCTTTCAATCGTTCGGGCCAGCGCCCACAGCTGATCGCGTTGGGCCTGATTGAGTTTGCCATTGCCTGCAAACTCACTGCGCACTCGATCCACCTCGCGCTGCCACCGCCGATAATCCAGCTGCGGGTCGTCGATGCTCAAGGCGACTTCGGTACGCTCAGCCAATTTCTGTGGCTCCCGCGCGATGCACTCCAAAATCACCCACCGCACATTCACGGCCAAGTATTCCACCAGCAGTGCCTCCAACGTGGCGACCAACTGCCTGCCATTTGCCTTGGTCTGCATCGTATAGTACATAAAATCTATCTATCTATATTTTATTCCAATTACTGCTACGATTAAGGCAATCTATTGTGCCTATTGTTGATGGGTGATTTTCTCCAAGAATATGTATTCTAACCTCTAATGCTTGCTTATAGTAGAAGTGAGCAATCTGCAAATTCCCCATCTTCTCATATAATTCACCTAGATTATGAAAACTTAAACCGATAGCAGGATGATTTAATCCGAATATTCTTTGTTGAATACCAAGCGCATACTCAATATTATGTCGTGCCAATTCAAACTCTCCTTTTGATTGAAACAACCTACCCAATTCTTGAAGTGTTAAAGCTGTATATGGATTATCAATACCAAGCAATTTCTTTTGAATCGTCAATGCTTTCTCAAGATTATACAGCGCTGAATCAATCTCACCTTTAGTATGGAGCAATTTTCCAACCTGATACAAACTACTTGCAGTACTAGAATGTTCATCCCCTAAAATACGGCAACGATCGTCAAGGACTGATTTTGCAACTTTGTAGGAATCCTCAATCAACCCTAAATCAAAAAGAATGCTAGCTAAATTATATAGAGCTATAAGAGTATCGGGATGGTTATCACCACATATCCTTTTACGAATTTCTACTGCTTTCTTTACATGTTCTTGGGCGGATTTTAAATCACCCAGATCCTTTAGAACCATGCCTAAATTATTAAAAATCGTACCTGTAGTTCTGTGTTCCTCCCCTCTATTTATAAGACGACTCTTTAGTACTTTTTGATAACACTCCCGGGCCTGAAGTAAATCGCCCTGCGCTTTTAATAGATAGCCTAGATTATTTAAAGTACTCAGTGTAGTAGGATGATCATCACCCAAATCTCTTTGATAAATTTCTAATGCCTGTTCATAAAACTCCTTGGCCATATTAAAGTTGGCCATTTTTCGACATAACATCCCAAGCATATTCAAACTTTTTGCTGTATTTACATGATTATCACCAAAGATTTTTTTACGAATTGCTAGGGCTTTCTGATGATACATAAAAGATGCCTTATAATCAGAATTTCTCTTGAGGGATCTTGCAAAACCATACATAAAATCTGCACTATTAGTATCTTGTCTCTTCAGTGCATATTGAACAATTGTATATGCATGAGGAATGAGCCACTGTAATTCTTCTCTTTCCTCCCAAGTAGACCGAGAAGCTAGTTTTGATCCTAAAATCCTCTCTACATCTGAATATGCAGAAACATCATTAATTTTATCCTTTATTAATCCTGCTATCAGTTCATGAATTCGAAATCCTGTATGGATAGTTATTTCTAAGAGGCCTAAGTTAACAATTTTATGTATAGAGTCTATAATATCTAAATCATCATACCCTTTATCTACTGCAAACGATTGTAATAGTGTTTTAGGAATTGGCTCATTACACATTAACCAACTTGTCCTAGCTAAGAGCAAACGTGAAATTATATTCACTGGTTCATGGTTGGAAAGGTTATTTAACGCCATATTAAACGTAACATTAACACTTTCATGATTAGTAGGTTGATGGAACGTTCCTCTCCCCTTCATTGATTCGTGGGTAATTCCTTGATCCAATTGGGCTAAATATACTTCTAGCTTAAGTTTATAGTGTGCTAGATAACTTCCAGCCATATGAATAGCTAATGGCAGATTAGCAAGTTTTTGAGCAATCTTTTGTCCTAAGGCTTGGTCTTCTCTTATATCAGGGCGATAAAGGCAAAGTAAGTCAAGGCTGCCTGCAAGATCAAGTGTTGATACAGACAGGAGGGAAAGTTCTACAGTTGCAGGCCATTGCTGCCTACGGCTCGTGACCAACACGTAACATCCCCCTGATTGGGGCCGCCATTTCTCTAGCAAATCAACCTCGTTACAGTCATCAAAAACTAGTAATCGAGGTAAAGGATTCATCCAAAGGGATTTCATATAGGCAATCTGTTTTTCAGCCGAATCTTCGATAACTTGTGGACAGTAATATTTATAACAATCAATCACCTCTGTATTAATCGAATCTGGCTGTGCAAAGGAAAGCCAAAAGATCCCGCCAGCAAAGTATGAACCGTAGCGATAGACAAATTCCACAGCCAACTGCGTTTTTCCAATCCCTCCCATTCCCACTAATCCAATAGTCGGAATAGGTGCATCAGAGTGACAAGAAAAAAAAGTACTAGCAATAGAAAGTAACATGTCGTCTCGCCCAACAAAGAAAGGGTTATCTTTAAAGGGAATCCGTGAACCTTTAGGCAATAACCCTTTCTTTGGTAGCGAGGCCAATGGTATATGAGATAGCAATAACCTTGCTTGCTTTAAATCATCATCGGTAGTATGAGTAGAATCAGAAAAAGATTTATCTATGATAGGTTGAACATTAATAGAAATAGTATGTCCAGCTTGGATCGAACCAATCATAATCTTTGCATTGCTAAAATCATTATTTTGACCAAACAACATTGAGATTGTGTTATTGCCAAGCGTGATGTGTTCACCAACAAGAACTCGTTCAAGTGCCGTGGCTATAGTGGCACGCTCATAAACAGGACACACTGCTAACACAGCATCAACAAGGGGTGGGATAAGGGTTCGAATATCCATCATTTATCCTAAACGTTCTGCAAAAACAATTATAAGGATGAGCGGGATTATTTGAACAAAAACCTATGTTTTGAAATCACTAAAATAGTTTACAACCGCAGGTTTTGTTCTCCACATCAACCACTTGAAATTTATTGATTATCATACCTACTGTGCCCAATCTATATGGTTTGACACTGCGCCACATCATGCATGTGACGAGGCTGCTGGATTCGTGGCTCGCTGCGAGCGGTCACTCAAGATATAAACCTCAACGGCAACCCATATGTGTTACTCATCTTTCGATGGTAATTTAATAAGGGTCATGGTCTTTTGGAAATATTCAGTTATATCATCCCTTAATCCTTGAAAGGTTTGTTTTGGCGTTTCAGTTCTATCGTAGAGGTATTGTCAGTGCCAACACAATCTGTTCTGAATGCCAACCTGCCAGTCGCCTGATTGCCAAGAAGCGATCGGGCTTGTACGATGGATCATTGGGAATGGCGATGGCGATGGATGATGATTGATCCCATCCAATGCCCTGTTCGCTGAACCCTATCGAGCATGAGCGGATTGAAATCAGTGACATGGAACCCATATGAGAACGCGTGATCGTTCTTGGCAAACAACGGACAATCTTTTTGGCGATGACACTGCGGCGGTTCGGCACCAAAATCCGCATCCTTGTCGTCGGTCAAAATTACCCCCTCCTCCTGAGCTGCGATTTTTCGCCCTTGTAAATTCGTACATCTTATCTAAATCAGATTTCTTCGACATAGGCATGCTCCTCTTATTATAAAACTAATAACTATGATCAAATTAGTTTCATTATGAAAAATCACCAAAAACACACAGAATATAGTCCTAAGTCGTATGCTTCTAACCAAATACTCGGCTAGCTTTTGAACAAACTAGCCGAGTATTTGGATTTAAAGTTTATTGGATAATAATCTCTCTTAATAATGAAGTACCGCGATACAAGCGAAATCGATACCGTGATCCAGGCATGATCCAGCTAGGGTTTGCATGGCCAGAGCTGCCTTGCGACATCAACGTGTCTGGTGCACCATCTCTCGATACATAGACTTGACCAACTGTTCCATCTCCAGTACTCCAATACAAATTAATCATTATTGGCCCTTGTATCCCTGTCGGAATAGAGGTTGGTGTAGCAATAAGACTTTGTTCTCGCCGAAGTACGAGTTCCCCAAGAATAATCGCCTTTTGGTCACCTTTATAGAGACGGAATCGATATTCTGAACCAGGCGAAAACCATGATGGGTTATCAACCCCATATGATCCTTGCGACATTAATGTCTCTGCCCCTCCATCTTTGGACACATAAACTTGGCCAAATGAACCATCACCCGTACTCCAATAGATCGTGGCACTAGTGAGAGAAACCGAGGCGGGTAAACGCTGAGGGGTAGCAATGAGACTCTGTGTTCGACGGACTATAAGTTCCTTTAACAGTATTGCCTTTTGACTTCCCCCATAAAGGCGAAACCGATATTCTGAACCAGGCGAAAACCATGATGGGCTATCAACTCCAGATACCCCTTGGGTCATCAGAACTTCTGGCGCTCCATCCTTCGATACATAGACCTGTCCAAAAATTCCGCCCGTATTCCATCTAATTGTGCTGCTCTCCAATATTGTTGATGCGGGGATAGGATTAGGGGTAGCTTGTAATTGACTGGATGTTCCTGATCCTATTGATCCATCAGACACAACCCAACCCTCATTACATATTGTTTCAGCGTTACGAATAAAACAATTCCCGTTAATTATCCATCCACCGATCACCTTTCCATCAAGATCTTCAGGAATACTATGTTTATAGAGTGTAAAATGCACATGGTTGCCTGTAGCAGATCCTCCACATCCAACCCCTGTACCCATTTGTCCAAGATATTGTCCGCGCTGGACAAAACTTCCAGTGATAATACGCGGATCAAGTGCTGTAAGATGATAGTATCCCGTTTGCCATCCATCGCCATGATCAATAAAAACTTTATTACCGCCACATAAAACTTGAACTAGCCCTTCGCGGGCTGCATAAACACCCCCAGACCCGCCAGTAAAATCAAGTGATGATAGAGGATTAACATTTCCTCCATTATAGTTATGAGGACCTTGGCTCATATAGCGACTCTCATGCGCAGGCCATGGGAGACTTAACAGCGCAAGTCCATCAACGAAGCGCTGTGGGTTAGAAAAGAAACCCTTTTCTGTTTCGTTAAAAACCGTTAGAGGAACATCGGGAAGCCATGTCTGAAATTGCGGATTTGTGCGGAATGCAATAGTCCAACGTTGCTCTTTCTTATCATACATTCCAAGAAAGATACCCATATGAGGAGTTGTAGCAGTCACATTAGGATCGAGAAGGACAATCGTTCCAGAAGCCCAAGGGAGATCTAAGCGAATATTTTCAATTAATATTGCTTTTTGATCTTCAAGGTGAAAAGTGGAATATGCCTCCATTTTAATAGCATCAACAAGCTCTGCTTGAAATGCAGATGCATTTAATGGAAGAATACTCATTAAACAAAAGAATAGTACAACAGCCAAGAGTCGAACCTGTCGCCTACGTACCATCATTACAGATCCTCCACTTTTACAAGCCTTCTCAGTGCATATCAATAATAAATGGAGAAGATTATTGAAACTCAATGACAAATATGATAAATTCATATTATGAAGCAAACTAAACGATCACATCATTTCCGTATGGCTATTCTTTAAGTGACATACTTTTTTTACTCCCCAAAATGGTTGCGTCGATATGGAACACGGGAGTATTTGCCATTAGAGAACAGGTTATGTAACGCTTGTTTCCGTTTAGTCTGCTCTGGGGACCCAGCCGAAAGATAATGTAATTAGTTTTTCTGCAAATCGGAGCATTTTTGTAAAACTATGCATCGTGTTTACCGCCATGAAGATGCTCTTTTACAATTTGATACTAGGTAGAATTTACAGAAAAACCAGAGATATTATCATAAAACAATTATCAAACAAATCTATAATCTTTGAATCCCTATAAAAAGACTTATGGCTGATGATACAGTTACCCACATAACGGCAATGGAAATAAATCCCACCCCTATCGAAAATACGATTAATGTACCACCAAATGTAACAAACGATCCCACCAATGCAATTACAAACCCAATACCGGAAAAAAATATCAATATCAGAACTGTTTTTATCCAGTTCAATAAGACATTCATCCCGTTAGGATCTCCTGCGTATATCCGGCCAAGACCCAATACTCCTATCAAACCAAATAACTCAAGAATAAAGGCAATAAAAGGATTCACTTTACGATAAGGATTAGGTTTTGGTGTCGATAGCAAACTTCCTATGGTTGATTTGATTAAAGGAACCATGGTTACTCCTTATAATTAAATCCCTCTCTCTCTAGAACAAATATCACATCAAATAAATCTTCCTCATAAAATTATACAAGTATGTATATTTACCTAATTTTCAATGCCAAAATATCAAATCTACCTTTAACTTCTACCATAATTACTAATAGTTTCTTAACATTATCAATACAGTTATCAATAATTATCGTTTCCAAACCAGCTTTACTATATTGATTAGTTGCATTATTAAGTGATTTTACCACTCCATTAATAGCATTAATAGCTCTATCAAATTTAATAGATGTTTCTTGAATTTGATGCTTTATCAAATATTTTGTATCTTTATTCAGATCTCCTTTAATAATTGCTTGGTGAATAAAAAGATGTGAAAAATTATGCATAAGCTTACCAAATTCATCATTAATATTACGAATTGACCGAGAAAATGTATCGATATCTTTTACAATAAGTTTTCGAATACCTGACTTATCTTCTCCATTGTTAACACGCGATACATAGGATATAAAATTACTTGTTAACTGCTCGGTATCAGATGTCAGACTTATTAATAGGCCTGCTGCCAATGTTAAAGAGTCTTCTGCATCCATAACAAATTGTTGACTCGATATATTAACGGTGATCCGTTCCCCAATATAATTAGTCCCGATGTGTGCAAAATCCTGATTAATGTTAAATGGAGTCTTAGTACTTGGTTTATTCATATCGAACATCCCTCTAATCGACATCAAGATACGTTGTAACAGATTCATAGAAATTAAAAATATTGGTTGATAAGATCAGTAGCCTTCGTTAGTGCTATGACCAGATTGCTGGCTGATGCAACACTCTCTAGTACCATTTTGGCTCCTGTAACACGCTCTAATAATGTTTTTTTAGCGGGTTCATCTTTTTTAGCTTCAACCTCGGCAAGTTCAACCTTATGTTTTGCCTCAATAGCTTTTTCATCATCAATAACACCTGTTTTTTGCAAACCAACGATATTCAGGCGGATTTCTTCTAGTAAAGGAATCAAATCTCGTTGATCAATGCCCCCCACTCCCGATCCGATATAAAAATTTTGCCCAATATAATTGTTACCAATTACGGCATGGTTTTGATGAATATTCATATCACCATTAGGCATAATAAGCCTCCATAACTATAAACACTTATTCTAGCTGATAGAGCTATGAGAATAGTCTTTATAGATGCTAAATTATATATTCATATCCTATCATGCAACAACATCCTTTGTCTATATTACATGCTGACAATTGTAGGGATTCAAGATAAAATACGATAAGAAAATTTCAGAGTCACATACTGCCACGTCAATAAGAAGTACTTGGTAAAACTCATTTCCATCGTTCCTGTGCCTAAGTATTTCACTAGCCAGCATCTCATATGTATATACGAAATACCATGCAGTGCAATTACATACTTTTCGTATAGGAGGGACATCTATGGTTCATGGAGGACAAGTCTTGCGAACCTTACGACTGCGATTAAGCGATGCTCAAGGCAAGCATATTAGTTTGGAACGTCTTGCGGATGCAGCAGGGATAAGCTATGAGGGACTATCGAATATCGAGCGAGGGAGAACAAAACATCCACCCCGATCAAAAATTATGAAAATTCTAGATGCGCTAGGATCTTTATGTTATCCCAAAGAAAGTTTAAGATTACAGGAGAAAAATAATGTGTTAGATGCGTTTGGTTATGAGGGATTATTCAGTCTACCAGTTCCTCATGAATATACACAAACAATTGAAAAGTGGACTTTAGAAAATAAAGATAGTCTCATACCCTCATACTTAGTTGATATAACACAACATATCCTTTGCTGGAACACCTATTCTCAAAAAACATCTGGTATTGAAATACCTGCCGTCGAACACCATATCTATTCATTAATTAGTAAATACACTATATTTGATATTATGTTTTCGAAACATTTTGCACCCGTCCGAAAAAATGTATTAAATCAAAATATATTTTTTTCATTACTTTTATCAACAATAAAATCAGAACTTATTACACATAAACATGATCAATGGTATATCGATTTAATTCATGATACCAGCATAAAGTATCCTGAATTTTCTACGATCTGGCAAGACATTAAGCCTATGGAATCAAGCAAAACTAGATTTCGATTTGGGCCAATATCAATAAATCATAAGAATACGATTCTTAATTTCGAATTCCAAAGTTTTCTATTTAATGACGATATTAGATTTAGGACTGTTCAATACCTCCCCTGTGACACCAACACCATCCTTATATGGAACCAGTGGGTATCGTTGCAAAAGACATCGTAAATAATTCTCTTGATTGCTTATCGTAAGTTTTAAGTATGGGCTATCAAACTAAACGATCACATTGTTTCCATATGCCTGTTCTTTAGCTGGCAGAAATATTTACTCAACGTTGGCTGAACTGCCAAGCAACGTGTACATCTGTGCCATCGGACCCACAGATATAGATAATGCATGTTTCCGTTTAGGCTGTGGGCTATCTATTGAATTAACATCGATAAGATGACTTGTATGGCATTATGATGCGATAAACCAGATTGTTGTATAACATCTAAAGGTTCGAACCATGACCGTGGCATGGTGAGCAAAAATTGTATTCCACCATCGTGAGGGGTACTGGACAAAATAGAAATCACACTGATTCAGCACCAGCCAATAGCCCTTCCAGCCGAACCAAAGCCACTACCAGCGCTCGCTCGGCGGTCGCCCGTTGTGATCCAGTTAATGCATCCTCAAAATCTTGACTCAACCCGTGCCGCCCAACCACCTTCGTTTCAATCGTTCGGGCCAGCGCCCACAGCTGATCGCGTTGGGGCTGATTCAGCCGCCCATTGCCTGCAAGCTCGCTGCGCATTAACTCCACCTCGCGCTGCCACTGTCGATAATCCAGCCTGGGGTCGTCGATGCTCAAGGCAACCTCGGTGCGCTCGGCCAATTTCTGTGGCTCGCGCACGATGCACTCCAATATCACCCAGCGTACATTCACGGCCAAGTATTCGAGCAGGAGTGCGTCCAACGTTGCCACCAGCTGCCTGCCATTCGCCTTGGTCTGCATCGCCTTCAGCTGGCTATCAAGCGATCGGTCCAGGCTGCGATCCACCTGGGATGGCCACAACACAAACCGCGTGGGTCGCGGCTTCGGCTTCCGGCCTCGTGCTGGTGCTGGCGCGGGCTTATTGGCTCGCTCGGCGGCTCTCCGTTGGCGGTCGTGGTCTTTTCGTGCAGCTTCGGCGCATTCGGGACTACACAGGGTCGGGGTTCGGCCTGGGTAACTCTGGATCGTGGCTTCACTGCCACACCAACGACATGCAATCGTGATCGTGCGGAGTGGTATGATGCGTATGTGTTGGTTAACGATCACTTGGCGTTTGCTCATATAAAACTCCAGTATCAAACTAAACGATCACATCGTTTACGTATGCCTGTTCTTTAAATGACATACTTTTTGGTCCCCAAAGATGGTTGCATTCGTATGCAACGCGGGAACCACTGCCATTTAAAGGACAAGTATATGTAACGCAAATTTCCGTTTAGTCTCCGATTTAATAAACAATCGTTCGTATCACACTAAGCCATTGCCTTGGTAACACATACCGATCATTGCACATGGCAGTCTTACTCAAGGATTCGTCACTTTTTCATCATTATTAAGGTGTATTTACGTCATTGCAATAGGGTAAAACTGCTCTGCCAACGGGAGTGATCGCTATATGTTACCGATTGACTTAGCTTGGTTCGTATCCGCTCCGCTTTCTGCCTATTTCCCCGTAAAACGTATGGGCAGAGGGGCGAAAAAAGGGGGATATGTCTTGATCGCAAGGGCCAACTTTGTGCAAAAAATCAGACACCCCAGATGCTGGGTAACCCGTTTCTTCGCATCTGATCGTTATCCGTAGCGAGTCAGGCGGGCGACCATCGCATCAACCCAGGGAATGGTTGCCAAGAGCGCGGCCCCAAGATCGGGATAGGCTGCCAAGAGTGGGTGCACCATGGATAGACGTGCCCACAGTGCCGATGGCGTTGGTGCGTCGATCCATGCGGCGAGGATGGGATTCACCAACGCCATCGTATCATCCATGCCATCGATGGAACCGCGTCCTTGTCGGAGCGGCGGCGCTGGAACACCCATGGCCCGCATGGTCAGATCGGTTCCCATCCATGCCCGTGCGTGTGGATCACGGATCGCTGCGAGGAAGGGTGGCATGAAGCGATAGACTCGCACATGGACCAACAGAAACAGCGTGTTGTGGAGGAAGCTGGCCTGCTCCTGATCATCGATGAAGGTCTGTGCATACTGCAGCATATACTGTATCACCTGATCACGAAGCGCGTGATGTCCCTGTTCATGCGCGGCCACGATTGCCTGATAGAGGCCAGGCACATGGGAAATCAACGGCAACAACGCGTGAACTTTGGCTCCATTGTCGGTTGTTGCCGCAGCAACAACCATCGCCAGCAGCGCCGATTCCTGGTCACCATCGGTCGTATCGAGTATCCGAAGGATGGTATCAGCCTGCATCCAATCACCACGCTGGGCATAGGCCGTACCAAGGGCCGTCAAGGCGTGGACTTTGCTGGGGGCTTCATCGATCGATTGGGCAAGCAACGCCGCATCATCCAACCGTCCTTGGTCAATAGCGGCTTGCACCAGCGCATCGCGGGTGGCATCGGCAATTGGATGATCAACGATTGCTGCTACGGACTGGTGCGCCGTGTCCCACGCGCCGCGCCGCGCTGCATCTACGGCAAGGGCTTGGAGTCCTGCTGCACGACTTGCGGGATTGGGGATCGTCTGCACGATGGTTTGGGCTTCGGCGATGGCACCCGCAGCAATGGCTGCATCGATGATACGCCGCTGGATATGACTGCGGAATCGCTGATCGTCCATCCGATCAGCGATCTGTCGTGCCGTCTCACGGTCACCGATCACGACAGCGGTTTCGGCGACCAGTCCCACCATCGCCAGCTGTTGGACGGGGAGGAGATCGAGCGGAATGGCGGTTTGAACGCGCAGCAGCCACTGTCGGGCAATACGGTGCTGATCGGCACGGGCTGCCGCCTGGGCAATCGTGAGCATCATCATGCCCCGTTGCCACGCGTTGGGATAGGCCGATACCAACGGTTCGAGGATGGCCCAATCACCATGCTCCATCGCGCTGGTGAGGATCGACCTGAGGACGGTCGGATCAATCGGGCCGTGTGGAATGGCTGCTACGATCTGGGCATAGATCGCTTGGCGTTGCACCGTATTCCCGACGGCGAGTACCGCACTCCACGCGGCGATGCGCTCTGACTGATGCGGGAGCTGAGCGATCTGGTGCATGGCTTCTGTCCCGAAACCAAGCTCGACCATGCCACGCCAGCGGTCATGATTGGTTTCTTCGACCGCTGTCTGAAGCCGCAATGCCAGCAACCGATACTGCCAAGCCCGCACGAGGACCACATCGAGTGGGATAGACGGTGATGGTGTCTGGAGCACAACGCCATACATAAGATCGGCAATTACCCCATCCCGCGTCCCGTCTCCCTGGATTTTTGCCAGCCCATAGACTCCGGCATCAAGAAGAAGTCCGATCTGCCTTTCCTGCTGCGCACCCGTTAAATGCATCAGAAAGGCATGGGATGCATAGCGCCGCTGTTCAAACGCGGCATCATCAACGGTGTCTTGGCCGATCACCGCCTCGGCTTGACCACACCATGCGGCAAGGCGGCGATGACCATCGCCGAGGACGGACGCGGGGAACAACCGATTCCATGCGGGAATCTCCGCCAATCCTGGCATGAGGCAAAGCACGCCATCCAGCGTAACGGCCAGGATCGACGGAATCCAAGCCACGGCGGCTTCCACGGTTTCGACGGGCACGGCGAAAATGGTGGCGATGGCAGTCACCGTGAGCGGGGCGTAGGCTCCGTGCAGGCAGGCGAGCAGCGGGCAGAGGATGGTCTTCCATTGGCTTGGATCGGTGCGTGCATGCGCTTCAAGGTGATCGATTCCATCCCTAATTGCGGTGGGGATAGGGTCGGATGGGATCGGCATGATGACCATATTAACAGGCCATTCTGGCATCGCGTTCGGCGCAAGCGGGATCGGCATGATGATCACGACTCCCGCCGGAAGTACCACGGGCAACTGTTCCCAGGGCCGTTCCCAGTGATCCATCCCCTCCAAGACGATGGTGATGGGCTTGGTGGTGCTTGCAAGGCGGTTCAGCAGGGCAACCCATGTTTTCCACACGGTTGGATACGGCGCATCAGCGGGAGGCAGGGTTGGCAGGTGATCCGGCAAATGCTGGACGATCAGCTGGGCAATCAGCGTCCAGAGCCACGCCGTTGGTGGATCGGTCGGGATGCGGTGAGCGTAGAGATAGATGGACTCATCGCGCATCAGCCAGGATCGCAGGCTGATGGGGATCGTGGCCGATTCGGGGATGAGCATGACCCCACCCACAGCCTGGTGGTGGCGGATCAGTGGAGACCACGCCCCATCACCATGGTCGTGACTCGCAGCAATCCGTGTCGCAAGTACGTGGTATGCTGCCGCCTGATAGGTATGCCGAAGATAGACACCGAGAAGCCACGCATGGGGCATAACCGAACGCGCAGTATGGAGGAGGTGGATGAGGCGTGGGTAATCGGCCCACGGGAGGGCGTGGTTCTGTATGCGCGTCGCAAGGAGCGCGGCTTGTAGGGAGATCTGCGGTGGACAGTGTGAATCACGCGTAAGCTGGTGGATAGTATCACCAAGAAGATCAGGGATCGGTATCATGGAACAATCTCACTATGAAGGTGGCTTCATGTCAATAGAATGGGGTTGGCGCAAGCATGGATGGTTCGACCACGTCGAGGATGATGCCATCAGCAACCGCAGGCTGTCCAAGGGCGAGTTGAAAAGGCATTCCAACCCAGAACTGACCTGAATGGGAATCGGAAGAGAACATGCATAGTTCTCCAATGGCGGCTTCGCCTGGAAGTACCATGCCGTCGTATTCTCCAAAAAAGCGACAGAACCAATCGTGTGGTGAATGCTGGTACCGAAACTGAATATCGATTCCCTGAAATGATAATGGATGCACGCTTAGTCCTGAAGGGTAAAGCGCTATCATAACAATCATGTGTGGTGTATATCTATACATCATACTATCTCCCATGCTAAGTCGCGACATGATCAACCCATAGCTGTCACTAAGCGTGTTTTCACACGAATCAGCCCGTACTGTCACAATGCGTGCGAAGCACCAGCACCGTCTTGGCATAGATGGTGGTCACCGATATTCTCAGCAGCGCTTCAGTGGATGGGTGCGGCAACCCTCACAACGACCGTCGCATCGAGGAGGCTTTCTGTGGGTATAAAATGGGAGGATCGTCCGTGAACGAAACTGTGCCACGACATCATACATCATAAGGCACAGTTTGCGTGCACTATGCGAGACCCTGGGGCGGCACAGTAGTAGCCATTATGCTCCTCCCAATCATCTGCATGCTGATGGCCTTGGCAATTCTGCGCCACCAACGTTACGATTCAAAGCGATGGAAATACGTACCAAAACCTACCGCTAGGATTTATGAACACGTCTATCTGAAGCATCTTGGAGAATCCTATGGAATACCACGTTCCCCATACAGCGAGCCGTGTGTCATGGCTCACGACTATCGCACGCTGGCTCTTTGGCATCGGACTTGTCCTTTTTGTGATTGAACTACCGACAATTACCAATACGCTCCACGCCTATTCAAGTCTGTCGCGGGCACTCCAGCACGCACCATCGATTAAAGCGTATATCTTTTTAGGAATTGCGTTACTTGGATTATACAGTGGGTTTGTCTACGAACGTCGAACAAACGATGAACGGGATCATCGATTGCTGGTCCACATCTCCTACGGGTGTGCATTCGTCTGTCTCTTCCTGTACGGGTATATCCTCCTTACTCATGCCCAATGGATTGCCGTATAACAGCTGCCACATCCTAGGTGATGCCGAACATAGTTAAACAACGTCGCACCAACGATCAGGAGCGTACTCAGGTTAAGGACGATCATGCGATTGATGAAGCGAGCGCGGTCGCGCCGATCCAGTTCAGCCCGATACTCGTACAAGCCAACAGGAGCATGGACAGCAAAATGGTCATGGGCGGCGATTAAGGCATCATCATTCAATGCGCATACGTCTTTCAAAGTATGCGCCATAAGAATCTCCGAATCCGTGAGAAATGGTTGAAACGCATACGAAAGATGAAAAAAAGCGTTCTATGGGCCGCCTTGCTAGCGAGGCATTCATTCTAAAAATCCACTATCTTGAGGGATAATGGACAAAAAGAATACCGTACTCCCGCTAATGGAAGTACGGTAGAGAGGATAGTGTTTATCCATCGTTCCTGATTGATGCATAAACGTTTATGCCGCCTGTTGCAGCGGTTGATTCCCATTCAACAGCCCGAGGGCATCACATACGAGCTTCACTTTGTTATAGGGAGCGCCACCGCTTAAGCCAAATAAGGCTTGACACAATGCGCGGCGTGACGAGTAGTTTGGGGCCGCCTCGACAATCTTTTGAACCTCGTCGGGATCAATCCCTTCAATAGCCGGTAGTGCTACTGGTGGGATGCCACTCACGCTCAAAATAGGCTGCGTGCTACTGCTCGGTAAGGTGCTACTAAAAACAGGTTTTATCCCGTTATCGCGTGCTAAAACGGTGCTACTGGCAGTGCTACTTTCAGCAAGCAACGGTTCGCCATTGAGTAGCGCTGCTAACATCGGATCAAGCGCTGGTTGCGTGGTCGATCCGGCACGACTCGAAACGGCTGATGATTGCGGATGGTGTAAAGCCTTTTTGGGTGCATCTGGTAATTGATCCAACAACCATTTGCGATGCTGTGAAGTCAAGAATGGCACACGAATGGTAGCCGCTTTCGGTGCATGCACCACGGTAAAGACCCCTGCGCCTTCAGGCGGTGCGATCAATTTACTGGGAGCAATGGCACCAATCGCATCAAGATCGCTGGTTCCCATTCCCGTGTTTGGCTCGTCAGCACTCCGGCTCGGCTGGAATCCGGCCATAAAGAGGCTGATTTGACCACGCCAGCGGGTATCAAAATTACTGGCATTTTGAGTTCCGATGATATAGCGAATCCCAAAGGCACGTCCGGCAGATAGCTCACTATTGAGCCATGCGCCAAGTTCGCGAGCTTTGGTTGCATCTTCCAAGAGACTCAGCTCACTAATAAAGACGACCAGCAATGGCAAATCGCCGCCTTGATACTCATCCCAGCTGGCACATTGGGCAGCGGCAAGAATCCCACGCCGTCGTCGGCGTTCTTCGGTTAACCGTGCCATCGCTGCCGCAATCTTTTCTGGCTCATCGGCCAGCATCCAGGTGTGGGCTTTATTGCTCCAGCCGAGCCAATCAAGCCCTTTGCCATCGATTAAGCCAATCTGAAGGTCTTTGGGGCTATGATTCAACGCCAACGAGAGCAACATCCCTGTAACGGCGTTATCCTTGCCTGCGTTGCTCATCCCACTAATCAGGATATGATTGACATCGCCAACAAAGCACCCGCTGTAGAGGCCATCACTCGCCCATCCCAAGGGGAAACAATATTTTTCGCCCTTCACGATTTTTGCAAGGTGTTGGAGTGTCGTGCGTAAGTCACTCGGCGGTTTTGCTAAGGCTTTTCCTGCACCCGCAAGCGGTGTATAGTCAATATAGGTCGGGGTCACATCAGGATAGGAGCTATGCGTTGGTTTTGGCTTTGGTTGTTCGACCGTAGCCTTGGCAAGCATGGCTTTTGCCGTTGCTAAATCAGCACGCAAGTCAGCAACCAGCAGCATCATTCGGCGATATTTCACGCCTGCTACCAGCATTCCTGCGACAAAGAGCAAAAAGATCATGGTTTCCATGCTTAACCCCACAGTGTCCGTAACTCACTCACGGCCCAACGACCAATCTTTTCGGGCAAAAAGGCAAACGCCAAACCAAGTACGAGCGCAAGTCCATGCAATGGGAAGCCCTCTGATGGCATTGTGAATCCAGCAAAGAGCGGAACATAGCGGCCACCCGCCCACTCGGTAAAGCCAGCCCAGCTTGAGCCGACATCAAAGAGTAATACGCCTAGCCATACCGCCCACCGCTGCCAAATACTTGATCCTTTTGGCCACAACCATAACTCACTGGCAGAAATCGCTAAAGGAATCAGCCATTGACCATAGCTCAATGAGGCCAGATTCACGCCCATTGATGCAAGAAAATCAAGGGTAAACTTCGCACCAACGAGCCAGATACCCAAGGCCAGGGCAAGTGCCATACCAAGCGCAATCGTTTGGCCAACCTTGTCATACAAACCCATTCGTTTCGCGCGTGGTTTTGATTGCGGAATATGGACGGTCGCGGTTTGGACTGGCTGCACCGTAGTTGGCATCGTACTTGGAAGAACGGCAGTTGCGGCGGGACTGGTGGCTGATACCGGACTCGGTAAAACCGCCGTGGTCGTTTCCGGTGTATTGGGTGATCGCATGGTCGTATCCCTTTCGGTAGTTGCCATGCCGCCGTAGGATATGCTACCCTATGCGCGGCGTGATTGGTTTCCTCAATTGCGCCCACGGGCTAAGCTGCGGTAACAGCGTTAGCCCTTTTTGCTGCGCACATTATAGCATTTCGGTCAATTCACGCGAGATTCCTCAATCCCACTCCTCATCTTGCCCCGCCAACTCCATCAAATCCATCACACTCGTATCAATTTCAACCGTCGCCGCCGTTGGTTCTGGCGCGGTGACTGGCTCCGCTGCGACCATCGGCGCAACCGTCATCGGCAGGGGAGCAGGCGCAATCCGCAACATCGGCGGTAACTCATCCTGCTCCAAGAGAAAGTTAAACACGGCGGTCAACTCATGGCGCAACACCCGTGCAAGCTCTTTTGGACTATACCCTCCATACTGACCCGCCTCGGCATGCCACGCTTCGACCGCCAACAGCAATAAACCACGGCGCGTGGCTTCATTCAGCAGGGCGGCTTCGCTCAGGTATTGATCCCCTAACTGGATGCGCAAGGCATCGAGCAGCTGCATACTCCGCTCGCCGACACGGATCGATTTGGAGGTGGTTGCCATTTATGCCCGTCCCTTTCGTGCTAACTCGGTAAACAAGACTTTCAACAAGGTTCCCACCGCGTTCAAGACGCTGGCGACTTCGGGATGCACAATCACAAAACTCTCGGCGCTGCGGCCCACGCTGTCCATCCGATCATTAATCATTTGCAAGGTTGTCGCGTCCTTGGTGCCGCCACCCGTAAAGGCAATGAAGGCATTTCTATTTCTCAATGCGGGTAACAAGCGACTGAGCATTTCTTGGGTTTCGCGCTCTACTACTTTATCGACGACATGATTAATCGATTTGGGCCGTCCCCCATCAAGAATACTCCGCGTGATCAAGGCTTCTTGGGCTTGGGCATCATTCAAGTCAAACTCCGCCAAGGCGCGTGCAACCGCCCGTGCTTGCTTGATCGTGCCTTCGCCGGTGCGCTTCGTCATCATGCGGAACGTGGGTGATAACTGGATGAGGGTTTCGTGGGTGTCGCCACGGCCCATGTCAATAATCGCATACTCTTGAATGCCATCGGTGCGGCGGGTTCCAAAGATGGTGTGCGTGAGAGCCATAAAGGTGCCATAGCTCTGGGCTTGGGTATAGACTTGGCCAAAGGTGATCTGCCAATTGGTCACGTCCCCATCTTCGTCAAGACGGCTCACATGGTAGCTCTTGCCGTAGATATGCTCCTTGATCGCCTGCTTGCTCTCCTCGACCACCCCAAAGACTTCCACCTCTTCTCCCGCTTCATTCTTCTTGACCTGGGCTTGCATCTCCATATTGGGCAAGGCTAAGCCCGTTGCGAGGGTGTATTGCCCAGGAGCGCAGTGTGCTTTGATCAAGAGTTCAACGACACCCGCAGCATAGAAGTCAATCTGGCGGGGATCTTCTAAACGCACCGCCGTTGGGCCAATCGGTAAGGCATCGCCCTTCATTTGCACGGCATCACGGCCAATCCAAAACGAGGGGCCACCATTCACGGTATAGGTCGTGGGGCTTTTGCCACCGCCAAGGGTCACAGCGATGCGGTAGGCCGAAATAATTTGCACCGTGACAAGCCGCCCATCAAGGCCCATCATCGCCGCTTTCATCTCGCCATTGCCCGGATCAATCCCAATCGCCGTCATCGGCTGGCCTTTGACCTCAACCGTTTGGGGCAATTGGGCATTGTTGTCCTTGAGTGGTTGGCCTGTAAGCATATATTGGTAGACCGTCAACGGATCACGGCGAGGGGTCGTTGCGGTGTCAATCGTCGATACGTGCGGGTTTGTCATGGAAAATCCTCCTAATACCCATGTGAAACGAATTGTAACGGATTGAAACGTCTCTTGTCAATTCCCCCTCATATTCTTGTAATGAATTGAAATATATTGAAACGGATTGAAACGTATTCAGTACACCACGCGAAGCACCATTAAAAACGTCCGGGAAGGGTCGCGTCAAAAGCCTTCGCACGGCCCTTGGTTCTGGCTCGGTTGGCGGGACTGTATACGCTCATTGATGAGATCATCGTTGGGCATGGTTGCCGTGCAGGGGCGTTGGCGTGGCCTGACCTCCCACGCGGAAGCGACGGCGGCAGACGCGGCAAGGCAGAGTGCGCCCTGGTGATGGCTCGGTGTCTTGGGATTCCACGATCTTCGGTGATGGCTCCGCCCGTTGGAGGTTGATGCGCACGTCGCCGCGCCACCGTGGGAAATCGGGTGAGGAGCGCCCCCGCGACGAACCCCAAGCAGCGTTGCAAACCAAGCCGTAGGCTTGCCCGAAGGGGCTGCGCCGCCATGAGTCCAGCGTGCGTTAAGCCGTTCATCGCAACGTTCGCAGAACCGCCGCAGGCGCTCGCGTAGCGAGGTGAGATAGGCAGCACCTGGACGATGGGATTTCCCACGGTGGCGCGGCGCAGCCGCCGCGCCTGCCGCCACGCAGGGCGGCTGCGGTTTGGTGGGGGGTTGATGGCGACGGATGGACCACCAGTGCAAGCGCAGCGCAGCAGGCTTTAGCCCCTGCTGGTGGGTCAAACGGCGACAGCATACCCCCCACAAAAACGCAATCGTCGTTAGCTCCGTTTCCCCGTTTCGTCGCTCGCACGGCCCGTTTAAGTATGCACATTCCCCGTGCACCACGCCCCTGCCCGTCTATTGCAGATGCTGGTGAACAGCGTCGTGAACAGGCTGATTCACCCATCCGCGCTCATTCGGTGGCAGATCATGGGCAGCCATGCAGCCCGACCATCTGCGGATTCCCTTAAGCCGCAGCCGAAAAAAAGGCGTGAATCAGGGGGGCAACCACAGCGGGCGTGATCCCATGCCCTTCCCCCACCAGCAGCTGATACTGCCCCTGCGGGATCGCTGCCGCCAGCGCCTGCGCGGTCGCTGCCATGATCGGATGACTCTGATCACCTGCCAGCACCAAGGTTGGAATGGTCACTGCGGCCAGCAGCCCGTCGGGGAGGGCGGCGAGCAGCAGGGTATCATAGACGAGGGTATGGGCAATCGCCTCGAGCGCGGGCCGAAATGGGGCATGCCGCAGGTCGGCAACCACCGTGGCAGGTAAACCGACCGCCACGGTCTGAAACAATTCAACCGCCGCACCACGCTGATCCGCCGCGAGTAAGGCTGCCAACTGCGGCGCAAGCTCATCCCCGACCCGTCCAGTGGGCGGCGGCTCATAGAGCACCACGCCCGTGATTGGCAGACCAGCGGCCACCGCGCGGAGCGCCAAGATCGCGCCTGATGAGTAGCCAATGACCCGCGCCGTCCCGCCATGATGGGCAATCAGCGCTGCCAGATCGGCGATCTCGCGTTCAATGGCATAGGTTGGGGCATCGCTGCTCGCCCCACGCCCACGCCGATCATAGGTCAGCACCGTAGCTGTGGGAGCCAGCGCCTCCATTAATGGAATACCAACCGTTCGATCATTAAACGCGCCACCCAGCACAATCAGCAGCGGGCCAGTTCCCGCCTGTTCATAGGCAATGCGCGTCCCATCGGATGACTGAATGAAGTCCATCATCACCTCCGTACCAAACAACGGTGGCGTGATCCGCCCCGTATTCGCGCCAGTATAGCTCATGTGTGCGATAGCTCCCAAAACCATCCCTGTCTTCGCCGCTCGTCCATTTCCACAATCCTCCATACGACGGATTGGATCGTCGTTGCAAAACGCATAGCATAGCTGCATGCGGTTCCAGTGTCTCGTTGAAAGGCCCGTGATGAGTTTCTATAAACAACTCTTTCTGATGCTTCCCCCTCATGATGCGCGTGGCATGGCTGATGGTCTTGCAGGGCTTGGGTATCGACCCGATCCATGGGCGAAAACGAGTTCCCTTCACATGATCCAGTCCTTTGGTGATGACAGCATCGTCGAGATCTATTGCTCGGAGGAGGCTTTCATCTGGAACGCCGATTTTCCGGATGTCTGGCACCAGATTACGGTCCAGGTTGGCACCGATCAATGGGTTGAATATGGACTGTATTTCACCTATCATCCCGAGGCCGAAGCGGCGGTTCTGCGGCTTGTTGCCTGGATGCACACCTACGATCTCTCCCTCACCGTCGTCACCCCTTTCCATCATGTGTTTGGTCCAGCGGATCTCCCCTTGACCGATCGGGCCATGCTCTATTGGGGCGATGATCCGTGGGATGATGATGATTATCATCGGCTCTTGGGGGACAACCGCACCGGTGCGTGACGGGTCGTAAGCACTCAAACGCTGGAGATTCCCTATGCAGCCTGCATCGGTTGGAGCATGGTGGTTGATGCACACCATTCACCATATCACCTACGCAACCATGGGTCGTCTATCGTTGGCATTCAATGAGAAAGCGCGTGTATGAGTTCAATCCAACAAATATGTGTTCTTTTGCCATCGTCATCGGTATCCCAATGGACGGAGGATCTTGCTGCGCTCGGATTTATGCCCGATCCGATAGCGCAGCAACGACAGGCATTTGGCATGATCAAGGTACTTGATCCTGCGCAATCGGAGTCGGTTGGGGTGTATCTGGGTGAGCGGATGGAGGTGTGGCATGGTGATCATCCAGCATTGTACGAGCAGATCACGACTCGCTTAGGAACCGATCAGTGGACTGCATTCGTTGTTGTTTTTGCCTATCATCCATGGGCAGATCAGGAAACCCTCATGCTCTTGCGGTGGGTTGCGCAGCACTATCCTTCCTATGCCGTGGTAACCCAATATCACCATCTCCTTGAACCCTCCGATGTGGCTGCGCTTGATCCGGCAATGTTCTATTGGGGCGACAATCCATGGGATGATGACGACGAATAGTCCTGGATGCCGATCCGCGCTCCCCGTGGC